>DAOTVR010000226.1:0-2588 GCA_034436315.1 Anaerolineae bacterium
CGCGCATGCAGCGCAAGATGTACAAGGACGCCCTCTCCGAGGTGGGGGTGAGCTTTGAGGAGCAGATCGTGCCCCTGGACCTGCGCAACCTGACTACCGCCGAGGCCATCGAGCGCGTCAAGAAGGCCGTGGAAGAAGTCACGAGAAGCTGAAGGGATGAAAAAGGCGCTGACCCTTATCCTTTCTGACGAGGAGCTGTTGGAGCTTCAGCGCATCCTCTTGGATCGCGATGAGGCCGGCGCCTTGGCCTTCCTGGATAGCCACCTCAAGAAGCAGGTCGCCAAAGCCTTGGAGGGCGGTTGAAAGGTGCTGATTGAGGTGCCTGGGGCAGGCATGGTGGAGGTCAGCGGCAACCTTTTCCCGCGCCGATGATCGCGAGAGGGTGGCGGCCGCAGAGTTCCCCCGCCCTGCCCCTTTTTCGCCGATGTTCTAGTAAGGAGATAAGATAATGAGCACGCAACCCGAAGTGCTTGAAGAGTTGGAAGAAAAGTACCGTTTGTACCTTGGGATCCCGCGTCATTTGATCCCCTGGTTTCCGACCATAGATCCCGAGAAATGCGTGGGCTGCAAAGAGTGCCTAAAATTCTGCCACGACAATGTCTACGCTTTCAACGAGGAGACGAAAAAGGTCTATGTGGCCCACCCCTGGCATTGCCAGGTCTATTGCCAATCGTGTACGCATGCCTGCAATAAGGACGCCATCACCTTCCCCGATCGGCGGGAGGTGAAAGCGCGGATTCGCGAGCTGCGCGAAAAGTATCCGCCAGCCTGACGTTTGGGGCGCCCGGTAGCCCCCCGGCCCGATGATCCGCCAGGGGGCTATCAGGGCGCCATCACCTGACACGACTCTTTGAGGAGGGAACGCCAGTGAAAGCTGAAGAATTCTTTGAGCTCCAGTTTGAGAAGTTCGCCCTGCGAGTGCCCAAGGGGTATTGGTACGCTGGCTACGACACCTGGGTCAAGGTAGAGGGCGAGGAGGCCCTCGTCGGGGTGACCGACTTTTTCCAGACCAAGCTGGGGGATATCGTCTATTTCAGCCCGGTTGAGGCGACCTCTCTAGAGCAGGATGACGTCCTGGGCACGATCGAGAGCGTCAAGGCCGCTGTGGACATTACCTCGCCGGCCAGTGGGGAGGTGATCGCGTTTAACAAAGCCTTGGAGGCCCATCCCGAGCTGATCAGCAAGGATCCTTACGGCGAGGGCTGGCTGGCGCGTCTGCGCCTGACCGACTGGGAGGGCGACCGGGCGATGCTCCTCTCGGCCGAGGCTTACTTCAAGCTGATGCAGGACAAAGTCGCCAAAGAGCTAGAGCGAGCGTGAGAAAGGAGCGAACAGATGGCAGCCAGCTATAAAACCTGGGTTAAGCGGACGGGGAAGCGCAAGGGCTACCTGAAGTGCGGCAACGGGCCGGAGATGGAGTTCGGCGCGCCGCCCGATGCTCATGGCCGGGAAGGATGGCTCACGCCGGAGGACGCTTTCGTCGCCGCAGTCAACACCTGCATCCATATGATGTTCTTGTGGGTGGCCGAGAGGCTCAAGCTCGATCTCGTGGCCTACGAGTGCGAGGCCGAGGGTTTTAAAAAAGTTTATCTTGACAAAACGGAAGAATTCACGCATGTTATCCTTCGCCCCAAGATCACCGTGCGCAACGATGATGGGAGCAAGGTGCGCAGGGCGCTGGAGATCACCCAGAAATACAGCCTGATCGCTGCGTCCATCAAGCCCAAGCTGATCATCGAGCCCGAGATCTTGATCGAGAGAAGCGTCTGAACAAGATACCGCCAGCTCGGGGGAGGTCAGAAAGGGCCTTCCCCGAGCCCAGCGATAATCGGACGAGCCCTGATCCTTTAGGAAGCGATAAGGAGGTGCAGTATGGCTGTGACGATGACGTCTCGACCTGTGCGCCAAGGGCTCGGAGGTTATGCCCTCATGGCGCTAGCTCAAGCTGCTCCGCATATGGCGAAAGCGGAATGGCTTCGTGCGCCCGTCGTCCAACTCGTGGAGAAAGGGGTCCTCGCCCATCGGAAGAGGGCCCGCCGCACATCGCCCTTGCCGGTGGGCGTGGAGGAAGAGCGCGACATATTGTGGTTGACGCTCCTCCATTCCGTAGAGCGTGCCCTGGTGGAGGATCGGCTAAGCCCCATGGCCTTGAAGGGCTTGCTGGATATCCTGGTGCGCCGTGTGATGCTCGGCCGCGGGGATCGGCGGGCTGCCGAGCGCTTCCGCGCCCAATACGGGACCTACCCGCCGGCGCTATTGACCATCAGCCCGGGGAAGGCCTGTAACCTGCGTTGTCCCGGATGTTGGGCCGACGCAGGGCCGGCCAGCGAGAAGCTGGAGTGGGAGCTCGTAGACCGGATCATCGGCGAGGCCAAGGCTCTCTGGGGAGCGCGTTTCTTCGTCCTCACCGGTGGTGAGCCCTTGGCCTATCGTTCGGGGGGCAAGGGGGTCCTGGAGCTGGCCCAAAAGCACAACGATTGTTTCTTCATGATGTACACCAACGGCACGCTCATCACCGACGAGCTCGCCGCGCGCCTGGCCGAGTTGGGCAACCTGACCCCGGCGGTCTCCTTAGAGGGCTGGCGCGA
>DAOTVR010000227.1:0-1766 GCA_034436315.1 Anaerolineae bacterium
CGCAGCAGCAGGTCGCCTTCGGCGATCCCCGGGGCCAGCCCGACCTCCTGGATAAAGGGCTTGCCGGGGGCAAGGTCCACCCTTTGCGCCCAGATCTCCTGCCCCTTGGCCGCGAGGATCATCGTAATGCCCTCAAGTACCTCCGGCGCATAGGCACCCACCCGGGCCGCCCCATTGCAGACATCCAGGTTGATGGCTAGGCGGCGGTTGGCCTTCTTGGCCGGGCCGATCTTTTGGATCGGATACCAGACCTGGGTAAAGACCTTGCTCTCATAGGGTTGAATCCAGGAAAAGTCGGGCTGGTTATCGGTATAAACGCCGGCCATCAGCTCAATGTAGGGGCCATCGGCGTCGGTCAGGTTGCGCTCCCAGGCGCGGGCGAAATCGGCCGTACCCCAGGTGAACATCTTTTTTCCCGGCGAGATGTGGTGGTTGGCCACGTGCACGACGCCAGCCTCACGGCGGTGATCGTAGCCCCCGAAAAAGTCCTCCTGTGACTCCCAGACGAAATACGAGGCCGCCGGAGGGATGTTCTTCGGCCAGGAGATGTCCACCCCCGCCAGGTCCACGCCGTAATAGGGGCCGCGCGCAATGGGGAAGTAACTCATCGCCCGCTTGGAGTGATCGGTGACAATGGTCACGTCGGGCGGGAAGAAAACCTGATAGTGCTCGTGGACATGCACGGCGGCGTTAACCCACCAGAGGAAAGTTTGGGCGAAGGGCGTGCGGTTATAGAGCCGCACCTTAAACTCAATAAGTGCCTTCCCCGGGTAGAGACAGATGCCCACCATGCCCTTGGTGCGATCCATCGGCTCGTGTTCGCCGAGCCAAACCGTCCGGCTGCCATCAGGATGCTCTTCAATGAGATAATCCACGGGCATGAAGGTGGAGGGACGATGGTGTTGCGGCCAGTTGAACTCCACGCCGCCGGATATCCAGGAGCCGAATAGGCCGATCAGCGCCGGCTTGATCACGTGCTGGCGGTAGAAAAAGTGAAAGCCGTTGGTCTTGTCCAGCCCCTGAAAGATGCGCCCGCCCAGCTCCGGCAAGATGATGAGCTGGAGATATTCGTTCTCCAGGAACACGGCGCGGTAGGGCTTGTTCACCTTTTCATCTGAGACGCGATCGGTGAAGGGATTGGGATAGACCCGGCCGCTTGCGCCCTGGTTGACGCGTTTATCCAGGAACATGGGATTAGGGTCGGGCGGAGGGGCGGGGTAGGTGGGGATGATAAGCGTCTCCTCCCGCGCGGAGACGGGCCGGAGAGGACGAGTTTGTGACATTCGTGGCCTCCTGGCTGAACTAGGTTCTACCAGAGGCCATTATAGCCCACGCGATCGGCTCAGTCCAATAGCTTCCAGGCCTGATTGCCGATGAACAGGATCTTTTCCAGCCTGTTCAAGTGGCGCAGAAAACCGCGCAACACACGTGGGCGCAAGTGAAAGCGCAAATAGGCACGGCGCTGCCAAGAGCGCAATTCGGAAGGCAAACTGACGCCTGGAAAAACACAAAACCTGATGACGGGCTCCCATGCCCTGTTCAACGCCACGTCGGCGTTTACCGCTCCCCACCCCCAGGGCGGCCTTCGGAAGGGTTTCGGGAACCCGCCCAGCCTAAACCGCTTTGTAGATCATGGCCTACAACGCCGTCTAAGCAACCGCTCCGCCTCCGGGCTATTGAGCTTGACCAAGGCGATGGAGGCGATATCGGCGCGCTCGATCCGCCAGCCGAATTGATCAAACGGCGTGACGTTCGCCCGGCGGAGG
>DAOTVR010000228.1:0-11354 GCA_034436315.1 Anaerolineae bacterium
TTCTTCGGCTCGGGGAGCCTGGGGCGCATCGTCTTTCGCCCTAAAATCCAAAGCCAGGCGACAAGCCTCATTCGCTTTGAGGAGCGCTCATGTGCCCTTTACAATAAGAGCGCGGAGAATATTCCTGCCACATGGGAGTCGGCCGCGGTGACCAAGACGGTCGTTTGTGCGCCACGGTATATGTTCTTGCCTTTACTCTTGCGCAATCGGAGGATGGGTTCGTAGAGTGACGTAGCACAGCGCCTGAGGATATTCACTAAAGATGGAAAGGGGTGATGGATTTGTCAGAGGAATTCGTCGCGCCGCTTTTTGCTCAAGAAAGGAGAAGATCGATGAAACGATGGTATAAGGTGCTCTGTATCTGGGTCGTGATCGCTTTGGCCTTGTCTGGCCTGGCTCCAGTTGCAGTAGCGCAGGAGCCGCAGGGGGCTACGGAGTTGCAGTATGTGCCGCCTCGGCCCGATCTGATGGCCGTGTTGCAGCAACAGGACATGCTGCCCGGAGTTGGCAAAGGCCTCGACGCTGCGGCCAGCCCCAAAGCGGTCGAGGCCGCCTATCGCGAGTACCTGGCCAAGAAGCTGGGCGCTGGCGTCTTCCGGGATAGCGCCGTCCAAAGCCGCGCCGGGGGCGCCAAGCTGCAGAATGGTTCGCCGCCGCGGTCGCGTATCCTGGTGGTGCTGGTTGACTATGCCGACTTGGCCCACAATAGAATCCCCAAGCCCGGCTCAGAGAACAATACGGATACCTGGGTCTCGGACTTTAGCCGCAGCTATTACCAGAGCCTGTTCTTCGGGACATCGCCGGGGCTCAAGAGCTTGGCCAACTACATCTCCGAGGCTACGGATGGGGCTTGGGTGCCTCAGGGCCAAGTAGTTACTTGGACGCAGGTTGCTGGAAATGCGGCCGCGTACGGCAACGACCTGCCCTCCGGCGGGGTAGATAACGACCTCTCAGATGGGGCGGACGTGTATCAGCTTGTCAAAGACGCCGTCGATAGCTTGGTCGCCAGCGGCTACACGCCGCCAGAGGGTTGGGACGACTATGCCTCCGAGGATAATGTCCTGGATTACTTTGTCATCGTCCATGCGGGCAAGGGCCAGGAATCCGGCGGCGGCGCCCTTGGGGATGACGCTGTTTGGTCTGTCCAGGGGGCGCTTACGACGACCTATGCGGCCACTACCACGTTCAGTGTGAAGAACTTTGTCGTGGTCGCCGAGGATTCGCCGGTGGGCACCATCGTGCACGAGATGGGCCATCTCTTTGGGCTACCCGATACCTGGAATCCGCCCGAAGGGCTTGAGGTTCCTGGGACGCGCCAAAGGGAACGAACTAATGCGGCCAATGTGGGCGAGCCCTCGCCGGCCTTCTGGGATCCCATGGCCTACGGTTGCTGGCTGGGCATGCCCCTAGGTAGTCGGCCGGCCTCTATGACCGCCTGGGAGCGCATTGAGTTGGGGTGGCTGACGAACTATCGCAGCGTCACCCTCCAGGATATGCCGGCGAGCATCTACCTGGCGCAGTTGGAGACGCCCTCGTTGGCAGCAAAAGCGCTCAAGATAGAGCTCACGCCCAGGGTTTATGTCGCACCACATTCGGGCGATTATATGCAACAGGCGCCTGATCCTAACGATGTGACCTCGCCGAGTATCCTGAGCCATACCTTCCAGATCACTGCCAGCACCTCGGCCGAGCTGCGTTTTTGGCATTGGTACGACCTGGAGACGAATCTGGATGTGGGCTATGTGGAGGTGGCCAGCCCTTCGGGTGGGGCGTACACGACGGTCTTTACCGTCACCGGCTCCTCCAGCGGCTGGGCGCAAAGGACGATCAATCTGAACGCCTACCTAGGACAGACGATCGACGTCCGCTTCCGTCTGGAGCGCGATCCGCACATCAAGAAGCTGGGCTGGTTCTTGGACGACTTTAGCTTGATTCAAGACTATGTGACGACATGGAGCGATGATGGCGAGACCTCCGATGGAGGGCCGGCTCAGGGTGATGGCGATTACGAGTGGCAACGCGTGCGCTTCCCGCGGATGGAGGCCTACGTCTCCGAGCATTACTATCTGCTGGAGTGGCGCAACGATCAGGCCGGCTTTGACATCGGCCTCCGGGAAGCGTACCACATGACCGACATGACCACGGGCAAGGCAGATTACTTCAAGTACAACCCGGGCCTGCTCATCTGGTACGTGAACCCCATCTACGATCGTACCTGGGGTGATAAGCGCCTCTGTGATAACGACGTGCTGCTTCACCCCGGCGAGGGATTCCTGTTGGCGGTGGACTCGCATCCCGATCCCTTCTTACAGTCCACCGGCGTCCCCTGGCGGTCGCGGGTGCAGATGCAGGATGCCACCTTCCGCAAGACGGGCACGACCTATGTGAACCAACTCCATGATAGCGTGGGTGTCCTGCGCACCATGGGCGGGTTGCCGGCAGTGCCTTATTTCCTGGATTGGTGGTCCTCCTATCCTTACTGGCGAAGCTCCGCCCCGGATAACAGCGCCAAGACGCCGGAATATGGCGTCAGGGTGGAGGTGGTTGACGAGAACGCCGACCTATCCGGCGCGGTGATACGCTTCTCCATTGACGCTGCTGACATGAGGACCTCGTCCAAGTTGGTGGATAAAGCTACGGCCACGCCGGGTGAGGTGCTGGAGTACACCATCGTGCTCACCAACACCGGCCACGCCGACGCGCTGACCATCGTAGTTAGCGATACCGCGCCTGCGCACACCACCTATATCCCTGGCTCCTATACGGTGAGCGGCTCGCCCAGCTGGTCTATCACGGAAAACAACGGCATCCGTTGGCAGGGGACCGTCTCGCTCACTCATCCGGTGACGATCACCTTCCGGGTGCTTCTGGACTCGGTGATCGATAACGGCACGGTGGTGGAGAACGTGGCCCACGTCTACGAGGGCGATGTGCCTGAGGTGGACCTCTACGCGCGGACCACGATCGTTTCGCAGCCTTGTTTGACTTCCTCCAAAAAGGAGTCAAACCCCTCCTCCGTGTTGGCCGGCGATATCGTGACCTACACGATCGTGCTCATCAACACCGGCAGCTCAGGGGGGACGGTGATCCTTACCGATTGCATGCCTGTTTGTACCTCTTATGTCTCGGGCTCGTTCCGGGTGGAGGGCGCGACGCAATGGAGCGGCGGCTATAACCCGCAGACCAACTGCATCCACTGGACCGGCTATGTGCCTGCACTGGGCTCGACGCCGGTGGTGACGATCACCTTCCAGGCGCTGGTCAGCCGAGGGGTAGCTTACTGCACGCTGATCCAAAACTGTGCCACCATCAATGACGGCTTCCAGGCGCCTTTCAACGTCTGCGCGAGCACTACGGTCCTCAAAGGGCCGAACCTGCGCGAGTCGTTCAAGCAAGTGGACAAGTCCGTGGCGGCGCCCGGTGAGCGTCTACGCTATACGGTCATCATCACCAACACGGGCAACCAGAGCGCCAGCGTGATGATGACGGACACGATCCCGACCAATACCTCTTACGTGGGAGGCTCGCTCTCCTGTAGCGGGGGCACCTGCACTACGAACGGCTCGGTCGTCACCTATACGGCCAGTCTGGGGGCTGGGGCGATGGGCGTCGTGGCGTTTAGCGTGGATATCGCCCAGCCTTTGGCGAGCGGTACGATCATCACCAACACGGCGAATATCGTAGAAAACGGCAGCAAGACCTACAGGCGTGAGGTGACTACTACCGTGCTCTCCGAGCCGCGCTTGACCAACTCGGTCAAGACGGTGACCAACACCTCGGTGGGCTATGGCGGGATCTTGACCTACACCATCACCCTGCTCAACGACGGCACGGAGGATGCCACGGTGACCATCACCGATGCCATCCCCGCCGGCACGCAGTACATCCCGGATAGCCTCTCCTATACCTCTGGGAGTGGCGGCTACCAGAGCCCCAGTGGGCCGATAACCTGGACGGGAACCATCGCTCGCGGGGATAGCGTGATCGTCTCCTTTGCGGTGAGCATCACCTTGACGGGTACGGGGGTCATCACCAACTGTGCTTTGATCAACGACGGCGTGCATGCCCCGTTCTACAGGTGTGCGGAAACGCGCATCGCCGCCATAGAGGTGGTCAGCCCGACACAAGAGGTATACTGTGGTGACCTGATCGACGTGCCCATCCGAGTGGTGGACGTGTGGGACCTGCAAGGCTATCAGGTGGAGGTCAAGTTTGATCCGAGCATCTTGCAGATCCAGTCCATCCTTGAGGGCACCTGGTTCGTTCCGCGGGCCTACTTCAACTACACCTACAGCAACACCGCGGGCACCTCGCTGGTCTACGCCGCGCTGAACGCGCAGCCCACCGGCAAGTCGGGCACGGGCACGCTCTACACCATCCGTTTCCGGGCGGTGGGTAGCGGCTCGACCAGAGTCGAGATCACGGGGTCGCTGCTGTCTAACACGCCCTCGCCGGGCTTCTCGCCGATCCCGCACAACACGGTTCCCGCCGACATCACGATCAACGATCGCAGTGTGCAAGGGTACGCCTACCTGCAAGGGCGTTCCGATCACTCTGGGGCCACGGTGGTGGCTTTGGTGGGCACGACGCCGGTGGTCACCACGACGACGGATGCGTCCGGTTTCTACTCGCTCTGCCCGCCGACTGGCTCCGGCCAGAACTTTACCATCCGCATCACCAAGCGGGCCTACCTGAAGGCGGAGAGGCTGGTAACCGTTCCCCCGACCGGCACCCTCGTATTGAACACCGTCACTTTGCTCGGCGGCGACCCGGCGGGTGGAAACTATACCGTCACCACGACGGCACCCTGCACGGCGACTTGGACGTGCGGCGGCGTGCCGGATGGCAGGGTGAACGTGATGGACCTGACTTTTGTCGGCGCGCGGTTCCTCAAGCGTTGTGGTGATCGCGAGTGGGAATGGGAAGATGACCCACTGAACGATCCCGACAACGACTACTGTGCTCCTTGCAGCAGTAACGCCGAGTTGGCCGATATCAACGAGGATTGCGTAGTGGATATCCGCGACTTGGTGCTCGTCGGTATCAACTTTGGGAAGATCGCGCCTAGTCCTTGGCCGTAAGTTCGCTAGAGCGAGGGCACTGCAGTTTGTGTGCCCTCGCTTTCAGAGATGGAGGGTAGATGCTCGCTGCTCACCCTAATAGGGGCGTTCAAGCGAACGCCCCTATTGGGCATCTTTTTATGAGGGGACCTGAGGCCAGAAGGGGCATGAGCTGGGTTACCAGGTTGACGTCCAGAGCCGTCGTGTTGGCTCTGGTTTTGCCGTTTTTCCTCCTTTCTTGCTCAGCTTCCGAGGTAGCTCTGCCGCCAACAGCGCAAGCCGCCGTAAGCCCTTTACCGGCTACACCAACAGCCGTGGCGACGGCGCTGGCGACCTCTAGTTTGCAGAAAAGTGGACGGTCACTGGCGCAGGCTTCACTGGAGGCCAAGTCCTCTTCCGTTGACGGCTCAGCCCCTTTAGCAGTTGAGATTGTTCTGGATAACGTGGTAGACTTGTATGGGGCTGAAGTGCACCTAGCATTTGATCCGGCCGTCTTGCAAGTGCAAGATGCCGATCCGGAAACCTCTGGTGAGCAGATAGCGCTCGGTGAGGTCTTGAGCGAGAGAAGGCATTTTGTGGCCGTTAATAGGGTGGACAACCAAAAGGGGACCATTGATTTGGTTGTGACCTTGGTCAACCCGGCCGAACCCTTACAAGGAAGGCTCGTATTAGCCACTTTTTCGGTGCTCGCTGTGGGGGCTGGAACCACGGAGGTCCGTTTCAACCGCCTACTTCTCGCAGATGCAAGGGCTAGCGCCATAGGGGTCATGAGCAGCCCTCTCGTGCTTCATGCCAAGCCCTAGATAAGGGGGAAGAATGAGCTTCACGTCTTTCTGGGTCAAAGGCAACGCTTGGATGATCCTGGCTTTGGTGTTCACGTTGCTCTTCTCCGGTGTGGTCGCGGCACCTCTTGAGAAAGGCGGGGCCCAGGTCCTGTCCGCTTCTCTGATGCCGAACGTCTATTTCTCGCCCGATCCCATTGAGATCGGCGTAGGGGCTATCCGCGATGTCAATCTGATGGTCGAGAATGTGGAGGGCCTGTACGCACTGGAAATACGCATCTCCTTTCCCAACAGCCTGGCCCAGGTCGTTGATGCCGACCCCGGTGTCCCCGGCGTGCAGATTCGCGATGGCGATATCTTCAGCGGCTTTCATTCCTATACGATTCAGAATAGCGCCGACAACACCAACGGCCAGATTGAATACATTCACACCATAACCGGCAGCGACCACGGCAAGGATGGTGGGGGGATCATCGCTACGATCTCGCTTCAGGGAGTAGCACAGGGGCAAGGAGTGATGGCTTTCGTGGAAGTGGTGCTTTGCGAACGCGACGGCACCAGTATTTCGGCCACTTACCGCGATAGCCGGGTCAATATCACCGTGCAGGGTAGTACACCTACGCCTACGCCGACTTTGCCACCGGGAGTGACGCCGACTTCCACTTATACGCCCTCTCCTGGGCCCTCGCCTACCACCCACACGCCCACAGCCGCGCCGACTCCCACAGGCACCTTGCCGACGCCAACTCGTACGTCGGCGCCGACTGATACCCCCACGGGAGTCCTCGTGACGCCGACGCCGGTTTGTGCTGACCGGATCGTCAATGGTGGCTTTGAGAGCCTATCCGGCGATGAGGCTCCCCCTTGGGTGCGAGGCGGCGGTACAAGCTACACGTCCTTGGAGCACCGCACCGGCACATCTAGTGCCTGGCTCGGCGGCTACAATAATGCGGCCGACACTCTTTATCAGCAGGTGACCATACCCTCACACACGGCGCCAGAAGAGGTGACGCAGGTCACCCTAGGGTTCTGGTGGGGCATGATCACTCAGGAAACGACTCATCCCTTTGATTTCATGCAGGTCTGCATTCGCGATGCCGGTGGCGCCCTCTTAGAGACCCTGATGACGATCGACGATGGCGCGGTGAGCGGATCCTGGCAGGAGGCCTCGTTTGACCTGAGTGCCTATAAAGGACAGACGATTCGCATTTGCTTTGAGGCTACTACCAATGGCGAGTTCCCGACCAGCTTCTTTATAGATGATGTGAGTTTGGTCATCTGTGAGATCTTGCAGCCCACGCCAACCCACACACCAAGCCCGTCACCCACCATCAGCCCGACGCCCAGTATCACCGGTTTGCCGACGAATACGCCGACCATTACCCCTACACCGATCATCGTGGTCCTGCAGTATAAGGAAGGCGAATACGAAGGGTGTGTTGATAGTTTCCTAGACGCATGGCAGCCAACCACGAATTACGGGCATGGGGGGGCGCTCTCCATTCGCACCACAGGTGTAAAGCGTCCTTTGATCTACTTTGATGTCTCCTGCATTCCTGCAGGGGTGACGATCGTTGATGCTCGCCTGTGGTTGTATACCAGCCATTACAAGAGCCATGCTACTAGTATGACGGTTTCGGTTTATGGCCTCAAGCGATCTTGGGTGGAGATGGAAACGACCTGGCAGAGGGCTAGCTCAGGTGAGAATTGGGGTGCGCCGGGAGCTGACGATACGTTAACCGACCGCGATGAGGCACCGAGTGACTCTCGCCTCGTGTCGGCGACCAATACCTGGTATGACTTTGATGTGACCAGTTTGGTGCAAGCGTGGGTGGATGGTAGACGAGCGAACAACGGCGTCCTGTTGATCGCCACGGGTAACACGTTGGAAATGAGTTTCTGGAGCTCTGAATATAGCCTGGCGAATCTACGGCCTAAGCTGGTGATCCAATATGTCTGGGGCACACTTGTGCCCACCAACACCCCTGGCCCGACGGTAACCGGACCTGCGCCCACGGCTACGGTCACGCCTACGGCGACCAGGGCTGGAAACGAGATGATCTTCCAGCAGGGTTACCTTGGTTACTCGGGAGTGACGGATACGCACATCAGCGCCTGGGATCCGACGAGCAATTTTGGCGGCAATTTGTCCTTGCTTGTTCGTCAAGGCGATGTGCGCTCCGCTCTGTTACGCTTTGACCTCTCCGCTCTGCCTGCGGGCGTGACGATCCAAGAAGCTAAACTGGGGCTGTATGCCCTTGACCGTAGTAACCCCAACGCCTTGACTATCAGCGTTTACCAGGTGTTGCGTTCTTGGGTAGAGAACCAAGCGACCTGGAACTTGGCCGCCTCATCGGTCCCGTGGGGGGCTCCCGGCTGTAATCTGGTGGGCGTAGATCGCGCCGAGGCTGCCGTAGCGTCCCGCGTGGTGAATGCGGTGGGGGCTTGGCACGAATGGGATGTGACCAGCCTGGTACGGACTTGGGCGGCGAATCCCAGTAGTAACCGAGGGGTGATCCTGAAGGGAGACGGCTCGACTTCTGTAGAGTACTCTTTCGCCAGCTCGGAGTATTGGTGGGGTTACAGCTACTCGCCCAAGTTGGTCGTGCGATACACGACGCCCTAAACGGTGCGGGCGAAAAACGGACTAGATCCTCAGTGCTCGAGTCGCGAAAGCGTGGTCTGCAAAAGCGCTTGTGGTAGTAGCCGTTTTAAGTTGGGCAGAAGGGCAAAAGATGATGAGAGAGTTACGACATCATGAGCCGGCTTGTTGTGTGGCCGAGCCCTTCCATAAGCGGCTGGGATTGGTGTTGGCTGTATTACTGGCCATCAGTGTGTTGTTTCCGGGCTTTGCCTCGTGGGGAGCGCGCCCGGGCTCTCTTAGTGCTGTGATAACGGCTTATCCGGCCACGGTCCAGGTGAGCCTGGGTGAAGTAGGCTCTGTCGCTATCAGGGCCGAGAACGTCGCGAATCTCCATGGGCTACAATTGCAGATGACCTTTGATCCCGAAAAGATCAGCATAGTGGACGCGGATCCCTCGCAGCCCGGCACACAGGTGGGTTTAGGCACGATCCTCGCCGATCCCAGATGGGCCATTTACCAGAACGTGGCGGACAACGGGGAGGGCTCTATTGACGTGCTCGCCTTCCTCACGGAAGCAGGCGATCGGTACGATGGCTCGGGTACCCTGGTGGAGATCACCTTCGTAGGCGTAGCTTCGGGAACGAGCCCTTTAGCGTTCACTGAGGCGATCCTCACCGATCCTCTGGGCGCTGGTTTGAGTGTGGGGACGAGCGATGGCACGATCGTCGTCCTGAACACGACGACCACTCCGACGCGCACGCCTACCCGCACGACCACGCCCACTCGCACTGTAACGGGCACCGTGACGCGCACGCCGACTCGCACCGCAACCCCAACCCGTACCAACACCCCGACGCGCACGGCCACGCCCACCCAGACGCCGACAGGGCCGCGGGTGGTGGTTTCGCCTGCTCATAGTTACATGACCAGCATCGGTATGACCACGACGGTGGATATCCGTATCCTCGGCGTCACTAACCTTTACGGTGCGGAGGTGCACCTGACATTTGACCCAACTGTCGTACGCGTTGTGGACGCTGACCCCTCATCGGCTGGCACGGTTGAGGTCGCCCTAGGTGGATTCCCCTACCCTGATTATATAGCCCAAAACTTGGCCGATAACGTCGCCGGCACGATCGATGTCGCTGTCGCGCAGATCGATCCGCGTTCGGCACGTCATGGTGAGGGTACTTTGTGTAGTATCACTTTTGAGGCTCTGGCCTGGGGCATCTCGCCGGTGCATTTTGTCTCCGCGCTGCTCAGCGACCCTTATGGCCTGGAGATCTCTGCGACGACGACCGACGGCGATATCTCCGTGTTTCAAAACGGCACGCTCGTAGGGCAGGTGAGCTTCCAGGGGCGAGCCACCGCCGACTGGAGCTGCCCTTTGACGCTGGCCCTCTTTGCCCCAGGGGGGACTGTACCGCTGTACGAGTTCTCCACCGTGTGCGATCAGAGCGGCACGTTCACGGTGACCCATATCCTAAGCGGCACCTATGACGTCAAAGTGCGCGATGAGCACAGCCTTTGGAACGTGCGTCAGAGCTTCCCCATCCATGTCGGGATCAATACGGCGAACCTGGGGCTTATCGTGGATGGGGATGCGAACTTGGATGGGAACATAGACATATTTGATTTCAGCATCCTGGCTACAGCCTATGGGACGAGCTGGCCTGACCCCGGGTACGATTCCCGTGCCGACTTTAACAATTCCCGACAGATCGACATCTTTGACTTCTCCATCCTGGCGACGAACTATGGCCGCTTTGGGGAAGTCATCGTGACGGGCGGCCCGTAGCCCAGCCGCTGACTCTGAGCTATGTTGTGGTTCAATTGGACCAGCCCGAATCATCGCTCGGGCTGGTCTTCTTAGGAGCGAAATGCGCCTGGGATTCTCGGTTCGCGTATTGGGTAGCCCTAACCTCCCCGCCTATGACGCTCATCGTTGGCGGCCTCCGCATCTAAGCACCGGTTTGGCCTACTTACGCGACATCCTCCTTTACTTGCGGGAAAACCGCATCCGCATGTATCGCATGCATTCGGGATTAGCTCCTCAGTCCGATGGGGACCGGCCTTGGTGGAGCCAGATAGACGAATGCGCCCAGGAGCTATCCGCCGTTGGGGCGCTCGCCCGAGAGTGCGATGTGCGCCTATCTTTTCACCCCTATAGTAGCGTCGTGCTCAACGCGTTAAATGAGGACCAGGCGGCCCAATCGGTGGCTCGCCTTGAAGCCCAGGCTGCCATGCTAGACGCCATGAACCTAGGCCCCGAGGCGGTGATCGTCGTCCACGTGGGCGGTGTCTATGATAATCTAGCCGCCTCCATGGAGCGTTTTATTCGTCGTTACGAGGCACTACCGGAAGCGGTGACGCGCCGCTTGGCCTTAGAGAACGATGATCATCGCTTCAGCTACGCTGAGGTAAAAGCCATCCATCAAGCCTGTGGCGTGCGCTTGGTGTTTGATAACCTTCACCATCTGGTGCTTAATCCCCAAGGTATCCCTTTACGAGAGGCCCTGAAGGCATCCTTGCAGACCTGGGCTGATGGCGTGAGGCCCAAGATCCACTTTAGCACTCCTCGCACCGAGATGCGTCCTCTAGAAGGCTCATCGCGCGTCAAGTTGCCCACCTGGACGGAGCACAGCGATTTCGTGAACCCCTTTGAATTCCTGGCTTTCCTGGAGATAGCTAAGGATCTGGGGCCTTTTGACATTATGCTGGAGGCTAAGGCGCGAGACCTGGCCCTCCTTGCCTTGCGTGAGGACATGAGGCGTTTTGCCCCCGGGTGGACTGCCAACCTAATGTAGCAAACGGGTTGACTTCAAGTCCGTTCCAGGCCAAAATATCCCGCGTCGCCTTGACAAAGTTTGGCATTCATGGTTCCATGCCTAACGGTTAAACTGGCTGAAGGAGAAATGCATATGGCGG
>DAOTVR010000229.1:0-14806 GCA_034436315.1 Anaerolineae bacterium
TGCGCATCGTGGCCTGCGGCAGGGCATGGTTCTCCATCGCAAAGGCCAGCTCAGCCTCAACCGTGTCCACCACAAACTGCGCCTCGGGATCCTGAAAGACAAAACCAACGGTAGTGCTCATGCCCCGAGGCTGGCAGCGCACTGGATCCAACCCCTGGACGCGAATGGTCCCCGAGATCGTACCGCCGTAAAAATGAGGTACCAACCCGTTGATGCAGCGCAACAACGTGGATTTGCCGGCCCCTGATTTGCCTACTACGAGCACGAACTCGCCATCGGCGATCTCCAGATTGAGATCCTTCAACACCGGACGCTGAGCACCGGGATAGGTGTAGGTGACATGCTCAAAGGTGATCATAGGACATCCTTCTTCCTCGGCCTAGTAAGCATCGGCTCGGCACGGATTTGATCCCACAGGCCCCAGAAACCCGGCAAGGCCAGCAGGATCAGCAATGAGCCGATCCAGGGGTTAAACGCCGGCACAAATCCATAAGGCGGGAAAGGGTAATAGGCCAATGCCAAACGCTCTCTGGCGCGCACGAATAACACGCCCCCCAATACCACCGCGCTGGCCAACGCGACCAGCGTATCCGCCCTACTCCAACGGGTACGCCGATAGTGGCTGCGCCGCACGCCGCGCCCAAACAAGTAAAAGACATAGCCTAGCAACAACCCGGCAACGATCATCACCCAAGTCCCCACCAAGGGAGCGCTGGCCCAATAGGTGCGCAAAAAGAGGCCACACAAAAGCAACGCCAAACCCAAGAGCATAGCGAAGCGCAACCCGTTCGCCTGTCGCGGGCTCAAGCCGGTGAGCTGCCCTCCGAACCCTCGTGACTCCATAGACTCGGCCAGTTGGATGGCGCGCTCCAGGCCCGTGGTAAGCAGCGGAACCACCAAAGGCAAAAAGTCGCGCCAACTGCGAAAGCGATGGCCGCGCACTTGCTGTGCTTCACGGATCTCCTTAGCGCTGACGAGCATTTGGGGGATGAACGTGAGGGCAATAGAGGTCACTACACCCGCCTGATAAAGAAAGGGGGGCAGGAGCCGCAGCAACTGCGAAGCATCCACAGCCACGTTAAAGCTGCTAAAGACCAATAGGAGCACCCAGAGGGCGAATCCTGAGGTCAAGCCATAAAGGACGGCCTCTAGGGTGATGGCTCCTCCGACCAGCGGCCAAGTGAGGGGCAAACGAAAGAGCACGTGCTCCCCTTGGTGGAGCATCAACGCATTGAAAGGGACGGCGAACAGCCAAATCACAGCCCCCAGCTTGATCAGCCCGCCCCAACTCTGCGCCAGGCTAGACCCACGCCCCACGGCGAGATAAACGAACCAACTCGCCAGGGCGATGATCGCCAGGTAAAGCGGATTACGAATCAGGAGCGTGACCACGGCGGCGCTCAGCCCCCAAATAAGCCAAGCAAGGGTGCAAACAGGCTCCGCTTGACGATAGCCAGAGGCATATTCGAAATACGGCTGGCGCTCCATCAGCTTTCTATGCCTCGTCTCGCCATCACCCCCCGTTGATAGGGGTGTTTCACTTCCACCATCTCGGTCACCAGGTCGGCCTTATCCAGGAGGGCCTGTGGGGCACGGCGTCCGGTCAGGACGAGC
Source organism: Anaerolineae bacterium (assembly GCA_034436315.1). GTDB lineage: Bacteria > Chloroflexota > Anaerolineae > UBA1429 > UBA1429 > DAOTVR01. Next base: position 1,615 of record DAOTVR010000229.1, read on the forward strand.
TCCACTCCCGCAGGGCGGCGTTCAATGATCTCCAGAACGTCCTCAACCCGCACCAGTTTGAAATGGAGGGCAATGCAAATCTCGTCCATGATGACCATGTGATAGGCCCCACCGGCCAATATCTCGCGGATGCGCTCCAGGCCGCGTTGAGCCAGGGCAACATCTTGAGGGGAGGGCTCGCCCAGCCAGTGGAGATCCGGCTGGCCGAACTGTTCAATGGTCACAAGAGGGGCGAGGCGGGCAAGGCTATGGAGCTCCCCACAATCCTGCCCCTTCATGAACTGCCCGATGAAGACGCGATACCCCCAACCTGCCGCTCGCAAGGCCAACCCCAGGGCAGCCGTCGTTTTGCCCTTCCCATCACCGGTATACACTTGAACCAAACCCATCTGGTTGAGGGGCTCGCCCTCCCCCGCTTTGGACACCGTATCTCCCTCCTCGCGGTTGCATGACAATGAAAAGGCCCCTGCCCCGAGGAGGCAAGAGCCCTCAATCCTCCTGATCCTCTCTCTCGAAGGCCATCGGAGCGAACAGCAAAGGCGGGTAACCTGGCTCTCTCGGCAAAGCACCGAGAATACAGTTGCGGGACAGCGCCGGACTTACACCGGACTTCCCCCATTATCGTCAAGGCATCCGGGCCACAGACGACCTTTGCATGGATTCAATTAGAAAACTATTATAACCTCATGGCGGCACCTGTCAAAACTCCCTGACTCCTCCGCCTGAGGAAGAAGCGCTTTTGACGGATCTTGATTCTCCCTGTAGAATAGTGCCGTTATTCGTAAAGCACACAGCGAATCGCGAGTATGTTCGACTCCCTTGCAGACAAAATCCAGGAGACCTTCCGAAAGCTTGCCAGAAAAGGGCGCCTCTCGGAAGCGGACGTTACGGAGACGCTCCGCGAGGTGCGCCTTGCCTTGCTAGAGGCCGACGTCAACTACCGTGTCGTCAAGGATTTCGTCAAACGCATCGGTGATCGGGCCGTGGGGACAGAGGTGGCCCGGTCACTGACGCCGACTCAAACGATCATCAAGATCGTGCACGAAGAACTCGTGGCTCTCCTGGGGGAGCCGGTCAAACTCAACCTGAGCGGAGAGCCTCCCGCCGTGTTGATGCTCGTGGGCTTACAAGGCTCAGGTAAGACCAGTATGGCGGCCAAGCTTGCCGTCCATTTGCGTAATAACGGTCATCGGCCTTTGCTCGTAGCCGCCGATATCTACCGCCCCGCGGCTATTACCCAGTTAGAGACTCTGGGGCGACAGATTAACGTCCCGGTCCATAGCGAGGGGGATCGCGTTGCCCCACCGACGATCTGCGCGAATGCCGTGAAACGCGCCAAACGGGAGGGTTTTGACGTCGTCCTGCTCGATACAGCGGGCCGCTTGCAGATCGACGAGGAGATGATGGCGGAACTGGAGCAAATCCGCAAGGCCGTTGAGCCGAACGAGGTGCTCCTAGTCGTTGACGCCATGACCGGACAAGAGGCCGTCTCAGTCGCAGAGGCATTCCACCAACGCGTCGGCCTGACGGGCCTGATCTTGACGAAAGTAGACGGCGACGCAAGAGGGGGCGCAGCGCTTTCCATCCGCGCCGTAACGGGCGTGCCCATCAAGTTCATGGGCGTGGGAGAGAAGCCGTCGGACTTGGAGGCATTTCACCCCGACCGGTTGGCCTCGCGCATCCTAGGAATGGGCGATGTGCTGACGCTTATCGAACGCGCCGAATCGGCCATAACCCAGGAGCAGGCCAAAAAGATGGAAGAAAAGCTGCGCACCGCCAGCTTTACCTTGGAGGACTTTATCGAGCAGCTTCATACCATCAAGAAGATGGGCCCGCTCTCCGAGTTGATGAGCATGATCCCCGGCCTACAGCAATTGGCCAAGCAGTTGCCCGCCGAGGCCACCGATAGGGGCCTCAAAGTCGCAGAGGCGATCATCAACTCCATGACCCCCGAGGAACGCCGTAACCCCAAGATCTTGAACGCGAGCCGTAAGCGACGCATCGCCCGGGGTAGCGGCACCTCCGTCCAAGAGGTCAATCAACTATTGCGCCAGTTCACTCAGATGCAGCAAATGATGAAGCAAATGCAGAGTGGGCGCATGCGTGGCATCATGTCCTTGTTCGGTTAGCGTTGAAACCGTTTCCGGTGTATACTGGATATCCAAGAACTCAGAAGGGTGATGTGTAGAGTATGGTCAAAATCCGATTGTCACGTGTAGGTGCAAAAAACCAGCCCAGCTACCGCATCGTGGTGGCCAACTCGCGGTCGCCGCGTGATGGACGTTTCATTGAGATCATCGGCAACTATAACCCACGCACCGATCCACCAACTGTGGCCATCAAGGAGGAGCGGGCATTGTACTGGTTAAGGCAGGGCGCCCAGCCCACGGAGCCTGTGGCGCGAATGCTCAAGAACATGGGCATCCTGGACAAACTGGCCAAGGCGCAGTCGGAGACAGCGCCCACCGCCGAGACCGTATAACCCCCAAAGGCCAAGATGCGAGAGCTTGTGGAGTATATTGCCAAATCCTTGGTAGATAACCCCAACGCCGTTGAAGTGACCCAGCTTCGCGGCAGCCAGGCCATCATCCTTAAGTTGCGCGTTGCCCCTGAGGACAAAGGATGGGTCATCGGCCGGAATGGCCGTGTGGCGAACGCCATACGTTCTCTATTACATGTAGCCAGCGCTGTCAAGGGAACGCGTCGGGCTATCCTGGAGATCGTCTGATGGGTCGCTCGCTCAAAATGGCGGGTGGCGCTCCAACAAAGCCGGCGTTTAGTGCCCGCACAATCGTATGAGCCCGGTGTCCCCTCAGGATTTACACCAAAAGTACTTGCTCATCGGCCAGGTACGCGCGCCTCGGGGCGTCCGAGGAGAACTCAAGGTATGGGTCAACCTTACAGATGCAGAGCAACTGGAGGCCTTGCGCGAAGTCTACCTGGGCGATGACCTGGTGCGCTTTGAGGTCAAGCGCGCGCGCCTGATGGCGGGCCAATTGCTCTTGCGCCTGAGCGGCATTGAGGATCGCAACGCTGCCGAGCGCTGGCCCGGCGCTCCGGTTTACGTGCTGAAAGAGGCCCTTCCCTTGGGTGAGGATGAGTATTACTACCATCAGATTGAAGGGCTTAACGTCATCACCGACGAGGGCGAGACTCTAGGGCGCGTAACCGAGATCTTGACCACTGGAGCTAATGACGTCTACGTGGTCCAAGGCAGCGAGGGCGAGATCTTGCTTCCGGCCATCAAACAGGTTATCCTCCGCGTAGACCCGGAGGCAGGGATCATGGTGGTCAAGCTCCTTGACGGGCTACGCTGATTGAGGCCCATCTTTTGATCTGAGGAGCCTGGCGATGAGCGACATCCGCTACTGGCTTGGCTTCAATTTAATCCCCCGCATCGGCCCTGTGCGCTTGAACGCCTTGCTCACCTATTTTGGCGACTTGGAGCAAGCTTGGCATGCCGATTCCACCTCGCTTAGGGCCGCGGGATTGCCCCAAGATGCCGTTGAGCGGTTGCTTTACCTGCGCTCCCGGCTCGATCTGGACGCCGAGTTGGCCAAGGTTCATGCCCAAGGCCTACAGCTCCTCACCTGGGAGAGTGAGAACTACCCTCCCTTGCTTAAGAACATCGCCCAGCCCCCTCCTGTTCTCTATGTTCGCGGCGAGATCACCCCGGCCGACGAATGGGCCGTGGCGGTCGTGGGCACACGGCACGCCAGCGCCTACGGCAAAGAGGTGGCCCGGCGTTTAGCCTGGGGTTTAGCCGAGAACGGCGTAACCGTCGTCAGTGGCTTGGCGCTAGGCATTGACGGCATCGCCCATCGCGCTGCCCTAGATGCCGGCGGACGCACCCTGGCCGTCCTAGGCTGCGGCTTGGATACCATCTATCCCTCGGCACACCGTGAGCTGGCAGAGCGCATTGCCTGCTCCGGCGCGCTGATCTCGGACTATCCCTTGGGCACCAAGCCGGAGGCGAACAACTTTCCACCGCGCAACCGCATCATCAGCGGGCTCTCCTTGGGCACGCTGGTCGTTGAGGCCGCTCCCGATAGTGGCGCGCTCATCACGCTGCGGTTTGCCCTGGAACAGGGCCGAGAGACCTTTGCCGTGCCGGGCAATATTTACAACCGTGCCAGCATGGGCACAAACGCCCTGATCCAGCGCGGGGAAGCCAAGCTGGTCACCTCGGTTCAGGATATCCTGGAGGAGCTGAACCTAACGATGGCAGCCCAACAAAGCGAGGTGCGCGAAGTGGTTCCCGAGACGCCCACCGAACGGGCGCTATTGGCCTACGTGGGCACAGAGCCGATTCACCTGGATGAGCTGGTGCGCAGTTCCGGCTTGCCCACGGCCACCGTCTCCAGCACTCTCTGTATGATGGAGTTGAAGGGCATGGTACGACGGGTGGATAACATGAGTTACGTCCTGGCCCATTAGGCCAATGAGACAGTGGATTCCGCGATCTCATCGTTTGGTTTCCTCGCATCCCAAGAGAGGAGAGCGGTTTCTCCCCATGAACGATCTGGATCTGAGCGATGTCCATGTCACCATCCTGGCCGGCGGCAGCGGCACCCGCTTGTGGCCACTGAGCCGCCAAGACCGGCCCAAGCAATTGCTGAATCTCGTTGGCGAGCGCTCCATGCTACAACAGACCGTCGATCGCGTTCTCCCTCTCGTGCCTCCGGAGCGGCTCTATATCCTCACCGGGCCGGATCATGCGGCGCTAATCCACGAGCAACTGCCCCAGATACCGCCGGAGAACATCTTCATTGAGCCCTCCCCTAAGGGCACCGCGCCTTGCCTGGGTTTAGCGGCCATGAGGCTGGGCCAGAATCATCCCGCACAAAGCGTCATGATCTCACTTCATGCCGATCACCGCGTCGCCCAAGAGGAGCGCTTCCGTCAGGCCCTGTTGGCTGCTGTGAACACGGCCCGTCGCGGCCACATCGTAACCGTCGGCATCATCCCCAACGCGCCCGAGACCGGGTTTGGCTACATTGAACGTGGCGCCCTTCTAAGACGCGAACAAGAGTTAGAGGTCTACCACGTCATCCGCTTCACCGAAAAGCCGCCCTTGGAACGCGCCAGGGAGTTCGTGGCCAGCGGGCGTTTTTATTGGAACACCGGCTACTTCGCCTGGACCTTGGAGCGCATCCTGGGCGAGTTCAAGCGGTTACAACCCAAGCTACACGCTCAATTAGAGGAAATCGTTGAAATGGCGGATGCTCCTGCAGCCGAAGCGTCACGGCGTATCTGGGAGGATATCACGCCCTTGACGATTGACGTCGGCATCATGGAACGAGCCTCGGACGTAGCGGTCATCCCTTGTGATTTGGGTTGGAGCGATGTCGGCAGTTGGGCCAGCTTATTTGACATCTTGCCTCATGATAGCCAAGATAATGTGCTCGTGGGAGAAGGGCACCACCTTGGCCTGGATACCTCCGGCTCATTGATCTACAGCGCGGGACGCTTGATCGCCACGGTCGGCCTCAAGGACATGATCGTGGTAGATACGGGCGATGCCCTTCTCGTTTTACCCAAAAGCCGTGCTCAGGACGTGAGCGCCCTAGTCAAAGAGCTGCGCGCTCGCGGATTGAAAAGATACCTTTAGGAGATCAATACCTTGCAAGCGGAAATCATTGCCATCGGCACCGAGCTGCTATTGGGCGAGATCGTGGACACGAATTCAGCCTGGATCGCCCAACAGCTAACCAAGATCGGTCTGAACCACTACTATACCTCCACAGTGGGCGATAACCAGCAGCGCATCGCCGAGGTGCTGCGTCACGGCCTCCAACGCTCTGACGTGCTCATCACCACCGGAGGGCTCGGCCCCACCGTAGACGACGTGACCCGCGAGGCCGTAGCCGCTGCCACCGACCGCGAGCTGGTACTAGACGAGGCCCTGGTTGAGGAGATCGCCTGTTTCTTCGCCCGGCGCGGCTTCAAGATGACGGAGAACAACCGCAAACAGGCCTGCTTGCCGGCAGGAGCTCAAGTCATCCACAATCCTGTGGGCACGGCGCCGGCCTTTGCCGTGGAACACAATGGTCGGGTGATCATCTGTCTACCCGGCGTGCCCCATGAGATGCAGTACCTGATGGAACATGAGGTCTTGCCCTACCTTCGGCGGCGTTTCAACCTCAAGGGGATTATCAAGAGCCGCGTCCTGCGCACTTGCGGCATCGGGGAAAGCGTCATCGGCTCCAAGATCGCCGATTTGATGCAGCTCTCCAACCCCACTGTGGGCACGGCTGCACACCCCGGCCAGACCGACGTGCGCATTACCGCCAAGGCGGATAGCGAGGCAGAGGCCGATGCGCTCATTGCCCCGATAGAGCGAGAGCTACGTGAACGCCTCGGAGAGTATATCTTTGGTGTGGATCAGCAAACCCTGAGCGACGTGGTCACCGAGCTGCTCGCCGCCCGAGGGTTGCGCCTGGCGGTGGTCGAGACGGCCACTCAGGGCGAGTTGGCGCAGCGGCTGATCGGCAGTTCCCAGGGATCGGCAGCTTTCGCCGGGGCCATGATCGCCTCCAACGTTCAGGTTCTGCAAGGCCTGTTGGACCTGAGCGCCGAGACAGTCAACCAACTCGGTTTCCCCAGCCAGGAGATGGCCGACCTAAGCGCCCAGGCCGTGCGGCACGCCTCCCATGCCGACTTGGGGCTGGCCATCATCGGGCCTGTAGATCCGGGTGTGCCGGATGCGCCACCGGTCTACTTCAGCTTGGCCGTGAAAGATGGCCGTCTCCTCCATGGACAACCCGCCCGAGGGCGCTCCGGCCCCAGCGGTCGCGGTTGGCTGATCCACCTGGCATTGGATTTAGTGCGGCGGCATCTCTTGGGCTTGCCATTACCATGAGAATGGAGGTAACATGTTCTTTGAGCTCCGACAGTATCGCCTTAACCCTGGGCAACGCGAGAGATGGGTCAAATTCATGGAAGAGGTGATCATCCCCTTCCAGGTTTCCAAGGGGATGGTCATCGTGGGTAGCTTCGTCGCCCAGGAAGACCCGGACCTTTACGTCTGGATACGCCGTTTTGAGAGCGAAGAGGAGCGCGAGCAACTCTACAAAGCAGTCTATGAGAGCGATTACTGGAAGAACGTCGTTCGCCCTCAAGCCGGCGAGATGCTCGATCCCAAAAACATCCAGGTGATTCGCCTGGAAGCGACCCCCAAATCGGTCATCCACTAACCGGCCTGCTCAAGGGAGCGTGGCGGCGGGGATACGGTGCGGAAGATCGCTTCCCTAGTGCGCCCAACTGGTGATCCATATGAGCATCCGGCTCACGATCTGCATCGCGGTGATGGCGGCTCTGTGTGCTTTGCTCTTGATCCTGCCGGCCGAGGCGGTGATGCCTTTATTCCCCGTTAACGGGCCAAGTGCGGCTTCCACAACCCTCTCCTTCTGGCACATGCCGCCGAGAGACACGCCCAGACCCTATCAGAGGTCCTTGGCCACCGCCGATACGCCCACCGCGACCAGCACGCTCACCCCATCGCCCACACCCACCCCCTGCGAAGACCCTTATGAGCCGGACGATGTGATCCCCAACGCCATCGGCGTGGGCGAGACGCAGAATCACACCTTTTGTCCCTGGGGCGATATGGATCAGGAAACCTTCCTGGCCAAGGCCGGGCATGCCTATCGCGTGTATACCTCAAACCTCGCTCCAGGCGTAGACACCGAGCTGACCGTCACCGTCCCCGGCATACCTGATCCGCTCTACAATGACGACCGCCAGCCCGGCGATCTCAGCTCGTTTGTTGAGTTCATGACCCCTCTAGGGCCTGACGTGACGGTCCTCGTCGTCGTGAACAGCCGCGGGCCATACGGCCCCAGTTATACCTATCAGCTCAGCGTGCAGGAGTATATCCCCACGCCGACGATCACACCCACCCCCGACCTACGTGACGCCTACGAGCCCGACGAGACGACGCCGCCCCAAATCGTCGTGGGCACGACGCAGCGCCACAACTTTTTCCCCTTCGGGGACATAGATTACGTGTGGTTCGCTGCCGGCGCGGGGCGCCTCTATCGCGCCTCTACCACAGGGGTAGAGACCATGTTGATCCCCATGCTGGTAGAGGCCATAGCCCCAAGGGAGGAACTCCGAGCGCAGGCGCCGGCCTCATACTCGGAAGTGTTCATCCGCGTGCCCGCAGATCGGGATATGAAAGCGATCATTGAGATCCGCAGCCGAGGGCCATACGGCGGTGACCAAGTGTACGACCTCACCGTGGAGGAGGTCCCTCTGACGGCCACACCCACCCACACGCCCGTGCCCACTTTGGAGGGCACACCGGTTTGGCTGCCCCTGGCCCTGCGTCCGGCCCCCACGCCGACACCGACCCCAACCCGCACCCCGACGCAGAACCCCTACCCTGTGCCGACCGAGACCATCACGGCGACGCCCACGCGCACCCTTCCGTCCACCATCACGCCCACGCTGACGCCATCGCCCACCGCTACGCCTCACCCCACGCCGCCAAACTGCTATGAGGCCCTCCGGAACACGGGATTTGAGACGGATGAGGCCTGGCAATGGGGCAATACGCCCCATCCCGGTGCCTACACGACCGCCATGGCCTTCAGCGGCGCCCGAGCGGCCCGCCTGGGCATAGAACCGTGGAGCGCGAATGTAGAGAGTTTCTCTTCCGTGCGCCAGACCTTGACCCTGCCAAGAGACGCCACCTCTGTGACGTTAAAGTTCTGGTGGTGGCGACGCACGGAAGAGACTGTGCTGGCCCATAGCATTCTCCGGCCAACAGGCGCGCTCCATCCTGAATGGCTGGCTGCAAGCCGTCCGGCCCCCGATGTACACGAGGTCGTCCTGCTGAACCCCCTGACTTACGAGACGCTGAGGACCCTCTGGCAAGGTAGAGCCAACGACAGGACATGGGTGCAGATGACCTTTGACCTCACAGAGTGGCGTGGTCGCCAAGTGGTACTCTACTTCAACGCTACCAACGATGGTCTCGGTGGCCGAACCTGGCTATACCTGGACGACGTGACCGTCCAAGTCTGTTTGCCGGCCGCGGTGGTGGAATAACCCATGCGCTTTGACATCCTGACCCTTTTCCCGAACCTCTTCACCAGCGTTTTCCAGGAAAGCATCGTCAAGCGGGCGATCGACGCCGGCCATGTGACGATCAACATCCATAACATCCGCGACTATGCCACCGACAAGCATCACGTCACCGACGATGCCCCTTACGCCGGCGGCGGGGGTATGGTGATGAAGGCGGAACCCATCGTCCTGGCCGTGGAACACATCCTTGGCGCCGACTTGGTAGCTCGACAGAAAGCGACCGGGCGCATTGAGGTCCCTGTGATCCTGCTCACCCCGGCAGGACGGCTCTTCACCCAGCGTATCGCCCGCGAGTACGAGCGCTACGGGCATATCCTGCTGATCTGCGGACGCTACGAGGGTGTGGATGAACGGGTGAGCGAGCTGGTGGTCACGGATGAGATCTCCATCGGCGATTACGTGCTTTCCGGCGGCGAGATCCCCGCGATGGTCATCGTCGAGGCCGTGACACGACTCGTGCCCGGCGTCCTCGGCGATATGCGCGCCATAATTGAGGACTCGCACGCCAGCGGTTTGCTTGAGTATCCTCAGTATACGCGCCCCGCAGTGTTTAGGGGGCTATCCGTGCCCGAGGTGCTCCTTTCTGGCGACCACGCCAAGATCGCCCGCTGGCGGAGGGAACAGGCTTTGCGCCGCACGCTGGCCCGCCGGCCAGAGCTATTGCAATCCGCAGAATTGAGCGAGGAGGATCGTCGCTTCCTCGCTTCGTTGGCAAATGACAAAGAGAGATGAACCGAGCACGCCGATTTTGGCATTACATGCCGCCTATGTTATACTTTTCTTTTGTGACCTTAACGAAAGGCGGTATTCAAGATGGTTGACGTACTGGAGACCTTTACTCCCGAGCCTAATAAGAATATCCCCCCACTCCGTGTTGGAGACACGGTGCGCGTCCATGCGCGCATCGTTGAGGGTGACCGACAGCGCATCCAGGTTTTCCAGGGCGTGGTCTTGCGGCTGCGCAGGGGCGGGGCAAACGCCAACTTCACCGTGCGCCGTATCGCCGCCCATGGCATCGGTGTAGAGCGCACCTTTCTCTTGCATTCTCCTAACATTGAAAAGGTCGAGGTCTTGAGACACGCCAAAGTGCGCCGCGCGCAACTCTACTTCCTGCGCAAAACGCGCGGCAAGGCCTCTCGTCTAAAGGAAGACCGTACAGTCACCGTCACCGAGGGCTAAGTTCACTCACGAGATGGGGGCTACCCCCGAGCCGGAGACGTATCATGGGGCCTTTCCCTGGCCTGACGGAAGAGTGTCGGCTGTGGGCTCAGGGTTACACGCGGATCGCTGGCCTAGACGAGGCCGGCCGTGGCGCATGGGCCGGCCCCGTCGTTGCGGCGGCCGTCATCCTCCCGCCGAACCCCGCGGAGTTGGCCCAACGATTAGCTCCGGTGCGCGACTCTAAACTATTAACCCCTCGCCGTCGGGAGCTCTGCTACGAGATCATCACCTCATGTGCCTTGAGCTGGGGTGTTGGCTTTGTCTCCGCCGCGGAGATCGATCGCATCGGTATCTTGCCCGCCACCCGGCGAGCCATGCTCCTGGCCATCGAAGCCCTCTCGGTGCCCGCGGATTTCCTGCTCATTGATGCCCTACAGCTCCCCCAAGTGCCCTTGCCTCAGCGAGCCTTCATCAAAGGGGATCGCGATCATCTTTCTATCGCCGCCGCTTCCATCGTAGCCAAAGTGACGCGAGACCATTGGCTGCAGGCCCTGGACGAACGCTTTCCCGGCTACGGCCTGGCGCGACACAAGGGCTATGGCACGCCCGAACATTGGGCAGCCCTGTGTGCCCTTGGCCCAAGTCCCGAACATCGTCACTCCTTCGCCCCCATACGCCAGCTCTGCGAGGCTCAGCATGCTTGATCTGACGCTCTCCCCCGATGAAGTGCCGCTCGCCTTCTTGGACGTGGAGACGACGGGCCTCGCCCCACACTATGGCGACCGCGTCTGCGAGGTGGCCATATTGCGCTGCCGGGGAGAAGAGGTCTTGGATTCCCTACAACAGCTCGTCAACCCCCAGCGGCCCATGGGCGCGGGGGCCTTTGCCGTGCACGGCATCACGGAGGAGATGCTGCGCGACGCGCCCACCTTCGCTCAGGTGGCCGAGGACGTGTTGGAGCTGATTGAAGGCGCCGTGTTGGTGGGACACAACACCCCCTTTGACCTCAGTTTCCTGGCCGAGGAGCTGGGCCGCCTGGGTCTATCGTTGCCCCCACTGATTGCCTTGGATACGCTGCGCCTGGCCCGCCGCGTATACCGGCTGGGGAGCTATGCCCTAGGGCCCGTGGCAGCCGCACTGGGAGTGGATGTGCGCGGCCATGCCCATCGCGCCATGAGCGACGTCCTACTGACTCGCGCCGTGTTCCAGCGTCTAACCGACGACCTGTGGCGACAGGGCCTGCGCACCCTGAACGACCTTCTCCGCGCTCAAGGGGGAATGCTGGAGTTCGCCCGTGCGCCTACGGGGGATATCCCCCCGCTCCTTCAGGAGGCCCTGCGCGAGCGTTCCCTTCTGCGCCTGCGTTACCTGGCGGAGAACGGTGCCGAGACCGACCGCCTGGTGCGTCCGATCACCGTTTGCGATCGCGGCGGCACCCTTGCCCTTGTGGCTCACTGCTACCTGCGCGATGCCCTGCGCACCTTCCGCCTAGACCGTATCCTGGAGATGGATTTGGTCAAAAGGCCTGGCTGATTTACAAGCTACGGGCCCGTCCTCTGAGACACGCTCACGTTTAGAGTCAAAACGGCCTATGCGACGCAATACAGCCCAAGTAACAGCAGGTCGACGACCCCTTTCAGCCACCCCGATAACGCTCGTTATCCTGATCCTGACCCTCGCCGAAAGCATAGCTTTCGCACAGGCCATGCACGCAGGGACAAACGGGCGATGGATCTTGCCCCTTGACGATGCCTACATCCATCAGCAATATGCCCGCCAGATCGCCCGGGGTTATTTCTTCCGTTACAACGATCAAGATCCTCCGAGCTCCGGCAACACCAGCCTGCTCTATCCCTTCGTATTGGCCGTTGCCTGGAAGCTTGGCTGCCGTGGGGATGGCTTAAGCGCCTTTGCCTTTATCTTCGGAGGCGTGCTCCTTTTCTTCTCTGCCCTCCTGAGTGCCCGCCTAGCTTGGCGACTCGGCCAGGCCTCAGCCTCGCAGGGCTCCTCTCCTAGCTGGACGGGGCTCCTCGCAGCCATGTTCCTGCTGACCAACGGCGCCCTGTCATGGGGCTTTTTCAGCGGCATGGAGGGAGGGCTCTTTATCTTCTTGCTCCTGGCCACCTTAGAGGCCGTGAGCGCTGAACGGCCCCTACAACTTGCTTTATGTGGGGGACTATTGGCCCTCACCCGTCCGGAGGGTGCCATCCTTATTGGCATCCTGCTCGTATTCCAAGGCGCGCGGGCACTTTGGGATCATACAAGGGGCAGATGGCCCCTGTGGCCATGGCCGTTTCTCTTCATCTGTTGTCTTCTTCATCCGCTCCTGAATCTTTCCCTCACCGGCAGCGCAATAGCAAACGGCATCCGCGCCAAGTCTTGGCTGTATAACGCGCCCCTCTACCCCGCAGGGATCATCAAGTCGGTCGCCCTGACCTTGCGCGATCTTTGGGTCGTGTTCCTCACCGGCTTACGGCCAGAGGACCTAAAGCAGCTTCTTCACGCCCCTCTAGGCCATTCCCCGCAACTTTGGTTCTACATGCCGGCGATCTTGGGAGCACTAGGCCTCGGCCATGCAGCATTCACAGCGATCTGGGAATGGCGCCACCATAAATTAAGACAAGGCACGATCATGACCCTGTGGATTGTCACCGAGCTAAGCGCCACTGCCCTGCTGACCACGGCCCAGATGTTCCGCTACCGCTATCAGCTCCCCGCCTTTGCCCTGGGCACCCTGGCGGGGAGCCTGGCCCTCGCGGCGATCGCCGGGGCCCTCGTGCGCAAGGAAAACGCAGCAACGAGGAACCTGGTCCTCCTCGCGCTGCCGTTTCTGGCAATATCTGCTTGGCAATTCCCGCGCTTTCTGGCGGATTACGGACAGGCCTCGCACACCGTGCTCATCCTGGAGGTCCGTACAGGAGAGTGGATCAAAGCCAAC
>DAOTVR010000230.1:0-1836 GCA_034436315.1 Anaerolineae bacterium
CATGACCGCTCTGGCGATTGTGGCTGTGGTTCTGGTGTTGGCCATCTACCAAGTGCCCCAGGCTTGGCGGGGCATCCTCGTCGGTTGGGTGCTCTTTCTGGCTACAGCCGGGCTATTCATCCTGCGCCTGGCCAAGCACGTTTGCGACTACAAGGCCCTGCAATGGAACGCCCGGCAACTCCCCCGCCGTGAATTCCCTCCCCGCCAGAGCCGCCGATCCAATCACGCTAACAAAAGCGATTCCCTCAAGGTTGTGTTCTCCGACACCGTCGGGAGCGGCCGAAGGGTCATTCGCTGAGCGCTCTAAGCCGCCTCCTACTCTCTGAGCGCGCGGAACTGCTTGACAACACGCTTATGGTAGGTTAGTATCCTGCCAGCTTCCGGTAATTTCCTGCGCTTTGTGCGAAGGAGGGCAACGCGGGTGGAAAAGAGGCTGCTGGGAGAATCCGGATTGAGCGTCAGCGTGCTTGGCTTGGGGTGTTGGCCCCTGGGTGGAGGCGTGGGCTGGGAGGACCAGGACGAGCGCGATTCACTGGCTACTATTCATGCCGCCCTTGACCATGGCATCAACTTCTTTGATACCGCCGAAGCATATAACGAGGGACACAGTGAAGAGCTTCTGGGGAAGGCTCTCCTGGGACGTCGCGATAAGGCGCTTATCGCTACCAAGATTTTACCCGCCCATGCAGAACCGAACACATTGCGGGCCCACTGTGAGGCCAGTCTACGGCGTCTACAAACCGATTACATAGACCTCTACCAAGTGCATTGGCCTATAACGGACTATTCTGTTGAGGAGGCTTTTGCGACCCTGCACGCCCTACAGGCCGAGGGCAAGATACGTGCCATCGGGGTGAGCAATCATGGCCCTCAACAGCTCGCACAGGCGTTGGCCACAGGCACGCAGATCGCCTCCAATCAGGTGTGCTACAACTTGCTCTGTCGCGCTGTGGAGACAGAGATCATCCCTCTTTGCCGCCGGCATAATATCGGCGTGATCACCTATATGGCCTTGATGCACGGATTGCTGGCGGGAAAATACGCCACCCCTGACGACGTGCCTCCCTTTCGCGCGCGCTCGCGCCACTTTAGCCGCACGCGCCCCGGCACACGACACGGCGAGGAGGGTGCCGAAGCCGAGACCTTCCAGGCCCTGGCACATATCCGGCACATCGCCGAGGATTTGGGCGTATCCATGGCCCATCTATCCATCGCCTGGATCATGGCCCGGCCTGGCGTGAGCTGCGTCCTGGTCGGCAGCCGCACGCCGGCCCAGGTGAGGGACAACGTCGCTGCCACCCAATTGAGGCTCAGCCCCGAGATTATCGCCGAACTGGATCAGGCCACCGAAGCGCTGCGCCTCAAGTTAGGACCAAATGCCGATTACTGGCAGGGGGGAGAACAAACTAGGGTGCGCTGAATGGGGCTTTTCTCCTCTTCTCGCTTCGCTTTCAGCCTCTGGCGACGATGGATGCTGGGCTTGTTGTTCCTTCCCCTGATGCTCTTGAAGTTGGGCTTGGAGGACGCCTCACACGCGGATCAACCCGCCCCGTTGTATTCCTTGCGCCAGCGTTTCGGGGTCAATGTCGTTCCTGCTTATAGGGGCGTGCCGGCCTTTCCCGGCAGAATCACCGACTATGGCGGCGTTGAGGAGCTGGGCTTTGGCTGGTACTCCGATTGGACGGTGCAGCCCAATCCCATCCTATTGCCGGGCATGGAGTTCGCCCAGCTTGTGCAAACCCGCGCATGGCCACCGAATTGGGCTCTGATCCGCGAGACCGTCCTCGCCAACCCCGGCTCTTTATGGATCATCGGCAACGAGCCCGAGACGCGCGG
>DAOTVR010000231.1:0-7515 GCA_034436315.1 Anaerolineae bacterium
GGCGCAGGCGCTCTATCGCCATCTGGGAATCTCGGGCGAAAGAGCGTCGTCGCAAGGTCAGCACCGACCAGGCCAGTCCCGCAAAAAGCCGCAGGGGAGGACGATAGGGTTGAAATGTCGGCCTTGGGTTGTGCCGGTTTATGTCCATTGCGTCTTGCAAGCCGATTCCTCGCCAGAGCATAGCTCCTGCCCCAGGTGCTCAAACAGATGCTTGCCGACCTTGCCCTTCCGAGGCAGTCTACAGATACTTCCTGAACCATTTACTCGCCTGGGCATACATAGCAGGCGGAGTCTCGTGCCCGACATCTTTGTACTCTATGAACTCTATCATCGCAGGATTTGTATAACGGTGCTTCACCTCTTGATATAGTCGGCGAACCTCATCAACGGGAATCAGAGGATCCGCTTGTCCATACTGCATCAGCAAGGGGAAATCGCTAACCCCTTCCAAAAAGGGTAGAGAGCGAGACGTCACGCTTAGCGCGGCGATCAACTCATCCGTCACACCGAAGTCGGGAAAGAGCTTTTGCACATTCCTGAAGGTTATATCCGCAATCGGGGAAGGCCCCGCAATCATACATACTGCGGCCCTGATGTTCGGAGTGCGCCGTGGCAGGAAATGATAGATCACCGCTCCACCCAAGGAAATGCCCATCAGCCCGATCCTGCTCGCGTCGGCTATCTTGCTTTCCTCATAGGCTGAGGCCAGTTTCGCTAGATTCTCCACCGAACGCCCTATCACCTCAACCAATCGCGGCGCAACCTTTGCGGGCACGAACGGCGTGTCGCCCAATTCGCCATGCAGATGGAGGTCCATTGAGACGGCATAAAAACCCTCTCGGGCTAGCACATACCCTTGCACAAGATGATCTTCTTTGTTCCCCGTAAAGCCGTGGAGGATAAAGACCAACGGGAGCCTGCTTGGAGCCTCGGGATCGTAGAATTCGAGCACCGGTATGCCTTGGACCCTGCGATGATCAATGAGGGTTTTCATATGCAATCAGTACGGCGGACCGCCCATCGTCTCCAAGATCCTGAGCATCTCTTGCCGGTCGGCCTCGTCCAAGGCCAGGGTGCCCATCTTGGGGCGGGTGTAGGCCGTCTGGAAGATGCCCATGTGCATCAAAAAGACCTTGCCCGCCTCTTGAGAGGCGGTGTGCCAACGCCAGAAAACCAGGGGAAGCATGCGATTCCACATGCGGCGCGCCTCGTCGCGTCGCCCGGCCTGCCAGAGGTCAAAGACGCGCGCGTGGGCATAGGGCGCACAGCAACTCGGCATGACCCCCATCGCACCCCATTCCAACTCGGCAGGATAGTGCAAACCAGGGCCAAAGATGGTCACGCGATCCCCGAGTGCCTGCACGTACTGGCGTAGCTTGGAGCCATGGGTGGTTTCCTCTTTGATGTATTGCACGTTGGGGATACGCTCCATAAGGCGCTCCATGAAGGGTATATCCATAGCTTTGGTGGCGTGAACCATCAGGGGGATATCCAAGCCCTCGCAAATACGCTCGTAGTGGGCCAGCATCTCCTCTACAGGCACAGCTGGCTCCAGCAAGGTGCCCTGCCAATTGGCCGGAGGCATGACAAAGACCGCATCGGCCCCGGCGCGTTGGGCCTGGCGGCAGAGTAGCGCCGATTCCTTGGTGGTGGGGGCCGAGCAACCGACCAGTACGGGCGTGCGCCCGGCGTTGGCCTCCACCACGGCATCTACGATACGCATGCGCTCCTCGGCGCTCAGATAGCGGGCCTCGGAATCGCCGCCGTTGGGCGACATGCCCTGCGCCCCATTGGCGATGAGATACTCCGTCAGTCGGCGCATGGCGGCTAGGTCCACCTGCCCTCCGCGGTCGTACGCTGTGGCCATAATGGGATAATACCCGGCAAGTTTTCGTGGCATCTTTGCAATCCCTCTTGGTAGCTCTACCATCAAGGCACGAAGGCTCTAGGGAATAAACGCTAAACCTTTGTGTCTTGGTGCTTTGTAAACATAGCCTAAGAGCGAGCCTCAGCCTTGATGCGCTTCAGGCGCTTCATCACATCGTTGCTCCCACGGCCAAAGTAGTCGTGCAGCGTCACATACTCGGCATAGAGCTGGTCGTAAACGCGCTTGTGTTCGGGGATGGGTACATATTTCTCGTCTTTCAGATGGGCCATCTTGGCGGCGGCTTGTTGGATGGTATCGTAACCACCAGCCTTGGCCCCCGCCGCTACCGCCCCATGCATCGCCGAGCCTAAACTCCCCGCTTGCGACGTGGCCGCCACCTTGATCTCTCGGCCGGTCACGTCGGCAAAGATCTGCATCAGTAATTTATTGCGCTCCGGTAATCCCCCGGTAGCCACCAGTTCCCTTACCGCCACGCCACTCTGTTCAAAGGTCTCAATGATGATTCGCGTGCCATAGGCCGTGGCCTCAATCAACGCACGATAGATCTCCTCCGCTTTGGTAGCCAACGTCGCTCCCAGCAAAAGCCCCGTGAGATCCGCATCCACCAAGACGGAGCGATTGCCGTTCCACCAATCCAGGGCGAGCAATCCGCTTTCGCCCGGCTTGAGCACGGCGGCCCGCTTTTCCAGGTACTGATGTAGGTTCAAGCCCGCTTTCTGCGCCTCGGCCTGGTAATGCATGGGAACACAGTTCTCCACAAACCAGGCGAAATGGTCGCCGACGCAAGATTGGCCGGCCTCAAAGCCAAAGAAACCGGGCAGGATGCCGTCTTCCACCACGCCGCACATCCCGGGGACGATCTTTTGCTCCTCGCCCAAGACCATGTGACAGATAGAGGTGCCCATAATCATCACCATGCGTCCCGGCTCCACCACCGTGGCCGCCGGAACGGAGACATGGGCGTCTACGTTAGCCACGGCCACCGCCGTCCCAGGCCGCAATCCCGTGGCCACAGCCATCTCGGCCGTTAACCCGCCGGCGCGCTGGCCCAAAGGCAGAATCGTCTCAGACATCTTTTCCTTGACGATGTTGCGCATCCTGGGATGCACGGCCGCAAAGAAATCAGGACTGGGAAAGCCCTCGCGCTTAGACCAAATGGCCTTGTAGCCCGCAGTACAAGAATTGCGCGTCTCCACACCCGTGAGCTGCCAGACGATCCAATCGGCTGCCTCGATCAGTCGATCAGCGGCCTCATAGATTTCCGGAGCGTCGTTGAGGATTTGTAACGCCTTGGGGAAGAACCATTCCGAGCTGATCTTGCCCCCATAGCGCGAGAGCCAGGTTTCGCCGCGCTCCCGTGCTACCTGGTTGATCCGATCAGCCTCCGGCTGAGCGGCGTGGTGCTTCCACAGCTTAACCCAGGAATGGGGCTTGTCGCGGAATTCCGGCAAATAACAAAGGGGCGTGCCATCGGCCTTGGCGGGTAACATGGTGCAAGCGGTAAAGTCAATGCCGATGCCAATGACATCCTCGGCAGCTACGCCACTCTCTTTCAACACTCTAGGTACTGTATCTTTGACCGCTTGGACGTAATCGGCGGGATTTTGCAGCGCCCAATCCGGCTCCAGACGGATGTTGCTGCCGGGCAACTTCTCATCGATCACACCATCAGGGTATGGGAACACGGCCGTAGCCACCTCACGGCCATCGGCCAGATCCACCAGGACGGTACGCGCCGACTCTGTGCCAAAATCGATGCCGATGGAGTATTTGCGGTTGCTCATGGGGTCCTCCTTGTTTTCGTTATGTAGAGCAAACCTTTCTATTGGTCTTCGGTTTTCTTGCTTCCCACTGCCAAAGCTTCCTATGTACGCACCAACCACGGCAAAAGATCGGCCCAAGCCTGATCGGCGAGCAGTATAACATGGCCAAAAAGGAGCGTCAAAGGGCCCGCCTTGGCTCCAGGCCTAGGATAACGCCAAGCTACTTTGCTTCCGCGATGCTTGCAGGTCGCTCTCCCGTTCAACTCGCGCCATAAGCGCAAGCCCCCAAGATAGACCGTAGCTCCCCTTGCAATCCCGCCTCGTCGGCCGTAAGACAGTGTACGATCGCCAGCGTGTTCGCCAGATCGCCTTCGGAAGGAGCTGAGATACGCAGGTAGTTATCCGTCAAGCCGCTCCACAGAGTGATACCTCCGGCCCTCTGAGCCGTTTCAAATAACACTTCCACATCGGCGCCGATGAACTGACGGTGGAAATCCAAAGAGAGTCGGCGTCCTAAGGCGATGAAAACTTCGCTTCGCGTTTGGGCGACGGGCAGCGGAACGGGATTAGGCATAAGGGCAGCCGGCGTCCCAGGACGGAGCGAATACTTGAAGACGTGTAGGCGGGAGAAGCGCATCTCCTCAACGAAAGCCAGGCTAGCCTCAAATTCCCTATCAGACTCTCCCGGAAAGCCAACGATGACATCCGTGGTAATAGACACGCCGGGAATACGCTCACGAGCTGCTCTCACGAGCTCGGCGAATTGCCGTGTCGTGTACCTGCGTCCCATACGTCGCAAAGTCTCATCGCAGCCGCTCTGTAAGGGCAGGTGCAGGTGTCGGCAGAGCCTAGGGTTTGGCCATAGAGCGAGGAGCTCAGGTGATAGATCCCACGGCTCCACAGATGAAAGGCGTAGCCTACGGACGGTGGTCTCCTCAAGGATCGTGCGCACCAGGCGGGCCAGCGACCAACCCGCCGTCGCCGGCAAGGGGGCATCGGGGGCACTATCTCGCCCATAAGCGCCAATATGCACACCCGTCAGCACCACCTCTTGATAGCCCTCGGAGACACGAGCCCGGATCTCCTCTAGGATTTGAGCGGGGGGACGGCTCCTCTGAGGGCCCCGAGCGAGGGTCACGATACAGTACGTGCAGTGGTTGTCACAACCGTCTTGTATCTTGACGAACGCACGCGTATGCCCCAAATGACCAGGGGATATGGGCTCGGACGCAAGAGCACTCACGGAAAGCGTACAGGGCTCAAAGGCCAAAATGCGCTCTATAAGGCGCTCCTTATCCGCATTGGAGGCGACCAATTCTACGCCCTCAATGGCTTGCACCTCAGCAGCAGACATTTGGGCATAGCAGCCCGTGACGGCCAGCCGCAGGCGAGGGTTGACCCTGCGTAAATGCCGAATCAACTGGCGCGACTTGCGAGCGGCGACGTGAGTAACGGTGCATGTGTTGATGATAGCCCAATCGGCTTTCCGAGGCTCTGTAACCACTTGGTGCCCGGCGGCTTTGACCTGTCGCGCGAGAGCTTCTATCTCGGCCTGATTGAGTTTGCAGCCCAAGGCGAGGAAATAAAAATTCATTTCAGGCTATTTCGGCCATAGCGATAAGATCAACGCCAAGCCCAAGAGCACGGCAAGGCCCAGCAGACAGAAAGCGAGCACAGCCGCCCGCCGCGCCATAAGCACGGCCTTGACGTGCGCGGCGTGCCGTCGAGCACCCAGTTCCAGGGCAGCTACATTTCGGGGAGATATCCCCAGAACTCTCTCCAGCCACCAAGCGCGAGCACAATAGGAATAGCGGCCAAGTTCACTGGCGCTAATGGGCTCCAAGGGTGATCCATCGGGATCCTGCCTACTCATGGTTAGCTCCATGCACGCTTAGCCGTTCCTCAAAGGCCTGCAAAGAGGCTAAAAGCTTTTCTTCGCGTACTGCAACGGTTAGCTCGCCCCGGGTGCGCTCTATTACGCCACGCACCATGTCTGTCGTGCGTCGCAGCCCGCCGGTCATCGCATCGGGGAAGTCGATGGTAACGAGGAAGCTATAAACCTCATCCATTATCTCCAGCGCCCGTTCGGCCTCGGCGATCTGATTACGGCGCATGCTGTCCAGGGCAAAACGCCGCAATTCGCCCATGGCCTCGCCTAAACCGTTGAGGTAGGCCGGGTAATCAATGCCTAATACGTCGGGATCGGGGAGCGGCGCCCGGGTGATCAGGGCCAAGGTGATGGCCGCCTCGGCCAGCTCTTTGAGGGAGTCTTGTAGATAACCCGCATAATACACATCCGGATAGGGGCGAGCCTCTGCACAGATCGCTTTCGCCTCAGTTGCCGCCTCCTCCAGGAGCTTTTGCGCCGCCTCATACTCTTGCCGATGAGTAGCACGAATGCTGTTCGCACAAAAACGAATCACCGCCCGAGAACGTTCCAGAGTGCGCGTGCGTATTTGATCCTTCTTGGTTAGATCAGCGCTAATACGCTCAATGATCGGCTCAAGGTTAATCATCTGGGCTAAGATAACCTCCCATCAAGTCGTGATGAAAGCCAACCATATGGCCCTCCTACGAGGCCCCATCAGGGGCTTCCAAGTTCTTCAGGTTGATACCGCCCGATACAACAAGCACGCTACCGAGCTTCCTGAAAATCGACTCGGGTGACCTTGCCCCAAACTCCTGGCACCTCAACCGGGATACAGGGACGATCAAATAGGGTCAGGGTATACGTCACCGGGTTGACCAAGCCATCAAAGGCATAACGGCCCTGGGCATCGGTCACCGAGGCAGCCCACCAATCCCAAGCGCTGATCTGCACCTTGACGTTGCCAAGACCTCTGCCCTCTTTATCCTTGACTTGGCCGCAAATAGACATCTTGGAGGGATCCCCCAGATCGGCCTGTTCTATGATACGCCCGACGAAGGTGCCAGATGGCTCTGCTGGCCCCCACTGGCCCATTGAGGATCCCCGATCACAACGATCAAGGGCCTCTTCCCGCTTCCTACTCAGCTCCTGACTGGCGGCAACCTCAAGCGCCCTGGCATATTGTTGGGCGGCAGCACACCAGTCCCGACGTTTGACGAGCACATCACCGTAGTTAACATAGGCATCATAAATGAGCTGGCGGACATCTTTATAGTCCGCATCCAGACGATAGAGGGCGGAAAGGCTCTCAATGACTTTGGCCCAGTCAGCACCCCAATAGCCCTTAGCAGCTAGATAGAGGGTGGCCAGTTGCTTAGCCCTAGCTGCTTGAATGTTTGTGGGCTGTAAAGCCAGAGCGCGGTCAAAAAGGCGCACGGCTTCTTCTAGACGGTTCTCATTCACCAGTTGTAAACCGCTCTGATAGAGCGCTTCAAACAACATCTGGTCCACTTCCTGGCGATGGTAGGCAGGATCCATGGCCAGAAGCCGATATGCCAGGGCAAAGACCTCGGTCCATTCCTGGCGATTATAGGCATCCCGAAGTTGCTCAAGATAGATCGCGTTCATCTCTTCTCGCAGCACCGGTGTGGCCGTGGGGCTTACCGTCAGCCTCTGCTGCGCTTCAACGAGCCTGCTCCGCGCCTCCTCATGGTGCGGATTGAGCTGCACAGCGAGCTCTAGCTCGGCCACGGCGAGCTCAAACTCCCCTGCGGCCAAGTGCGAGAGACCTTTACGATAATGTTCTTCGGCCGCGCGGCGCTCCAAAGCAGCACGATCTTTCATCCCATAGTAAGCCCCAGCGACACCAAGGCCAATGATGCCCAGCAGCGCCACTAAGGTGGCCAGCAAGACCAAGAGACTCAGCCAACAGCCTTTGCCGGCCTGCCGAGGGTGATCTGGGCTCCCGAAGTAGGCTCTTGATGCCACTGCTGACC
>DAOTVR010000232.1:0-4489 GCA_034436315.1 Anaerolineae bacterium
ATCTCAATTGGGCGATCCCACAGCCAAGTACCTTGGACGCGTTTCGTTGAACCCCCTGGTACATCTGGATCCCTTGGGGACAGTCATGATGGTTGTAACCACGTTAACAGGCATGGGTCTGGGTTGGGGAAAGCCGGTGCCCATATCGCCTTACCGCCTTCGCTATGGGCCACGGCTGGGGAGCGGGATCGTCGCCCTATCAGGACCACTGTCAAATCTACTCTTAGCGATACTGGTCGGGTTGGTGATGCGCTTTGCCCCCATGCTGCCTGCGACGATTCATCTGTTTCTTACAGCTATAATCTGGACTAATTTGATCATCGCCATGTTCAATCTTATCCCATTACCCCCTCTTGATGGTCATAGTGTGCTTTTGGGCTTGTTGAGCTTGAGTCGCAGCCGCTGGGCTTGGCGTGTCTCACGGTTTATCGCCGGGCTACAGCGGTACGGACCAATGGCCCTTCTGGGGGTGATACTCATCTCCCAAATCTTGGGACTGAACCTGATAGGCTCGATTATCGGGCCTCCTGCACGAGCTCTCTACCGAATCCTTGTGAAAAGCTAAGCCAAGCCGACGAGGGAGCCGACATGCAGCCCATGATCGTAGCTAGCCTAGAAGGACGACTCATAACTCGCCACACGCCTACGAGGAGGGCATCATGACCGTGATCGTCGCCATTGTGGGTTTGGGCCTAATGGGCACCTCGCTTGGCCTGGCCCTCAAGGCTGCCAGCTCTGAGATCACGATCATCGGGCATGATCCCGAGACGGCGCACATCGCGCGGGCCAAGAAGCTGGGGGCCATTGACAAAAGCCACTGGAACCTGATCTCAGCCTGTGAACAGGCTAACTGTGTATTCTTGGACCTCGGCCTAGAGGCCATTGAGAGCACCCTGCGAGCACTCAAAAACAATCTAAAGGGACGCACAGTCATTATCGACTTGGCTCCGGTGAAGCGCCCCGTCATGGTCTGGGCTGAAGATATGTTATCCGAGGCAGTCCAATTCGTTGGAGGCCACATCGTGCGCTCCCGACAGAGTTTGGGGCAGACTGAACCTTCGGCCGAGCTTCTAAGAGGGGCAACGTTTTATCTTGTTGCCCCCGAGGGGATAGCTCCCTGGGCGATTGAGATGGCCTCAAACCTGGCCCTCGCCGTGGGAGCCAAGCCACTCTACATTGATGCCGCCGAACACGACGGCATCGTAGCAGCGACTCTCGGCCTGCCTTTACTCGGCGCGCTGGCATTAGTGGAGACCATCAAGACCAGGGCAGGGTGGCAGGAGCGTGCCCAGTCCTTCGGCGAGGAATTTGCCGCCTATGCTAATCTGTTGCTTAATGCGCCCGAGGCAGCAACCGATCTACTGCTGGCGAATGCTGATAACCTCCTGTACTGGTTGGATGCCTACGCGAAAAAAGTAACCGAATTGTGCCAGGCTATCTCGGCGCAAAACCAGCAGACGCTGCGAGATATGTTCGCCGAGGCCCAAAAGACTTGCATAGAATGGCTGGCCACGGGCGATAAACCCCGCTCAGAACTGCCCGCAGAAGACATGAAGGCCAGCTTTCAGGCGATGTTTCTTGGAAGCTTTGGCCGAAAACGGCCTCGTTAGCTTGTGACCGGCTCGGAGTCACCCCTACGGTTCAGTAGACCAAGTGCCAAGCGTATCTAGAAAGAGGAGCCATGACCAGTCTCACCGTGAGTTTGCCGGCCTATAACGAAGCGGAAAACATCGGGCCCATGATAGACTTGGTTCGCGACAAAGTGGCCCCGTTGGTTGACGATCTGGAGATCATCGTCGTCAATGATGGCAGCTCAGATCAGACTGCTGAGATCGTGCGCCAGATCAGCGCCGTGGATCCACGAGTGCGGCTGATCGACCATGTGGTCAACATGGGCTATGGGGCCGCCGTGCGCGATGGCATCTGGGCTGCCACCAAGGAGCTCATCTTTGTCACCGACTCCGACCGCCAATTTGACCTGGGCGAGCTGGCACGTTTCTTGCCACGGATCGCTCAAGCAGATATGGTCGTGGGCTACCGCCAGGCGCGCAGCGATCCCTGGTATCGTCGGTTGTTCGGCCATGGCTGGAGCTGGCTGGTGAACCTGCTCTTCGGTTACACGGCCAGGGATGTAGATTGCGCCTTCAAGCTCTTCAAACGCCAGGTCATTGAGACGATTCGGGTTGAATCCGGCGGAGCTACCTTTAGCGCCGAGTTCCTCGTGCGGGCCAAACGGGCCGGGTTCAAGATCGTTGAGGAGCCGGTGAGCCACTATCCACGCGTCGCCGGAAGCCAGACGGGCGCTCGCCCGGCGGTGATCCTGCGTGCTTTCCGAGAGTTGTTCAAGTTGCGTTGGCAGATGTGGAAAAACCGTTGAGCTGTCAGGCCCTATGCGCGGCTATGTTGAGCCATCTAGCGAGAAACCCGGAAAAGGTCCAAGATCGTATCGGGTGCTGATGATCGCCCCAACCTCTTTCTTTGCCGATTATGGCTGCCATGTACGTATCCTTGAGGAAGCGCGCATCTTGGAGAAGTTGGGTCATCATGTAGTGATTTGCACCTACCATAACGGGCGCGACCTGCCCGGCCTAGATATACGGCGCACAATGAGCATCCCTTGGCGCAAGGGATACGAGGTAGGATCATCGCGACACAAAGTAGCTTTCGATGTGTTGCTCTCATGGCGCTCGCTGATAACGACGTGGCAATTTAGGCCGCACATCATTCACGCCCACCTGCACGAGGGGGCGTTGATCGGCTATGCGCTTTCCAAGCTCTGGAGGGTGCCCTTGGTCTTTGACTTCCAGGGCAGCATGACCAGCGAGATGATAGACCACCGCTTTCTCTCGCGCGAAGGCTTTCTCTACCCCTTAATGCGCAAACTAGAGCAATATATTGACTGGGCTGTCCCACACATTATGACTAGTTCGGTTCACGCTGCTGAGCTCCTGATTCACGAGTTCCGCTGCTCGCCTCATCGGATCACTTGCATTCCCGATTGCGTAAACCCGGAATTCTTCAAGCCGATGCCCAAGACAGAGGAGCAGATGCGCCTAAGACACGCCTGGGGCATCCCCGATGGGCGCATGATTGTGGTCTACTTGGGTTTACTGGCCGAATATCAGGGGACCGACTACTTGCTCAAGGCAGCGCAACAAATATGCGCGCGGCGAGATGATATCCATTTTCTCATCGGCGGTTATCCCCATGTGGAGCGCTACCGCCAACTGAGCACGGAGCTGGGCATTGCGGATCATGTGACCTTTATGGGCAAAGTGCCCTATGAGGAGGCGCCTCGCTTCCTATCCTTGGGAGATATTGCGGTCTCGTCTAAGCTTTCGGCGACGGAGGGTGCCGGTAAGCTGCTCAACTACATGGCCATGGCTCTGCCCACGGTGGCTTTTGACACTCCTGTCAGCCGCGAATACCTGGGAGAGCATGGGTTGTATGCTGCCCCAAGGGATGTTGATGATCTGGCGCATTGTATCGAGACGTTAGCCGATAACCCGCGGCTGCGGATAGAGTTGGGGAACGCTTTACGTCAAAGAGCTCAGGAGCGCTACTCCTGGGAACTTGCCGGACGCAAGATCCTTGAGGTTTATGCTTCCATGATCCAATGGAGAAAAACATGCCCCGTAAAGTCGCCCCTGCCGGACTAGGGGGAATCGTCCTCATCGTCCTCTGTTCGCTCCTGGCTCAGAATGTGACGACAGAATCCTTTCAGGCATCTCAGGCCGAGTCAGTATGCCTCAATGAGTTCCTGCCCAAGCCCGCTTGCTCTAGCCAGGCGCTCAGGGCAAACGGGGTAGCCAGCTTCAGCGAATTCATCGAGCTGTACAATAGTGGTTCGACGCCCGTGGACCTAAGTGGCTGGACTTTACAGGTTAGCCCTGGTGGTTCTTTGATCATCGCCTCAGGTACGCAGATCGGGGCAAGAAGCTACTGGGTATCTTATGATCTGCCCCTACCCGACAGGAATGGGACCGTAAAGCTGCTGAATAAAGAAGGCACCCTTGTCAACCAGTATGCCTATAGCTTACCTCAGTGCGGGCGCGCCATCGGGCGCTACCCCGACGGCGGCTCCTCTTGGCGCGACGACCTTTCACCATCACCTGGCGGCCCGAACGCTCCAGCGCCCAGCCCCAGTCCGGGGCAAATGGGCACGCCAACATGTACCTCCACCCTAACCCGAGCTCCCATCAGGACACCTACATCAACGCAAACCCTCACCAGGATATACACGCCCACCAGAACACGGCAGATGACCGACATACCAAGGCCGTCAGCCACTCTCTACCCTACGCGCAACCTCAGCATCACCATCTGTATCTCCGAGTTCCTTCCCGCACCGGGCTCGGCTACAGACTGGGACGGAGATGGAGAAGCAAACTCCCGAGATGAGTGGATCGAATTGCACAACGCTTCTACAGAGGATCTTGACTTACATGGTTGGAAGCTTGACGACCGCGCCGGCGGAGGCTCTCAACCT
>DAOTVR010000233.1:0-4678 GCA_034436315.1 Anaerolineae bacterium
GCAGCAGGTTGCGCAGGTGTTGTGCGCCTTTCCTAATACGTGCCTCGGGGTCGTCTCCGATGAGGGCGGCGACGAATGCCGGCAGTTTTCTCGCCCAGCGATGGGGATATAGTTCGTCGCAAAAAGCGTTCCAGTACTCTCGTAAAAGCTCGGAATCCCCCAACGGGCGAGAGATTCGCTCCAGGTGGCTAAGGAGATCTTGGGCTTCCTCCTCGCGCAACCATGTTAGATGATGCCCATTCACCGCCCGATAGGGATAAAGTTGTCCTCCTATGATCTCAGCACCCTGAAAGTCCACACCGAGCAAATAGCCTTCGTGCACGCGGGCAGGCGTCACGTAATCGCGAAAGTCAAACAGGAAATTGCCCAAGCTATAGGCGATCAGGCCCTCTTTATATTCTTCCAGGCCCATGGGCACATGGGGATGGTGTCCTATGACCAAAGAAGCGCCGGCGTCTATCAAGCGGTGAAATGCCTCGCTGAGCCGTGGCGCAGGAAGCGGATTGAACTCGGTGCCCACGTGACACTGATAAATGACAACGTCGGCCTCCTCTTTAGCTTTGCGAATCGCCTCTACTGCCCGAGCTATGTCCCAAGCTGCGACGCCGCAATCCATACCTGGCCAGAAGGCTGCTTCCTCATGCTCGGCGAGGGCCAAGATGGCCACACGCAGTCCCTTGATTTCAACCCAGGCCGGTGCCCACGCTTCCTCTAACGTCAAGCCCGCGCCGACTGTTTGGATGCCAGCATCTCTACAGAGGTTCAGAGTATCCTCAAGCGCCTCGCGGCCATAATCTCGCATATGGTTGTTGGCCAGGGAAACCACGTGGAATCCGGCCTCAACGAGCGAGGTGATAGCTTGAATAGGGCCACGCAGATTGGGTCCCTCCTTGATGATCGGCGTGCCTCGCTCGCTGAGCACAGTCTCTAGGTTGACCATCGCCAGGTCAGCCCCGCGGATCACAGCAAGTAACTCGCCATAGGGTGCTTTAGGATCACGTAGCATCTCCTCGGCAAAGCCGCCGACAGCGGCCCAATCGCCCGCGGAGATCAGGGACCATAGAGGCCCAGACACCTTCTTTTCAGGGCGAGTGATCTTTCCCGTGACCCAGTTAATCATCGCCTTGTTTCCCTTCAGTGGAAATTGGGTGTCACCCAGTGTAGCCCAAAATGCTTCTATTGGCAAGGATTTTGACACTCTCTGTTTTTGGGACATAATGTAAAGTAGACCCAGGTCTCATT
Source organism: Anaerolineae bacterium (assembly GCA_034436315.1). Lineage (GTDB taxonomy): Bacteria > Chloroflexota > Anaerolineae > UBA1429 > UBA1429 > DAOTVR01. Next base: position 1,243 of record DAOTVR010000233.1, read on the forward strand.
AGAGATCGTTGCTTGGAAGCTTCTGTGATGGAAGCGAAAAAAGCAATTGGGGAGGTTTGCTATGCCAAAGGGTATGGGAGAACGTCAGGAAGTCGCTACTGCGGCTGTTAAACTGCGCGAGATGATCCGCGAGCTGGAAGTTGGTGTAGCTAACCTGAAGGGTAGGGGATTGGGCGTGCTGGATTTGCTCAGGCTGCGCGATCAGGCCGAGGCGGAGATGGCTCGTTTGGCGCCTGATATGGATCTGCGACCGGAAAGAACGCGGCTGGAAACCGTTGATGGCATTCTGACCCGCAAGACGACACAAGTCATACGTGAGCTGCGCAGTATAGGGGGCCTTGCCGGTGCTCGCCGTCAAGAGAACCCGCCAAAGGAACATTGGTGGTGGTACCTAGACGTCTTCTTGGCAGAAAGACAGCGCAAATTCGCCATCAGGGCGGTACTCACCGTCGTTGGAGTTCTCGTGCTGTTAGTTATTGCGAACTTTGTGATGGAGCGGTTCTTTGGGCTGGACCCAGTACAGAAGAAAGCTCACGCCCACGTATCTAGCGGGGAACACTATATGTTGCAAGGTGAGTACGACAAGGCCATCAGCGAGTATGAGAGCGCGATCGCTACTCTCCCCTCCTTAGGAGAGGCTCATGTCGCTCTTGGGGTCCTTTACGAGCTTAAAGGAGAAACCGAGAAAGCCAAGGCAGCCTTTGCTGCAGGAGAGGCTGCCTATCAAGATCGTACGGAGTACTTGCTGACTTTGAGCAGGGCTTACCAGAGCGTTCAAAACCTAGACAAGGCCTTTGAGATAGTCCAGGAGGCTATAAAACTCTCTCCGGACTCGCCTCAAGCTTACCTTGTACGCGGTGGCATCTATGAGATGAAGGATGACCTCGCTCCAGCTTTAACGGACTATGAAAAGGCCGCCGAACTGGCGCAGGCACAAGGTCAAGATACCGTGTATGTTTTGGCCAAGACGCGCTTTGCTACCCTGCTTCAGCGAGCTGCCGCACAGGTCCCGGTCCCTAAGTGAGCTTAGGCGATGCCCGCTGCCTTGAGGACTTGTTCGCCGCGATCAATGTCATCCACTTTGATCACGATATTGGCTTTGCCTGTGTTGGGGGCACTGTAGGCGTAGCTGTACTCAATGTTGATGTTCGCTTCGGCCAAGGGCTTGAGTACACGTTCTACAAAGGCCCCCGGCTTATCGGGGATCTCTAAGCTCAGCACAGCTGTGCTGGAGCAAGTCAGGCCAGCGGCCCGAATGGCTTCCAGGGCGCGTTGGGGGTCACTCACCAACATGTGCACGATGCCGAAATCGGATGCATCTACGATATTATGGGCAATGAGGTTGACCTGCGCCTCGGCGAGGATGTTCAGAAGGTAGAGCAATCTACCCGGGCGATTCTCCAAGAACGCTGATACCTGCGTGACTCTCATACTACTCCCCCTTTGTAAGAACTCTTAACGTTCTGTTTTGGATGCCGCAGAGCCGTAGACATCGCGCCGGTCGATGACTCGCTTGGCTTTGCCCATGCTGCGCTCAATGCGTCCGGGCTCTACAAGCTTAACGCGGGCGTGGATACCTAGCGTCTCATACATCTCATACTCGGCTTTCTGTTGCAATCCTTTGAGGCTGCCGATGTTATCGGTAAACACTTCTTCCGATACCTCGACCCAAATCTCCAGGTCATCCATCGCCCCGCGCTCGCGGTCTACCAGGATCACGTAATGAGGTTGAACTCCTTCGACTTGCAGCAAGACGCTTTCAATTTGAGAAGGAAAGACATTTACGCCCCTGACAATCAGCATATCGTCGGTGCGGCCACTCACCCTTTCCATGCGGGCCATGGTTCGCCCACAAGGACATGGCTCAAAAGTCAGGCGGGTGATGTCGCCGGTACGATAACGAATCACGGGCAGGGCCTCTTTGGTAAGCGTTGTTAGGACTAGCTCTCCTCGTTCGCCTGGAGGCAGGGGTTCGCCGGTTTGGGGATCAATCACTTCAGGGAGAAAATGGTCTTCGTTGATGTGTAGCCCACAGTGACACGTGCACTCGCCGGAAACTCCTGGCCCCATGGCTTCACTGAGTCCATACGTGTCTATCGGATCAACGCCCATCCTCTCCCTAATCTCCCGACGCATCTCTTCAGACCAAGGCTCGGCGCCATGGATGCCAACACGCAACTTGGTGGCCCGCAAATCTACTCCCATCTCGTCGGCCTGCTCGGCGACGTAGATCGCATAGGACGGCGTACAGACGAATACAGTGGTCTCAAAATCTTGGATCAGAGTGATCTGGCGTTTGGTATTGCCTGAGGACATGGGTACTACAGTGGCTCCCAAGAGTTCGCTGCCTTGGTGCCAACCAAGTCCTCCGGTAAACAGGCCATAGCCCATCGCTATCTGCACGATGTCGTCCGCAGTGACGCCGGCCGCAGCCAAGTTCCGCGCGCAGACCTCTTTCCAGATATCAAGATCGTTGCGCGTGTAGGCAACCACAGTCATCTTGCCGGTTGTGCCGCTAGAAGCGTGGATACGGGCGATCTGGTTGCGGGGCACGGCTAACAAGCCAAATGGGTAGTTATCGCGAAAGTCGTTCTTGGTAGTGAAAGGCAAGGCTTGCAAATCCTCAAGAGAACGGATGTCCTCTGCTCTGAGGCCTCGGCTACGAAGCAACTGACGGTAGAAGGGCACCTTTTCATAGACTGTGGCAACCTGGCGGCGTAAAAGCTCCAATTGCAATGCCTCTAGCTCGCTTCTGGACATGCATTCGCGCTCTTTGTTCCAGATCATGCCCCGCTCCTTTGTCCGTCTTATCCTGTACTAGGACGAGCCACTCCCATCAAGAGGCCTGCTGTGTGCCGTACACATCGCGGCGGTCGATCACGCGCTTGGCCTTGCCCATGGAGCGTTCAATACGGTGGGGCTCGACGAGTTTGACTCGCGCGTTGATCCCCAAGGTTTCAATAATACCATTTTCTGCACGGCGCTGCAGGTCAGCCAGAGCCCCCAGCTCATCGGAGAAGATATCCTCCGATACCTCCACCCAGATCTCCAGGGTGTCCATGGCTCCTCGTTCGCGATCAACGATGATCAGGTAATGGGGTTCTACGCCCTGCACTTGAAGGAGTACAGACTCAATTTGCGAGGGGAACACATTCACGCCGCGCACGATGATCATATCGTCTGTACGCCCGCTGACCTTGCTCATGCGCACCGTCGTCCGTCCGCAGGCACAAGGTTCGGGTATTAGGCGGGCAATGTCTCCCGTACGATAGCGGATGACGGGCAGGGCTTCTTTCGTAAGGGTAGTAAAGACCAGTTCCCCTCGTTCGCCGTAAGGCAGCTTTTTCCCTGTGTTAGGATCAATAACTTCTACGAGGAAGTGGTCCTCAAAGATGTGCAGGCCGCACTTGTGCATGCATTCCGAGGAGACCCCTGG
>DAOTVR010000234.1:0-2930 GCA_034436315.1 Anaerolineae bacterium
GAAGGACGAACGACTGCAAACTATCCTCAGGGAGCGTGAGCTCATAGAAGAACACGATCAAGTTCAGCGCGATGATCACCGCGGTGGCCACAGGGAAGTGGCGGCGCGGGTTCACATCACCGATGGGGAGCATCTCAATCCCCCGTATCGCTCAGGGGTTCGCTCGGCATCGGCGTTCGGCTCATACGCCAGGCCAGCGCCGGGATCAAGGGCACGATGCCCAAGGCAAAGACCAACAGCACGCTAAGCTCGCCGCGCAGGGTCGTATCGGGGGAAGGGTGCCCCAAAAGGCGACTGAGGAAGGCATCCAGGGTATTGCCCACCAGCCTGGCTATGCTCAGGAGCCGCAGGAGAGTGAGCATATCGCGCGCCGTGCGCCGACCGTAGGTGGCCTCCAGGCGCTGCACCATATCCTCATCGGGGCGGCCATCGCGCTCGGCATAATGTCGGGCAAAGTAGAGCGCCGGGGCCTCATCCACCGTAGCCGAGGCGAGATCCCCATGGGCCAGGGAGTGCACCTCCTCCGCAGAAAGCCCTTGGCGCAAAGCATGGCGCATGTGCAGAGCGCCCACGCGCCCCAAGCCATCCGCGCTGGCCACCGCCAACATCGCCTTGGCCACGAAGGGGCCGTCGATACGCGCGTTCGCCCTGAGGGAACGCAACGCCTCGGGGTGGAGCCAGAAGGGGCGACAATCCTCAACCAACTCGCGGGCGCTTCTATAGGCGCGCCGCCGAAAGGGAGGACAACTTGCCCGCGCCCGGCGATAGGCCCGAACGAGCAGATAGGAGCCAACCAAGCCGATCCCCAGGCCGAGCGTGGCCAGCCAGGTTTGTCTTCGCTTCATGGAGAAACCTCCCTGTTGTTAGGTGTCAGCTAGCAGTCATCGGTAACCAGCGCGGGCCATCATATCCCTTCACTTCGCGGCGCCTCTGTGCCTTGCGCCAGGCCCCAGTCGTATGCAGTTAGTTGCTCAGAGCGCCATAGCCGCAAGCCGCAACGACGCAATGATCACGTGGATTGTGAGGGTTTATTGCCACCCCCCAATATACCATGATACCATGGCTTGCTGGCCGCCGATAATCGATCCGCTCACCCCGGTTGGAAATGCACTATGTGCGGCAACATCTTATCCAGATCACTGCTCCTTTGTCAACCCCATGGCGGCACTTGGACGAATCGTGGACGAAGGCCTAAAATGAAAGCATCATGTCCGCCTTGGCTTTGAGGGATTCGTTCGTGCATCTGTTGCGCGCAGCGCTCAACCTGGGGAAGCCCCTCTTGGTCATGCTCCTCCTCTTGGCCGGATGCGCACGGCCCGCGCGGGCCGATGGCGTGGAGGATGAGGATGTGGAGGCCTATATCGCCCGCGCGCGGCACATCAACCTCTGCGCCGACGCGAACCGCGACGGCCGTATTGAGCTCGTTCAGGACGACTGGGGCGAGGATCGCTGGGAATATGGCCCTGGCGGCAGGGGAGCCATCGTCCTGGCGAACTCGGATGATGACGACGGCGATCACCTGCCGGACAACTGGGTCGGGGGGGATTACGATTACCTGCCGGGCGAGGAAGGGCCGGACGAAGCCGTCAATGCTTTCCCCGATGAGGAGGATCTCGCGCCCCTAGTGGCGCCCAAGCTCGGCGTAAGGGCCTTTCCGCCGGAGGCCAAGATCGTGCTCAGGGTGGCGCGCCCCACCGACGAGGCGCCTTACTTTGCCTCCATGGAGGCCCAGGAGCGCATCCGCATCTTCCTGCCCACCCGCAAAGTGGGCCGCGACTTGACCGTCCGAGCCGGGGATCGGGCCATCATCGGCCCGACTGCCGGTGAGCGGGCCGAATTTGTGCCCTTGCCCCGGCCGCCGCAAAACGACATCGCCCTCTTTGCCGGAGAGGGCTTGGTGCGTTTCGGTGTGGAGGGCATCCGTTACGGCAGCCTGGTGGACATCGTCCTTGAATCCTGGCTGGGGCCGCTCAAGCTCGGCGAGGACCGGGTGCGCATGCGCGTGGCCCCCTTTATCCTCGCTACGCCCTTGCAGCGCGTCGCGAGAGGCTCCCGGAAGTCGGTGTTCGTAGAAGACCTGGGGGAGGATAATGACGCCCTGCGCGCCGGCCTGCGAGAGCTTTACGGTGCCGACCGCCTCGCGGAGACGAACGCCCTGGATCGCTGGCACCAAGACGGCTACGAGATCGGCTACTCCAAGGCCCCTTACGGGGCGATGTGGGTGGTGTTGGGCCTACCTCGCGGGCAGGTCAGCTACACCAAAACCCTCTACGGCGCGGTAGAGGAGGTGCTGACGCTCCCCGGGGCGCCTTTCCGGTATGATCCCCAGCGGATGAGCTCGCTGAACGAGTTCACTCGCCAAAATCTGCTGGGCAAAGATATCGGGCTGATCACCGACTTTCAGGAGATCCCCCTCGGCGAGGCCGATTGCGGCGGCAACCTGGAAGCGATTCCCGGACAACCGGCGCGTTACCTCTACGGGGTGGGAATGAACCCGGCGATCCTGCGCTTCCTGGAGGCGCAGGGCGTGCAACAAGGCCTGAGCGTAGATACCTCCCTTTTGGCCGTGGGCCATGTAGATGAGCTGGTGAGTTACTGCGCCGATGGGGTGCACGTCCTGGTCGTCGATCCCGAGGTCGCTTGGGCCCTGTTACTCATCGCCAGGGAGCTCAACCCCGAGGCCCGGATGCTCCAAGGGATGCTCCCCGCCATACGAGATGGCTTGACCGTCGGAGAGCTCGTCGCCGGGACATCCGAGTTCGCCGAGCTCCGCGATGTGCGAGGTTATAACCTCCGAGAGCTGATGGCTCCGGACAAGCTCCCGGCCATTAAAGCCAGGCTAGGGATCGGCTCGGCGACGAGCAAACCGTTGGCCGCGCCGAACAATCGCGGCGACCTCCGGCTCACCAAGGCCGGGGGGCTGGTGGGCC
>DAOTVR010000235.1:0-5737 GCA_034436315.1 Anaerolineae bacterium
GGGGCGAGTGCGAGGCCTCGCCGTTGACCTCCATCGCCGCCTTGGTGTGTCCCATGTCGCACAGCGCCTGCAAGCCGGTGCGCGATAGCGTCCTGGGGCAAACGTTGGAGAGCCCCGACGACATCCGGCGCATCGGCAACCTGGTGCGCGAGAATAGCCTAGACTTGCTCCAGGCCGATCACACCCTATCGGGCATTGACGTGGCCATGTGGGACCTTCTAGGCCGGCGATTCGGGGTGCCCGTTTACAAGCTTTTGGGGTACGAGCGGGCTTACCCCAAGACGCCCTATGCCTCGGTCCTCTTCGGCGATTCGCCCCAAGAGACCTTGGAGAAGGCCAAGCGCATCAGATCTCAAGGTTTTCGGGCGGCCAAGTTCGGCTGGGGGCCCTTTGGCAAAGGCTCGGTTCAGGCCGATGAAGAGCAGCTCAGGGCAGCCCGCGAGGGCCTAGGAGAGGAAGGCATCCTCCTGGTGGATGCCGGCACCGTCTGGGTAGACGACGTTCACGCCGCCAGCTTGCGCGTGCCGGCGCTCAAAGCGTGTCGGGCAACCTGGCTAGAGGAACCCTTCGTCTCCGGTGCGCTCGGCGCGTATAAGAAGCTCGCGGACATGTGTGGCCCCGTCAAACTAGCTGGAGGGGAAGGCTGCCACAACTTCTATATGGCCCAGCAGATGATGGATTACGGAGGTATCGGCTACGTGCAGATCGACGCCGGGCGGATCGGGGGCCTGAGCGTCGCCAAGCAAGTGGCCGAGTACGCCCAGGTTAAGGGGGTGACCTACGTCAACCATACTTTCACCAGCCATCTGGCCCTGAGCGCCTCGCTGCAGCCCTTTGCTGGCCTAGAGGATCACTTTATTTGCGAGTACCCCGTGGAGCTCAAACCCTTGGCCTGGGAGCTAACTCGGGAGCATCTCCTTCCTGACGACAACGGCCACATTCACCCCCCAGACGCGCCGGGATTGGGCCTCTCGCCGCATGTTGAGGCCATCCGCAAGTATCTTGTGGACGTGGAGATCCGGGCCAAAGGGAAGTTGCTTTACCGAAATCCCGACCTTTGATATTGTCATTCGCCCTAAGGGTGTTATAATGAAATGGAAATCGTCCCACCCCAATTGCGGGGTCCTTGATCTGAGAGGTGAGTGAAGCAGATGAACTGTCCAAATTGCGGGGTCTACAACCCAGAGGATCGTACCGTTTGCTGGCGCTGTAACAAGGAGCTGCCCAAGCCTCAACCCAAAAAGACCCGAAACCCTCAAACAACTCAGACTTGGCTTTACGTTCTCGTCGCTATATTCGCCGTTATCACTATCTTACAATCCTGTGGCATCGTCAAGCTGCCTTTCGGCGCCCAACCACAAGCGACCCCAACCGGATACCTGCCCTCTCGTCCACCAATAGTCCACCACATGACGACGGTTGGCCACGTCTAAAGAGTGAGCTTCCAAGCGCGCAATAGGGCGAGTTTGGCGTAGTCGGTCAGGTCAAGAAGGATCGGAGTCACGGAGATATACCCTTGTGCTAGGGCACCGATATCGGTGCCCTCTTCGGGTAAACCCGTGGGGGGCTCGCCACCGATCCAGTAATAGGCCCTCCCCCGGGGATCAGCGCGACGTATCAGCGTGTCCCGGTAGATGCGCCGTCCCATCCGGGTGATCTGCACGCCCTTGATCGCTCCTTCGGGTAGGGCGGGCACATTCACGTTGAGCAGCAAAGGCTCGTCCTGAGTAATGCTCAGCACATGACCGGCCAGACGGGCCACAAAGCGGGCCGCAGGACCAAAGTCGCCCGGCTCGTAGCTATCCACAGAGACGGCGATGGCCGAGATGCCGCCGATGACGCTCTCCATGGCGGCCGCCACTGTGCCGGAATAAGTGATGTCCTGCCCCACATTAGCTCCCAGATTGATCCCTGAGACGGTCAGGTCCGGCCGACGCTCCAGCAAGCCCAAAAGGGCCAGGGCCACGCAATCCGAAGGCGAGCCGTTGCTGACCAAAGCATCTGACCCATCGGCCAACTTGACCGGGCGGACCCTGAGGGGTTTGTGCATCGTCCTGGAATGGCCTGCGGCCGACCAATCGTGTTCAGGAGCGATGACGGCGACATCGCTTATCTCCGCTAACGCCAACTTCAGGGGCAGCAAGCTAGGGGCGTTGATCCCGTCATCGTTGGTGATCAGGATGAAAGGGCGTACCATCTAAAGAGCCCTCTGCAGACGCTCAACGGTAGGGGGTATATCGGGCTGCTCCTGAAGGCGCTTCAACAACGCCCCTACAAGAGCCTGATATCGCCGCTGATAATCGGGGGAAACGATCGAGTCGGTGGTCATGATCAGTGCGTCCTCACCGTTATCCGAGTAATAACCCTTACGTCGGCCAACGACCTTAAAACCGTACTTGCTGTAGAGATTCTGGGCAACGAGGTTGCTCACGCGCGCTTCCAGGGTAAGAACCTCGGCCTTACGTTCCATGGCTCGCTCAATGAGCGAGGCCAGGAGAAGCTCACCCAGGCCACGACCGCGCCATTCGGGGCGTACAGCCAGAGTACAAATATGCGCTTCCTCCAGCATCATCCAGAATCCCCCATAGCCCAACAGAGCCAAGTCGTTCTTAGCCGGTTTGAGCAGTCGGTGCATCGGACGCAACAGGCTCTTGGCCTCTTGAGGCCTGTGCAGCCAGGGCACATACCAGAGGACAAGGTATTCCGAGGACGGGTTATGGCGCAATTCGTAGGTGAAAGCGTTGGCAGACCAAGGCATGGTAAAGACCGTGCGCTCGATAGCGGTGACGGCGGGTACATCCTCAATCTGCATGGGGACCACAGTAAAAGGCAAACCCCTCAGGTTCATTCGTTAAGGCCTCGCTTCGTCTTTTGTCACCTTGAGATCGGGGTAATGCGTGTATACCGGGCTCAGGGTATCCAGGTTATCAACGTCCCCTCTCTGCAACCGTTCCCAGGCTAGCTCGGCCAAATATCCCGCACGACGCAGGGAACTCGCCAGCGAGGAAATGGTAATATTGCCCGCGTCGGGCTGTCGGAGAAGCTGCTCCGCCAATTCGGCACTCACCTCGCCGGTGATCAGGAGCGGCTCTGTCGCTTGGACCACCCATTCTGAAGACTTGACCAACTCCACGTCCCCTTCCTGAACGGGCAAACCTTCCTGATAGCGATAGGTGGCCACGCAAATGCGTCCCCGCACCGCCTCCAGAACGGCTATAACCCGGCCACCCGGATCGCCCACCGCATAGGCCATAACCTCAAGCGTGGGGATGCTAACGATAGGAATATCTAGAGCCAAACAGAGGCCCTTGGCGATGCTCATGCCGATGCGCAAACCCGTGAAGGAACCGGGGCCTCTCACTACAGCCACAGCATTCAAAGCCTCTGGCGTGAGCCTTGCCTGAGCGAGCATATCGGCGATCGCCGGCAAAACCTCCACCGAGTGACTCCCCCCTGAAAGCCAGCTCCTCTCGGCAAGCACTCCAGAAGCATCATAAAGCGCTATACTCGCGTAACGCGTAGCCGTATCAATAGCCAGTAGCACCAAGGCTTCACCCATCCTGCGCCGGGCTTTATCCCCTCTGGGGGTATAGCTCGGCCCTCAAGGAGCCCAACACCCTCAAGTAACGCTCCCCAGTAGCCTCAAAGCGCAAGTTGCGTTTATTATGGTTAAGGAAAGTCAGCGTCACCCACAACCTCTCTGCAGGCAGAATATCTTTGGCACGCTCGGCCCACTCGATCACGGTGATGCCATCGCCATAGATATAGTCCTCTAGACCGAGGGCAACGGCCTCAATGGGGTCCTCAATACGATAGAGGTCAATGTGATACAAATAGGGGCCCGGCTGACGAGGCTGGTACTCGTTAATGAAGACGAAAGTTGGGCTGCTGATCGGCCCTGGCATGTTCAGGCCGGCGCCAATGCCCTGTGTCAGGCAGGTCTTTCCGCTGCCAAGCTCTCCCTGCAAACAGACGACATCCCCGGACTGAAGCAAACGCCCCAGCCGCTCGCCGACCCTGAAAGTCTGTGTCGGACTGTGCGTGATAATCTCGAGCGAACGCTCGGTCAATATCGGCGACACCCGTTCCTCCCAGGCCTCTTAAGCTAAGCGCTCGTGCCATCCCAGCAGAAATCAGACCGACTTACGGCAAAGTGATCACTTTGCCTATCAGCCCAAAATGCCTGCCTCCCAAGTGATGGAGAGGATGCAGCTCTTCATTATCTTCTGGCTCGAGCCAAAGGCCGTCAAAGGCCTCCTCCTCGGCCCAAGCACCGATGATTTCAGCAATGAACAGCGTATGATCTCCTGGCGCACTCTGATTCACAACAGCACACTCAAGATGAGCCAAACACTCCTCAATCCAAGGCACCTCAACGTGCCGCCCTGAAGTCAGCGTCAAACCTGTGAGCTTGATTTTATCCGTATCCTCGCCGGACAGGGTACCACACTTGAGCACCTGCTCGGCGAGCGCCCGCCCAGGGATGTTGAGCACAGCCTCTTCACTGCGTTTGAGCATATCATGGGTATAGCACGACGGGTGCACGGCCATAGCCACAAGAGGAGGTTCAAGGCTCACCGGACATACCCAAGCTATAGACATCACATTGACCCGCCCTTTGTAGCGCGCGGTCAACAGACAGACCGGATGCGGAGAGAGCAACCGATGAGCTTGGGTCAGGGGCACTTCCCTCTTCATGGCCGGCCTCTAAGGATGGACTATAGCAAGTATGACATATCGCCAACTTGATGTCAAAATACAAAAGCCCGCCTATCTAAACGATAACGTGGTTGTGGCGGGCTTTCCTTAACCCTGGTTGGCCGGCGCCATCCGATAACCGATACCCCGTTCGGTGAGGATGTACTTGGGGTGTGCTGGGTCGGGTTCGATCTTTTGCCTCAAACGCCAGATGAACAGCTTGGTGTAATCCACGTTGTCCACGTATTCCGGGCCCCAAACCTCTCGCAGGATCTGTTGATGAGACAAGACCCGACCCGCGTTTTCGGCGAGGTAGAACAACAAACGTAATTCCGTGGAAGTCATCTCCAGGCGCTCCCCGTTGCGGCGCACCTCCCAATGCTCGGAGTCAATGACGAGCTCATCGGTCACATAGAGCACACGACGCCTCTCGCCCCTCTCGGCTTTTGCCGCACGGCGGAGGATAGCCTCAATGCGCGCCTCCAGTTCCTTGAGACTAAAGGGTTTACATACGTAATCATCTGCGCCCAGTTTGAGGCCCATGACGCGATCTGACTCTTGGCCGCGCGCCGTAAGCATCAAGATAGGCACAGTGGACATCTCGCGGATACGGCGGCAAGTTTCCCAACCATCCATCTGAGGCATCATCACATCAAGGATCACGAGATCGGGACGTTGGGCGAAGAACGTCCGTAATCCTTCGGCCCCGTTGCTTGCCGTGAACACTTCATATCCGGCATGTGCCAGGTACATGCTCAAAGCTTTAGTCAAGGTGACATCATCGTCTATCACCAAAAGCTTGCCTTTAGAACGCATTCAAGGCCTCCAGAATGGGTGGAAATCCGGCATGCGGCAAGTTGGCAGCGCCCTCTTCAAGACGATTATAGCACTCCTGAGAGGCCTCACGTGCAAATATGGCATTAAGCCGGCATAAAAGCAACGTAAGCTTCGAGAGGCATGTATTTGGTATCTATTTTACACTTCCGCTATAATCTATCCAAAGCGAAGCAGGAACGAGGGAGAACAGATGAGTTCAGGG
>DAOTVR010000236.1:0-5272 GCA_034436315.1 Anaerolineae bacterium
TCGGCGGGGTAGATTTGGATGCCGGCCTTGGCCGGGTTGGCATCCACTACCTCAAGGAGGTTGGGATCAAACTGGATCACATACTGCAACCCCCAGAGACCACCCACCGCCTGTACTTTGACGGTCATCTCAATCGTGCCACAGCGGGTCATGGCCACGGTGCTAGGATCCAAATACACTCTGACCGGCTCATCGGTCCCTTCAAATCCGCTACCGGCGACTTCCGGTGCTGCCCGGACCGAGGTTATTAGGCCCAACGCCAAGATCACGCCCAGGCTCAACAAACAAAGAAAGCCCAAAGCTCCTACCAAGCCCCTTGGGGTCGCGGCTAGCTTTTCGTCTCGTTGTTGCATGCGGCTCATCCCTCCTCAAGCTTATGAACGATCACCGCTGACTCTAGTTCCGCAGGGCGACCGGCAGATACAGAACATAAGAGCCTACCGGCGTAGCCGTGGGCGTAGGCATCCTCGCCTCCCCGGTACAAACATCCAGCCGCACATCATCAAGGAAAAAGCTGGTGAAAGCTTCGGCATCGGTAGCAACGCGAAATTGCACGCGGACCGTCCGGCCGGCGTAGGGCAACATATCAAAGGAAGCGTGCTGCCAGCTATTCTGTTGGTCGGCGTCGCTATGGGTATCAAGGGTAGCGATCACTTGGCCATCCTCGTCGAGCAGTTCCACATAGAGGTAGTCGTGAGGATGGCTCGCCTCACGCGTCTCCATGTGCCACCAGTAACTTAATTCGGCGCTGGTGGCACTGACCGGCAAAGAGACCACCTGATAAGCCCGATCCATAGCCCCATTGTATCCTCCTAGCCATAGGCAAGAGCCTCCCTCACGTCCGAGACCAGCCTCTACAGTGGCTCCCTCTAACAAGATCCAAGGCGGCGCCTGGCGGTTGAGCTGGAGCTCAAAGCCACCGTTCTCAATCACATTAGAGCAAACCCCACCAGGCTGCGGGGTTGGCGTCGCCGTGGGTTGGGGAGCAACGGTGGGCGTATCCGTCATCGTAGGGGTTGGAGAGGGCTCGCCGGTCGCCGTAGGGGTGCTTGTGGGCGTAAGGGTCCCTGTAGGCGTGGCAGTCTCAGTTGGCGTCGGGGTGAGAGAGGGAATCGGCGTGTTCGTAGGCGTAGGGCTGGGTTGAGCGACGATCACCATCCCATCCATATGGCCGGAGGGGATCTCGCCGATCGCGCTGGCCATGAAAGAATCAAAGAAAGTCAGGCTGCTATTCCCTTCCCCAAGGGCGCGAAAAGTTACCGTAGCCACAGACCATTGCCCTGAAAGGCAGTTAAAGCCCTCGTTCAAAACCAAGGTATACACAAGCTCGCCGGTTCTGTTATCGGCACTATTCCACCGGAACGACCAGACATTATGCCCAGCGAACAAGTCACCGGGCAGGATCTGCACTCCTTCCACAGACGGATCGGCATCCACAACCTCAATCAAGGTCGGATCCCAGCGCAGGTGAACCTCTATGCCACACAGATCATCAACCCACGAGGTGCGTATGACCACCTGGGCAGTGCCAGCGGGGTTCAGCCGCAATATCTGTGGGTCAAGGTAGTAATAAGGTGTAGGCACAGCGGTCGGGCCCGAGTGCGTCGGCGTGGCCGTTGGCGTGTCCGTTCGCGTAGGAGTGGCCGTGGCTGAGGGTTGGGTGGCAGTGGCCGTGGCCGTCCGCGTGGCGCTGGGCATGGGTGTCGTCGTCGGCGTAGCCGTGGGGGCAGGCGTCAGCGTAGGCCCCGATACGGTCATCACAAAAGGCAAAAGCTCATAGGCGATCAGGGAACCGCCGGAATCGCTGAGCTTCACTTCGTTGAAGCTCAGTGTGGCGTCGCCCGGTCCTATGGCCTCTAGGGTGATGGTAATCAGGCAACCGCTCCCCGAACGCGGCACACGTCCCAACTGGAGGACCCCCACATCAAGCTTGCCCGCGACGTTATCACAAGCGTTAACCGGCACGTAGTCAGGAACGAGAAAATCGCCGAGCGTCACGTTAACTCCCGCGCGCGAGGCATCCCGATCAAGGATACGCATCACAGAAGGGTTAAAGCCCATATGCAGCTCAAAGCCATAAAGGTTGATGACATTATAAATCATGACCTGAACGGTCACCACCTGGCCGGTAGACAGCTCGAGATGAGAGGGCTCAAGCCCTATCTGAACTCCTGTCTCTGTCCTCACAGAGTAGCCCTGTGGAGCAAGCCAAACGTCGCCGACGACAGCTTGCCCACTGCCCCTATCCGTTCCCGCAAAGGCCCAGGCCGTAAGACATCCTGAGGCGAAGAGGAAAACGAGAACCCAACTGATGATAAGCGAGATATTCCCGTGTTTTAAGGGGCTCACTTGCCACGGCCATCTTCGCTTTGCCATCCAGCCCCCTCAAATCTTATCACAAACAAACCGCCAGCTCAATAGCCTTTCGGTCACAAACATATGACGATAGACCTCAAGAAAAGGATACGGCCTTGAGACGAGTTAATCGCCTAAATTTGAGGTAATTTGAGATGCAAACCATAAGAAAAAAAGAGAAGTGGAGATTGTGCTCCACTTCTCTCATATACTTCGCTATTCTCTTCTAGGAAAGGTAATCGCGTAGCTGTCGGCTCCGGCTCGGGTGACGCAAGCGATCCAAGGCCTCATGCTCGATCTGACGGATGCGCTCCCGGGTCAAGCCGAACTTGCGGCCCACCTCCTCCAGAGTGTAGCTGCGCCCATCCTGCAAGCCAAAACGCAAGCGCAAGATGCGCGCCTCGCGCGGCGTCAGGCTGGTCAGGATCTCCTCAAGTCTCTGTTGGAGCAGATTCTGATAGGCCGAATCGGAAGGGGTCGGCGCTTCCTCATCGGGGATAAAGCTCCCTAACTCGCTATCCTCCTCCTCTCCAACGGGCTTCTCCAGAGAGAGCGGCCGCTGCGAGACTTTGAGCATCCACTGCACCTTCTGAGGTGGCAAAGAGAGCTCCTCGGCGATCTCCTCAGGGGTTGGTTGGCGCCCCCAGTCTTGTTCCAGCTGCTGCGCAACCTGATAGACCTTACGAATGCGATCGCTCAGATGCACCGGCAGCCGGATGACACGCCCTTGATCTGCCAAAGCCCGTGTGATGGCCTGCCGGATCCACCAAGTCGCGTAAGTGCTGAAACGATGTCCGCGGCGGTAGTCGAACTTCTCCACCGCTTTGATCAGCCCCAGGTTGCCTTCCTGAATCAGATCCAAGAAAGGCACCCCTTGGCCCAGGTAGCGTTTGGCGATGCTCACCACCAGACGCGTATTGGCCCGAATCAAGTGCGCCCGCGCCGCCTCGCCTCGCTCCACCAAGGCCTGCAAGCGATCCTTCTCCTCCTCAGAGAGATTGTTCTTCTGAGCCAGTTCGCGTCGGGCGTTTCGCCCTTCTTCAAACTGGCGCGCTAAGGTGATCTCCTGCTCAGCGGACAGCAACGGCACGCTGGCCATCTCTTTGAGGTAGAGGCTGATCGTATCATCGCTGGCGATCTCACTGAGATCAAGGCTCGTGTCAATAGGGGGCTCCCCTAGAAGCTCGGCCTCCTTAGGTTCCTCTTCGGGGAGCTCTTCAACCCCTTTCTTCTCATCGCCATAGAGGACCTGGATGCCCTCCTCACTCAGGAAGATGAACAGATCATCGAGTTCTTCGAGGTTTTCTTCTACCTCGGGAAAAACCTCCATGATGTCATCCAGGGTAAGGTACCCCTGAACCTCTGCCTTGGCCAACAGAAGTTGAATCGCTTTATCGTTTTTGCTGTCGACTTTGACTACCATAGGACTCCAAACCATTTATCTATAGGCAAATGAAACCGCCGAGGCCAAGCCATCGGCGGATAGAAGAAAAAGCTCCCAGCGAGAGTTTAATCAGGCTTGGACCTCAACACCTCTCTACTTAAAAGTCGCTCCTCATACACCAAGATGCTCTGAAGAGCACCTTTAATTCGAAACCATTATAGCATGAGAGGACATATATGTCAAGCATTTTTGAAAAGTAAAAAAGGACTTTGGCCCCCCGCCCTTTGACACCGCTGCCAAAGCATGGAATACTCTGGCACGCACACTCCAACGAGGAGCCAGAGATGCTACGCATCGCCGGACACGTGTTGAATCCACGCCTCATCGTCTTGGATAAGGACGGCACGCTCATCGCTTTTGAGGCCATGTGGCACAGTTGGTTTGAGCGCCTGATGGAGGCCCTCACTTCCCAAATACCTTTGGATGCCGAGACGCAGCAGGGGCTTGCAGCTACGCTGGGCTACGATCCTCAATCGGGCAAATGGGATCCTCTAGGCCCCCTGACTATCGCCGCTACGGGCGAGGTCGCCTTGCTTATCGCCAGCCAGCTCTACCGCTACCAAGGTAAAACCTGGGAGGAGGCCTTGGCCATCGTCGCCCGAGCCGAGGAGATCGCGCGGGCAACCCTCCCCGTGGAGGAGCTGACCGAACCCATCGGGGATGTGCGCGGCGCTTTGGAGCGTCTGAAAGCCCATGGGCTGCTCTTGGCCTTGGTTACTACCGACGTCCGGGCCACTACCGAGCGCACTCTAGCGTACTTGGGTCTCTCTCCTTTGTTTGACGTCATCCTCTGCGGCGATGACGGCCTCCCCCTCAAGCCCGCACCCGACATGGCCTTGGATGTCTGCCGCCGCCTAGGCGTCGCCCCTCAAGAGGCCATCATGATCGGCGACACCAGCGTGGACCTCATCATGGCCCGGCGGGCAGGTTATAGATGCGCCATCGGCGTGACCTCGGGAGCGCTCTCGCGCGAGGCCTTGGCCCCTTACGCCGACCTGATCATCCCCGATATCCACGCTATCGAGCTCCTGCCGGATAAGGAAGAGCGAGCCTCCACGCCCTCAGGGCCTTCTTCCACAATGCCCGCCGTGAGAAGCCCGATGAGCCATAGCAGGTCCGGCGAGCCACGCTATGATGGTTACATCTTTGACTTGGACGGCACGATCTACCTCGGCGAGCAACTTATCCCGGGAGCCAAAGAGGTGGTGGCTTGGTTACGAGGCCATGGCCGACGTGCCGTGTTCCTTTCCAACAAGCCCCTGGAGCCGGGTTCAAGCTATGCGGCCAAGTTGACCCGCTTGGGGATCCCCGCGACACCCGATGAGGTGATCACCTCTGTGCAGGCGCTGATCTACTATCTGCGGGAGCACCATCCGCGGGCAAGGCTTTTCGTTATTGGCGAGAAGGCCCTGCTTGATGAGCTGCGACGCGAGGGTTTTACGCTCACGGAGGCCGTAGAGGAGATCGACGTGG
>DAOTVR010000237.1:0-18971 GCA_034436315.1 Anaerolineae bacterium
AAGAGGCTCAGGCTGATGTGCCGCAAGTCGTGCACCCGTATGGCCGGCAGGCCCAGCTTGGCGCATAGGGCCAATAACGCCCGCCGTAGGTTCCCCTGTAGCGGCACCGTCCCCCGCTCCGTGCAAAAGACACGCTCCCCATGCCCCTCCGCAAGGGCCTCCAGCCAACGACGGCGCAAAAGCCCAAGTCCCCACGTGGGCAGGGCGATGGTCCGTACCCCCGCCCTGGTCTTGGGCGGCCCTTCAAGGGGCTTGGAACGTAGCTCGGTCACCTGCCGCTCGATGTGCACCGTCCCCGCCGTCCAGTCCACGTCCGTCCAGCGCAACCCCAACGCCTCCCCCACCCGACAGCCCGAGGCCAAGAGGAAGCCGAATAGGACGCCGTAACGCCCCCCACGCCCCTCCTGGAGGGCCCGCAAGAAGGCCGTCACCTGCTCAGGCGTCCACAAGGTGCGCTCCACGTGGGGCCGCTTGGGGGCGTCCACCAGGGCCGCCGGGTTGTTGGCCATAAGCCCCCACCTGTGGGCATCCCCCAGGGCTTTGTGCAGCACCCCGTGGACCTGCCCCACCCGCCGGGGGCTTAGCCCCTTGCTCAGGGCCGCATAGAGCTTGGCGATGTGCAGGGGGGTGAGCTTGGACAGGCGCAGGTTGCCGATGTGCGGGGCGATGTGCCGCCGACAGACAATCTCGTAGTCATAGACGGTCTTGGGGCGCAACCGGGGGGCCGCTTGCTCAAGCCAGTGCCCCAGGTACTCCCCTACGGTCATGGTGCCCCCGTCGGGGAGCCGCCCCACCTCCTGGGCTTGGCGCTTGAGGGCCTCCAGCTTCTCCAGGGCCTCCTTGCGGGTCTTGCCGTAAACCACCCGCCGAACGCCCCCCAGCATGAGGGAGCCTTGCCAGAGGCCATTGCGCCGTTGGGTGAGAGAGCCTTCGCCGTGGGAACGCTTGCGAGCCATGAAAAAGCCCCTCCTTTTGCTGTACTTTTGCTGTACGGCATAGGTGGGGCTTGGCTTGCCCTAGATGTAGGGCCTGGAGGGGTATTAAGGGGCTAGGGGTTGTGGCTTAGCTCCTCGGGCAGGACTCGAACCTACAGCCAACCGGTTAACAGCCGGCCGCTCTACCGTTGAGCTACCGAGGAACGCCTTCGCCTAAAAAGGCGAAATTATTTTACAACTGTTTGAAGCGGGCGTCAAATTTCCACGAACCATCCGCGTTTTTGCGAGACAAGAACAGATGTGCTATGATGTATAAATCAGAGTCCAGAGTTGAGTGAGGCTAAGGGGAAATGCCAGAGTTTCAGCTCGTCTCCGATTTCGTGCCCACAGGCGATCAACCCCAAGCCATCGCCAAGCTTGTAGAGGGGCTACGGCGAGGGGATCGCTTTCAAACCCTGATGGGCGTTACTGGCTCAGGGAAGACCTACGTCATGGCCAAGATCATTGAGGCCGTGCAGCGCCCCACCTTGGTCATCGCCCATAACAAGACCCTGGCCGCTCAGCTCTACACCGAGTTCAGGGAGTTCTTCCCCCATAACGCGGTGGAATACTTTGTGAGCTACTATGACTACTATCAGCCGGAAGCCTATATTCCTCGCACGGATACCTATATTGAGAAGGATGCCCAGATCAACGAGGAGATCGACCGCCTCCGGCTTTCGGCCACCTCTGCGCTCTTCAGCCGGCGCGATGTGATCATCGTAGCCTCGGTCTCGTGCATCTACGGTTTGGGAGATCCTCAGGAGTATGGCCGGGTGATGATCACCCTGCGGCGTGGGGAGGTGCGCAATCGCGAGCGTATCCTGCGTCATCTCGTGGAGATCTTTTACGAGCGCAACGACGTAGCGCTCTCACCGGGCAAGTTCCGCGTCCGCGGGGATACCTTAGAGATCATGCCCGCCTATGGGCAAACAGCCTATCGGATCGAATTCTGGGGCGATGAG
Source organism: Anaerolineae bacterium (assembly GCA_034436315.1). Lineage (GTDB taxonomy): Bacteria > Chloroflexota > Anaerolineae > UBA1429 > UBA1429 > DAOTVR01. Next base: position 1,940 of record DAOTVR010000237.1, read on the forward strand.
ATCGAGCGCATCCTGGAGATAGACGCCCTTACCGGCGAAGTGCTTCTACAGCACGCGACGATTGACATTTTCCCGGCTAAGCACTTTATCACCCCCCAGGAGAAGCTGGCCATCGCCATAGAGTCTATTGAGAAAGAGCTGGAGGAACGGCTAGCCTATTTCCGCAGCCAAGACAAACTGCTTGAGGCCCAGCGACTAGAACAACGCACGCGATATGATCTGGAAATGCTCCGCGAGGTGGGTTATTGCACGGGCATCGAGAACTATTCCCGTCATCTTTCTCAGCGCCAGCCAGGCGAGCCTCCCTGGACCCTGTTGGACTATTTCCCCGACGATTATCTGCTCTTTATAGACGAATCGCATATGAGCGTGCCCCAGATCCGGGGGATGTATAACGGCGACCGTTCGCGTAAGCAGATCTTGGTGGATTACGGCTTTCGCCTGCCCTCGGCCTTGGATAACCGTCCGCTCACCTTTGAGGAGTTTGAGGACCACATCAACCAGTGCATCTTTGTCTCCGCGACGCCCGGCCCCTACGAGCGCGCCCATAGCTCCCAGATCGTGGAACAAATCATCCGCCCCACAGGGTTGGTTGACCCGCAAATCTCTGTTCGCCCTACCGAGGGACAGATCGACGATCTGATCGCCGAGCTACGCACGCGCGTCAAGCGCGGAGAGCGTGCCCTGGTGACCACCTTGACCAAACGTATGGCCGAGGACCTCTCCGATTACCTGCGCGAGGCCGGTTTCAACGTGCACTACTTGCACTCCGAGATCGAGACTTTGGAACGGGTGGATATCCTTAACGACCTACGCGCGGGGGTTTATGACGTGGTCGTAGGGGTGAACTTGCTGCGCGAGGGGCTGGATCTGCCGGAGGTCTCGCTGGTAGCCATCCTGGATGCCGATAAAGAAGGCTTCTTGCGCTCCACAAGCGCCCTGATCCAGACCATCGGCCGCGCGGCTCGCCACGTGAATGGGCAGATCATCATGTATGCCGATCAGGTAACCGAGGCCATGCGCCAAGCTATAGACGAGACCAATCGTCGTCGGCAAATCCAAATGGCCTATAACCAAGAGCACGGCATCGTGCCTGCGAGCATCGTCAAGGAAATTCGCAGCCTGACCCAGGGTTTGCGCGCTGCCGAGGCTCCTGAAGGTTATAGAGTGCCCACGCGCATCCCCAAAGATGAGGCCCATCGCTTGATCAAAGAGTTGGAGAAACAGATGAAGACCGCAGCCCAGAATCTGGAATTTGAAAAGGCCGCCATGTTACGCGACCAGATCCTGGAGCTGCGCCGGGCGATGAGCGATGAGGAAGATATCCCCGAATGGGAGCGCTTCCGCCAGTTTGAGAGACAGAGAAGATAACCCCGCGCCGTGGATGAGACCCTTTACCCAAGCTACCTCTCCCTGGCCGCCAAGGGCCTTTTACACTCCCGTGTAGAAGAGACCTACGAGCGCCTCGCTGCCTGTGACCTTTGCCCGCGCGAATGCGGCGTCAACCGCCTCAAGGGGGAGTTGGGCTATTGCCGCAGCGGGGCGCTGGCCAAGGTGGCCAGTTGGAACGTACACCGGGGCGAAGAGCCACCTATCAGCGGCGAGCGCGGCTCGGGGACGATCTTTTTCTCTAATTGCACGGCCCATTGCCTCTTTTGCCAGAATTACCCCATCAGCCAGCTCGGCGTGGGCCGAGAAGTGAGCGCCGAACAACTGGCGGGCATGATGCTGGAGCTACAAAGGCTCGGCTGCCATAACATCAACCTGGTCACCCCTACGCACTTTGTACCCCAGTTCCTGGCCGCACTGGAAGTGGCCGCCTCCCGAGGGCTGCGCATTCCCATCCTATATAACACCAGCGGCTACGACCGCACAGAGACCCTGCGCTTGCTGGAAGGCGTCATAGACATCTACCTTCCCGACGCCAAGTACGCCGACGACGCGGTAGCCCGGCGCCTCTCCGGCTTCAAGGAGTATGTATCCCACAACCGCGCCGCGCTCCTAGAAATGCGCCGCCAAGTGGGTTGCGACCTGCTCCTTAACGGACAGGGGATCGCCACACGGGGGATGATCATCCGCCACCTCGTCTTGCCGCATGGGCTCTCGCAGACGTCGGAGGTGCTCCGTTGGATTGCCGAGAACCTCTCCAGGAAGGTGCACATCAGCCTGATGTCCCAGTATTTCCCCGCTCACAAGGCAGTAGGCGATGCCGAACTGGGGCGGAGACTTGCACCCGAAGAATACGAGGCTGCGTTAGCGGCCTTTGAGGCAGCAGGACTAGAGAACGGCTGGCAGCAACCGTTGGAAGAATACTAGGCCTGCCCCTATCACCACGGTTTGACCAAGGCCTCAAACCAGGGAGCAAAAGGCGGTTTGGGCTCCAGGGCCTGCCAAGCCTCATCGGTGAGCCGCGCCGACATGGGTTGCTTGAACTCGTAATGGGAGAAAATCCCCCCTACGGTAACGTAGGTTCCCCCTTCGCCGGGGACGATGACATAGAGACTCAAGGGATCCCCCACGCCCTCCTCCAACACCTGGCCACTATTGGGGTCGGTGTGCACGTCGGCGACGACGGCCATGCGCTCGTCGGCGGCGGACGTGATCTCCTTCTGGGTGCGCTCCTCAAAAGTGGTGATGGCCTTCAGCCAACTGCCGATGTTTTCAATTAACTTTGCCTGAGCCTCACCAAGCGGCTGGTTGGCCAACTCGTCTAGGGAGATATCGCGCAGGGTCGCGACCAAATTCTCCAGACCCTCAAGGCGCTCGGCGAACTCTTGATCCAACAAGCCGCGATCTCCTAGGCCCTTCCGCATGAGCCGCGCAAGGTAAAGCAAGCGGTTCCACACCTCCGGCTCAGGCTCCACGTAGCCGGGCAGCTTGGGTGGAGGAGGAAGCAGGCCGGTCGCCTTGATAGTGTAACTCTGTTTGGCATAGAGTATGGTATCATGGCGCAGTTCCGTCCAGGAACCGAGGAAGGTGTTAAGGTTCTTATCCGTCCAGGCGGAGGAGCGCATGAAGGTCGGGTAGCCTTCGCCTTTGGGTTCTAGCACCGGGCGGAGGGCATGTAGCCAATTCCAGTAAAGGTTCTCCGTCCACTGCTCGGGAGGTAGCCCGGCGAATTCGGCGCGCAGCTTGGCCATTTGCTCCTCGTAACCGTCGTACTCTGTATCCCCCTCGGCGCGGAGGATCTCTAGGGCGCGCTCCGAACCCAAGACGGCGGCGATATCCAACCCTCGCGGGAAAGCACGAACCGGCCCGGCCAGCGAGGGTTCCATCGTGAAGGGCTTGCCCTGACCCTGGTACCCCTTGACCTTGTCGTACACCAACTGCTGGAAGATGTAAGAATCGGGTACAAAGCGCTGGCCCATGAAGCGAAAGCCCTGGGTGACGGCAGCGGGATTCTCCACGTCCAAAACCAGCGAGGAGACGATCTTGGGCGGGCGCAAGGTCCGCGCGGCCTGGATGAAAGCATCCAGGCGGGCGTCATCGGCCAGGGCGTCCAGAGCCAGTTGGTTGCCGAAGGTTCGGGAGATGACCTCGCTGTACTCGTAAAGGCTCAGGTCATCGGCCTTGCCCACGAAAAAGACCGTCGGCTCGTAGATGCGCTCCCAGACGGCCAGGGCTGGCTCATCACCCACTTTGGCGTTTTGCAGAGCAGCGACGATCAGAAGCGCCTGGCGCGTCTCGCGGCGGCCCATCTCTATCAGCTCCGGCCTCTCGCCGGGACGAAGGCGGAACATCATCCGCCCCAGCCACATCATCGCCCGGAAGTAGCGTTCAAAGGTCTCGTTACGGGTGTAATGGCCACGGGGGACATACTGTGAATAGTCCTCATCATACCCAAAGATCGGCGAGCGGCCAAAGCCCTCGTGGGCCTGGATCAGGGCTAGCTCCTTATCCACCAGCTCGCGCACGGCCGCCGGCACCCTGGCCTGAGGATCTAGAAGCTTTCCGGCCACAGCGAAGAAGGCCATGTTGCGCGTGGCCGCCTCGGCTACGCTCTCAAGTGCGCTTGCTTCCTTCGCCTGAGCCTCGGAAGCAGAGAGCATGGCCTCCATCAGCCCCTTAAGGTCGGCGACGAAATGGTCATACTCCACTCGGCGCAGGGTATAGTCGTAGAGGATGTGAAAGGTGTGCAGCAGGGCATCCGTGGTGACAAAGACGGGCAGGCCCATGCTCCTGGCATGGATGTAAATATCATAGATCTGCCTTTCGTCCTAGGGGGTGATGACAAACCCCCACTCTTCTAAGGCCTTAAGCTGTTCTGGCGTAAAGCGCCCCAGCACATCTTCCTGATTCAAGACGGCACGCGGATCGGTCTTGTAGGCCTTTACGGCGGGCTTGATGTTCAGCGATTCCGGCATGACGGCGGCAAAGCCTGGCGCCTTGAGCGCAGCCAGGAGATAGCTGCGGCCCGTCGTAGCCGGCGGTTCGGTTGGCGCCGGGGACGTAGACGTGGGTTCCACGGGCTTGGGTGTCGGTGCGGAGGACGTAGACGTGGGTTCCGCGGGCTTGGGCGTAGGCACCGGGGCCGTGGCCGTGGGCTTGAGGGCACAGCCGGCCAGCGTCCCGGCAAGTAGCCAAAGCACTTGTCTCCTGGTCAAACGCACTAGATGTCTCATGAGAACCTCCTCTGGCCCAGATTACATGCCAAATACCTTGTGTTCGCGGGCCATATACCGCCACTATATGAGGCTTGCTAGAAAAATGCAAAGGCCGATCCCGAACACTCGTGGCGTGCCCATAAACGCCCGGCGGGGCCGCCGCGAACTGATCTCAGGGGAAAAGGTTCCTCCACCACTCCACGATACGTTGCCAAGGGGCCCGGCCCGGCGTGGGCCTCGGGGCCATCGTAGGCGTCGGCTCGCCGCCCGCTGGGGCTTCCCCCTTCGCGCCGATGTGGTAGGCCCGCCCTTCCCAGACGAGGAGCACCTCCGACCCCAGGGCCAGGTAGCGCCCCCATTGAGGATATTGGCGCAACAACTGGAAATAGCGCTCGCTGGCAAAGGCCACCGCCTCGGCCGGCATCTTGCCCGCGTCGTAAAGGGTATCGGTCCACACACCCTCGCGCAGGACGAAGGTCCTATCGCCCACCGTGCGCACCTGCGCCGAGGCGGCTTCGGCGGGCACCTCGGCCCGCCGCAGGGCATCCTGGGCGATGCTCCGTTCCACCGCCGCCTTGCCCGCAGCCGCCGTAGGCACGGGCGCCGCCTCGCCGCCCCCCAGGCCGGGGGCGGCCTGAGGTCGGGCAGCTTTCAGCTCGCGCTCGGCAATGCCCCGCCGCCCATCGGTGCTCAGGGCGTCCTCGGTCTCGTCCACCAGGAATGAGGTGTAGGGTGTGACGATGCCGTAGCGCACACTGAGCTCCACGATCTCGTCTATTAACTCGCGCTCGGCCCCGTGCAGGCGGATCTGCATGAGCAAATGACCGATCTTGCGCGTGGCCCACAGGCGAGGGATCAGCTCCTCGCCCCCGCTAGAGCGAAAGACGAGGTCCCTGAAGGCGTAGCTTGCCGGCCTACCGTTGACCGTGCCCCGCAGGGTGACGGTCGTGCTTACTCCCCGGCGATAGCGCCCCACGACGATGAGCTGGCCGCCAGCAAAGAGATCGGGCAGGGGATACGGATAGACATCGCTGACCTGTGCTTGGCCAAAGTCAAGGGAAACTTCCGCCAGCACCGGCGTGCTGATCTTCTCGTAGAAGGAGGAGAGAGCCTGCTCCAAGTCCTCATCCGGGCGCACGTAGGAGCTAACGCCATGATGGGCCTGGGAGATGGCGTCCAGCAGGGTGGTGTTCACGTCATAGCCCACGCCGAAGGTAAAGAGGCGCACGTTTTCCTTGGCCCGCTCGCCGACCATCTGGATGATCTTATCCATGCGCACCTCGCCCTCGGTGGGCAGGCCGTCGGTGAGGAAGAGGATCACCTGCGGGCGGCCGGCCTGGGTTTGGCGCAAGGTCTCCTCTAGGGCCTGATAGATGTTCGTGCCTCCCGAGGCGCTGAGAGCATTGATGAACGAGTGCGCCACCTCGGCCTTGCTCAGGGGCTGCAGGCTACGCTCATAGGCGTTGACCTGGGTGCTGAAGGCGATGATGTTGAAGCGATCCTCTGGGTTAAGATTATCCAGGATATAGCGCGCGGCCTCCTTGGCCTGGGCGATTTTCTTGCCACGCATGCTGCCCGAGGTATCCAGCACGATGAAGACGTCCTTGGCCACAACCTCTTGTTCTTCCAAATGGGCCTTGGGGGCCAAAAGGAGCAGGAAGAAACCGTCTTCTTGGCCATCCTTATAGCTGAGCAGGCTCGCTCCCAAATCTTCTTCGCTTACGGTGTAATAGAGCACGAAATCCTTATCGGGGGTGACGTTGGCCTCCTCATAGCGGACCTTCGCCGAGCCATCGTCGCCGCGCACCACGACCACCTCATGGCTGGGAGAATAGACGGCCTTCACCGCCTGGCGCGAGGCGATTTGCACCACGACGCTCACCCGCTCCAGAGGCCGCGTGGAGAACTTTTCCGTGTTCAGGGGGTAGATGTAGCGGACCAGGCCGTGATCCTGGGGAAGCACCTCGGTGTATTCCAGCTCCACGCGCTTTTCACCCCGTGCCGGGATGGGGTAAATGCGCGCACGGAAGGCGTTGCGCCCGGCATATTCCAGGAGCGCTGGATCGCGCTGTTGGCGCACGATCTCCTCATAGATCTGGCGGGCCTTTTCGGCCTCCAACACCTCTGCCTCCAGCCGCCGGCCATCCACCCACAGGGCGAATTGCGAGATGCTGGCCCCCTCGGGTAGGGGGAAGATGTACTCCCCTTCAATCTCCTGCGGGCTCTCGTTGATAAAGACCTGATCCACATGCGTCGTAGCCACTTGATCCTTGATCGTCACCGTGACGCGATGATACTTGATGGCTAGGCTGCGCAAGGGAATCCCCGGCTCGGGCGGCCTGGGCCGAGGGATGATGATCCCGTCGGCCAAAGCGGGCATGCTCAGGGCCAAAAAGATCAGGGCGGCCAAAAGGGCGCTAGTAAGCTGCTTTCTCATGGGGCTTCGCCTCCTCTAAGCATCTCTGCCTCTGAGACGTCCCGGCGAGGCGAAACGTTCCCCTGAGGCGAACGCCATGCATTATGTAATGTAAGGCGCTCTAAAAAACACGCTGGCGTAACGAGGGTGAAATTTTACCAGCTTCTAGGATTTATCATTTACAAGAGAAGCAAAATAGCGATGGAAACGCCGGTCTTGGGTTAGCTCCGGGTGAAAGGCCGTGACAAGGAATGGCCCTTGTTGTGCTGCCACGATGCCGATATCGTCTAAACGGGCCAGTACATCCACACTCTCGCCTACTGCTTCGATCAAGGGCGCCCTAATAAACACACCTGGGAATGCCCGGCCGCGTTCCTCCGGAGATGCAATCCGATCAAGGATCGGGATATCTAGCCACGTTTCAAAGCTATTAACCTGACTGCCAAAAGCATTGCGCCGCACCCTGATATCGAGCAAGCCCAAACGGGGTTGGTGGTCGTATCCAACGAGCTCGCGGGCCAGAAACACCAAACCCGCACAAGTGCCCCAGACGGGCCTGCCAGCCTCAGCCAAATCCCGTATTGCGGGCAACAAACCATATAATGCGGCTAATTTACCTATAGTGGTGCTCTCCCCTCCGGGGATGATCAAGCCGGCGATTCCCTGTAAGTGTTGAGGAAGGCGGACGGCCACCCCCTCAATTCCCAGTTCGGCCAAGGCCTGCAAGTGTTCGCGGAAAGCCCCTTGTAGAGCAAGGACCCCTACCCGCATCACGACTCACCTCTTACCATCCACGCCCAGCCATACGCTCGGATGACGGGATCGCCGCAAGCTCCAAGCCACGCATAGCCTCGCCTAACCCACGCGAGACCTGGGCCAAGATATACGGATCATTGTGGTGTGTGACCGCCTGCACGACAGCGCGAGCACGTTTCGCGGGGTCAGCGCTTTTGAATATGCCAGAACCGACGAACACGCCATCCATACCCAACTGCATCATAAGGGCAGCGTCTGCCGGCGTGGCGATGCCCCCAGCAGCGAAGTTGACCACGGGCAATCGCCCTAAAGCAGCTGTCTCTACAACCAGCTCATAAGGCGCACCGATCTGTTTAGCATAAGCCATAAGCTCTTCTGAGGCCATATTGGCAAGTCGCCGAATCTCGCCAAGGACCGCACGAGCATGGCGTACAGCCTCAACCACGTTCCCCGTACCCGCTTCACCCTTAGTACGGATCATGGCAGCACCCTCGCCAATGCGACGCAAAGCCTCGCCCAAGTCACGACAACCACACACAAAGGGCACTTTAAAACGGCGCTTATCGATGTGATGTTGCTCGTCGGCCGGGGTCAGCACTTCCGATTCGTCTATGAAGTCAACGCCGATAGCCTCCAGGATCTGAGCCTCCACGAAATGCCCGATGCGACATTTGGCCATAACCGGGATGCTTACAGCCTCTTTGATTCGGAGTATGAGTTCGGGATCGCTCATCCGCGCTACCCCTCCCTGGGCACGGATGTCCGCCGGTACCCGTTCCAGAGCCATGACCGCACAAGCCCCCGCTTCCTCGGCGATCACGGCTTGTTCGGGAGTGACCACATCCATGATCACACCACCCTTAAGCATCTCTGCCAGGCCGCGTTTCACCGTATCAGTTCCCGTTTTCCTGTCCATGAAAATCCTCCTTTCAGACGATGGGACGATCTGTCTCAACCGACGTATCCTGCCGTTCGCGTTTTTCTAACCTCCTGGCTACTTTGGCCAGGCGACGTATCCCCTCCGTGATCTCTTCTAGAGAAGCATGCGCAAAGCTCAAGCGCAAGAATTGCTCACCGCGCCCGTCGGGGAAGAATGCCTCGCCGGGGACAAAGACAACCCCTTCCTCAGCAGCCTCTTCAAGCAAATCCCTGCTACTCAAAGGTCTTTCCAAGGAGCACCAGACATAAAAACCTCCTTGAGGAGGCTGCCACCGTATGGTTCCCGGCATATATTGCTCCAGTGCCGCAAGCATGGTATCCCTACGGGCAGCATAAGCCCGGCGTACCCATTCCAAGTGAATATCAAAGGACCCGCTAACTAGCAGTTCGTACACCACTTCCTGTACAAAGTTGCCAGGGTGTAGATCCATAGCCTGGCGCAAGGCTGTAAGCGGCTCGATGACGGCAAGTGGCGCCACCAGCCACCCCAGTCGGAATCCCGGCCCCAGAACTGGCGAGAGACTGCCCAGGTAAAGGACATACCCTCCTTCATCGGCAGCTCGTATAGGAGCAGGGAGACTCACGTCGTAGAATAGTTCGCCGTAAAGATCGTCCTCCAAAATGGGTACCTGGAATCGTTGGGCGAGGGCTAGGAGAGCTGTCCTTCGCTCGGCACTCATCGTGCTCCCCGTAGGGTTCTGGAAGTTGGGGATGGTGTAGATGAGACGTATATTTACACGGCTCATAATCTGCTCGGCCGCTTTGACGTGCATCCCTTGACTATCCACTGGTACACCGATGAGCCGGGCCCCGATAGCCCTAAATACTTCTAACGCTCCTAAATAAGTGGGGGATTCGACCAACACCGCATCGCCCGGTTCAAGAAGCAGTTGCGCCACCAGGTAGAGGCCCTGCTGTGAGCCGGAGAGGATCAGAACTTGGCTGGCTGAGGGTTTACTACATCCCTTCATGGCGAGGCGCCGGGCCAGCTCTGCGCGCAAGGGCATCAAGCCGGCGATGGGGGAATCTTGAAGCAGGGCCCGCTGTCCCGAAGTGATCACCTTTTGAACGGTTTGCTCAAGATGCAAATACGGCGAGGAGGTAACCTCGGGAACTCCCGTAGCCAACGAGATGATCCCCGGCCGCGAGGCGAGATCGGCCACACGACGCACCACCAGGCTTTGCAGCCCCCGAACACGTGAACGGATCAAACCCGTCCATACCAAGGGCATTCCGGCAGGGGGCTCAGCCTCCTCTTGTCGGGGTACAGGACCCAGGACGATCGTCCCATGACCAACGCGCCCTTTGACAAGCCCATCGGCTGACAACTCGCGATAGGCATTTACCACTGTCGTACGGTTGACACCCAGATGTCGTGCAAGGATACGTTCGGAAGGCAGTCGAGCCCCCTTAGGTAAACGGCCCTCTAATATAAGCGTACGGATTTGAGCTTCGATCTGGCGATATACCGGCACACGGCTATCTCGTTCAATGGCGATCTGCATTTTCGGACCAAGAATGGAATCATCCATTTTTATATATCCCCTCTTTACCAGCTTGTAAACAGCCAATGGACTACCAAATGAGATCATCCATTTTATAGTGGATTTCTTGCAGGCTGCCAAATGCACACGATCATGGACGCGAAACGACCCTTACGATTGCTCGCTCGGCTCAAACCTGCTATACTCGCCTCTATGCGCGAATCATCCTACGAACACATCTACCTCTCCCCACATCTGGACGATGTCGTCCTCTCCTGTGGGGGCGCCATCTACACCCAAACGCGACATGGCGAACAGGTGTTGGTCGTCTCCGTCTTCGCCGGCTCGCCCCCCGACGACTCGCTGACCGCCTTCGCCCGCGAGCTCAAGGAGCGCTGGGGAGCCAGCGGGGATCCGCTGGCCGTTCGCCGCCGCGAGGATCTCGCCGCCCTCCACATCCTCGGAGCCGCAGCGCTCCATCTGGATTTCTTGGATTGCGTCTATCGCCAGGACGAGCGCACCGGCCAGGCTTATTACCCCACGGTGGAACACATCTTCGCCTCACTGCACCCCGCCGAGACAGAGCTACACCACCGGCTCCTAGAGGCCCTTTTAGCCCAACTGGGGACGCTGAAGCGAGCAACAGTCTATGCTCCGCTCGGCGCGGGACATCACGTGGATCACCTCCTGGTGCGACGCATGGCCCAGCTCCTCTTGGCGCGGGGGCATCGGGTGCTCTTCTATGAGGATTACCCTTATGCTGGCGACGCCCAAACTGTGGGCGCGGCGCTGGAGGCCGAGCCGGGGAAGCGCTGGCAGGTCCAAGCCTTCTACTTCGACGAAGAGGCGATGCGGGCCAAAGGGGATGCCGCCGCCTGCTACGCCTCGCAGATCAGCACCTTCTGGTCGAGCGTAGAGGAGATGCGCGAAGCCCTGCGCATCCAGGCGCTACGCGTTGGCGGCGGCCACAGCTATGCGGAGAACTATTGGCAGCTTTTGGGGAGCCGTGCTCAGCGGTCTATCGTCGATCCGGTCACGGATAACTAGAATCACGATTCGGTGAGGAGGCCATGAACATCCCGCGTTGGCTGGTCGGTTTGTTAGGGGCTTTCTTGACTTTATCTCTCCCAGTGATCCTGATTGCTTCGCCTCTGTATATCTTTGTTACGCCGGGCTTCATCCGCCACGAGTACGGGCAAAAGGGTTTTCCCCCTTCAGAGCGCTTTCATGATGCCGAACGCCTGCGCCTCTCGGATACGATCCTAGACTATTTGCGCGGGCGGGCCAGCTTGGAGAAAATGGCCTCCATGCGCACCGACGGTGGGGAGATCGCTCTGAGAGACGAGGAGACCCAGCATTTGGTGGACGTAAAGGGAGTCATGGACGGTTTCTTTCTCGCCCACGGCATCGCCCTGGGGCTGGCATTGCTCTGCCTGGTCATCCTGTGGTCCTCAGGCCATCGCTCGCTGATACCTCGTCTCCTTCGTCAGGGAGTCTGGATCACGATGGGGATCATCGCCTTCGTCGTGGTGGCTTCGTTCGTCAACTTTGATCTCTTTTTCACCCGTTTCCACGAGATCTTTTTTGAGGCGAACAGCTGGATCTTTTATCAGGACGACACCTTGATCCAGCTTTATCCCTTGCCCCTCTGGCAAGACGCGGTGTGGAAGATCGGAGCCGTGGTCCTTCTGGAACTAGGGACCGTTTACGGGCTATCGTTTGCCCTGGAGCGTTTGGAGCGTGCGGTACGGTGAACTCACAAATCAGCCCTAGCACCAGAAGCAAATCGCTCGTCCTTTCTCCCCGGCTCGTCCGCGCTGACCGTCCGACCGCGATCACCCTTCGTTCCGCCGAGGGGCAAGCGCCGCTCGCCGAGGGGGAGTACGAGCTCACCCTTTATCCCGCCGAGATCGGCGATAGCGCCCTGCGCCGGGTGCGCCTGCGGGCCACCGAGGGCCTCCTGCAGCTCGCCCATACCTTTCCCGGAGAGCAGGAGCATATCGTCCTGGTGCGCGGCCCCGGCATCCCGGAGGAAGGCGCCAAGTTGCGCCTGTACTCGCTGAAGGAGGACCTCTTCGCCCGCCGGCCCTATAAGGGCGACCTGCACATCCACAGCGTCCGCTCCGATGGCCGTGAGCCACCCGCCTACGTTGCCGGGGCCTGTCGGCGCATCGGACTGGATTTCATGGCCGTCACCGATCACCGCCTTTATGCCCCCTCGCTGGAGGCCATCCGCGCCTTTGAGGGCCTACCGGTTGACCTGCGCATCTACCCCGGCGAGGAGGTGCATCCGCCCGATTGCCCGGTACATATCATCAACTTCGGGGGACGCTTCAGCCTGAACGCGCTCTTCTCCCGGGAGAGCTACCGCGCCGAGGTGCGGGCCATCCAGGATAAACTGCCTGACCTGGGGCCGGGGGTGGATCGTTACCACTATGCCGCCTGCTTGTGGTGCTTTGAGAAGATCCGCCAGGCGGGGGGCCTGGGGATCTTTTGCCATCCCTACTGGTTCTACGGCCACCGCTACGACGTGCCCGAGGCGCTCACCACGCGCCTGCTGGAGGAGCAGCCATGGGACGCCCTAGAGGTGATCGGGGGCTACTTTCGCCATGAGGTGGAATCTAACATCCTGCAAGTGGCCCGCTACCACGAGGAGCGCGCCCGCGGGCGCAAGGTCCCTCTCGTCGGGGTGAGCGATGCCCACGGCTGCGAGCGAGGAGAGCTTTTCGGCTGGTATTACACCATCGTCTTTGCCCCCTCGGCGGAGCTCGGCGAGCTGATCCAGAGCATCAAGGCCCTTTACTCCGTCGCCGTGGAGGCTTTGCCCGGCGAGACGGCCCGTGCGCATGGGCCGTTTCGCCTGGTCAAGTACGCCCAATTCCTTTTACGCGAGGTCTTCCCAGAGCACGACGCCCTTTGCGCTCAAGAAGGGGAGCTGATGCTGGCCCATCTCGCCGGCGACGCCAACGCCGCCGAACGACTGAGGGAATGCCGGGGGGCCGTCGCCCGGCTCTATGCCCGCCTTTGGGGGGTACCGTGAGCCCAAGCGCCGTCGTCCTGCTCGTCCTCTCCGCCGCGACGCACGCCGGCTGGAACCTCCTCGGCAAGCGCCAGCACCCCACAACGGCCTTTTTCCTGGTGGCCAACACCCTGGGATGCTTCTACATGGCCCCGGTGCTCATCCCCTATGGACAGGCGCTGGCTGCCTTCCCCCCGCGTGCTTGGCCGCTCCTCGCCCTGACGGGCTTTTGTGACGCGCTCTACTACACCGCCCTGGCTGCGGCCTACCGCGCGGGGGAGCTATCCATCGCCTATCCGCTGGCCCGCTCCCTGCCAGCGGTGATCGTCGCCCTGCTCACCAGGGCCTTGGGCCAGGGTAGCCCCCTAGGAGCTCTAGCGCTTGGCGGCATCGCCCTGATCGTCGTCGGCAGCCTGCTCCTCCCTGCCAAGCGCCTTGCCGAGCTGAGCCTGCGGAACTACTGGCAGCCCTCCAACCGCCTCGTGCTCCTGGCGGCCCTGGGCACGGTGGGCTATTCCCTCGCCGACGACGCCGTCCTGCGCGCCTGGCGCCAGGCTCCGGGGATGCCCCTCGGCTCCGTGGAGGTCAGCATCCTCTATGCCCCGCTTCGGGGGCTGAGCTCCTCCCTCTGGCTTGCGCTCCTCGCGTTGGCTCCCAGGCCGGGGCGCGCCGAGCTGCAGGATATCCGGCGCGGCGGGCTGCCCCACGCAGCGCTCACCGGGCTAGGGATCTACCTTGCCTATACCCTGGTACTCATCGCCATGTCGCAGGTGACCAACGTGAGCTACGTGGTCGCCTTCCGCCAACTGAGCATCCCCTTGGGGGCCATCCTGGGCCTGTTCGTGCTCCGAGAGCCCAAATACCCGCTCAAGGTCCTGGGCGTAACGGCGATGTTCCTCGGGCTGGTGCTCGTCGCCTTGGGCTAGGACCCATCTAAACTAGACAACGCCCTCGACATGGGCTATGATATGCCTCGTTCAAGATAAACTGCCCGCCAGGAGGCTGCCTGATGACATCACGCTTTCCCCACCTTCCTTTGAACAAGGCCCGGCCCGATGTCCGGCGCTTCATTGAGGTCGTCATGGGCCGCCGGCGCACGGAGCGTCCTCCGCTGGTGGAATACCTGATCGACGACGCCCTGCGCAAGCCGATCATCACTGAGCTGCTCGGCCGGGAGTGGGTGGAGCCGATCCCCGGCGACCGGCGCTCGGAGGAAGCTTACCTGGATAACTTTATCGCCTTCTTCCCCGCCATGGGCTACGATTTCGTGCGCTATGAGGAGTCGCTGCCTTTCGTAGAGACGGAGGTCATCGGCGCCGACCAGACCCGCGCCGACGGACTGCGCCACTGGCGCGACCTACACCGCGGGACCATCGCCTCCTGGGCCGATTACGAGCGTTACCCCTGGCCTGTGGTCACCGACCAGACCCTGGCCAACTATGAATACCTCTCCAAGCATCTGCCTGAGGGGATGGGCCTGCTCGTCTGCCACGCTGGGGGCATCTACGAACACCTGTCGGCGATCTTTTCCTACGAGGGCCTGTGTTATGCTCTCTACGACCAGCCTGACCTGGTGGAGGCCGTGGCCCAGCGCATCGGGGAGGCGATGTGGGACGTGTATCGCCAGCTTGTGGAGCTGGAGGGAGTCGTGGCCATCTTCCCCGGCGACGATATGGGCTTCCGCTCGGCCACCCTCATCCCCCCCGAGGCCCTGCGCCGCTACACCTTGCCCTGGCACAAGCGCTACGCCAAGCTAGCCCACGATCACGGCCTGCCCTATTTCCTGCACTCTTGCGGGAACATAATCCAGATCATGGATGACCTCATTGACGACGTGGGCATCGACGCCAAACATTCCTTTGAAAACGCCATCATGCCCATTGAACAGTTCCAGGCGCGCTATGGAGAGCGCATCGGCGTCCTGGGCGGGGTGGATGTGGATATCCTCGCCCGCGGCTCCCCAGAACAGGTGCGCGCCGAAGTGCGCCGCCTGATTGACGTCTGTCACCCACGGGGGCGCTTTGCCATTGGCTCGGGGAACTCTATCCCCAGCTACATCCCCGTGGAAAACTACCTGAGCATGTTGGATGAGGCACTGCGTTAGAGGCGTGCTCAGTTCTCAGTTGTCAGCGGTCAGACTGACGGCTGATAACTAAGGGCTGATAACTGACAACCGACAAACTAATCGCAAGGGAGATCCTACAGATGAAAGGAGTCGTCCTTGCCGGGGGATTGGGCTCCCGGCTCTATCCGCTCACCCACGCTACCAACAAACACCTACTCCCCGTATACGATAAGCCGATGATCTTTTATCCCATCAGTACCCTGGTGCAGGCGGGCATCACCGAGGTGATGGTCGTCACCGGTGGGCCGCATGCCGGCGACTTTATCCGCGTGCTCAAGAACGGCAAAGAGCTAGGCCTAAAGCATCTGGAATATGCCTTCCAGGAACACGAGGGGGGCATCGCCCAGGCTTTGAGCCTGTGCGAGGATTTCGCCGATGGGGGGAACATCGCCGTCATCCTAGGCGATAATACCACCGACGCCGATATCTCCGAAGATGTGCAGAGTTTCACCGAGGGGGCCAAGGTCTTTTTGCGCCGCGTGCCCGATCCCAGCCGCTTTGGGGTGCCCGTCTTTGATCCCCAGGACCCGACGCGCATCGTGGCCATAGAGGAAAAACCGGCCCAGCCCAAGAGCCAGTACGCCGTCACCGGGCTGTATCTCTATGATCACCGTGTCTTTGACTTTATCCGCCGCATCAAGCCCTCCGGACGGGGCGAGCTAGAGATCACCGATGTGAACAACATGTATATCCAGATCGGCCAACTGCGCTGGGCAGAGCTGAAGGGCTTTTGGTCCGATGCGGGCACCTTTGATAGCCTGTTTCGCACCAACGCCTACTGGGCGCAAAAGATCACCGGCCGATCCTTGGAGGAGCTGGCGCACTTTTCCTAAACATCACGGCATCTTGCCGCGCCAATAGCAGGAAAGGAGGGATCACCTTGTATCGCGCACTATCACCTGGGGCCATCGGGCTCAAGGTGTCGTTTCAGGAGGCCGTGCGCCTGGCGGCAGCCTATCGCTTTGAGGGGATTGACCTCAGCATGGGCCCCATTGAGGAGCTAGGGCTGAAAACCGTGCGCCAAATGCTCGCCGAACATCATCTGCTTCCCGCCGTCACGGGCATGCCCGTGGATTTTCGCAAGGACGAGGCCACCTTCAAGGCCGGCCTGGAGCGCCTGCCGACCTTTTGCCAGGCCATGGCCGCCTTGGGCTGCACCCGCGTGGTCACCTGGCTCATGCCCTGGCACGAGACGCTCACCTATCGCGAACACTTTGAGCAATTGCGCTCGCGCACGGCGCGCCTCTGCGAGGTCTTGGCGCGCTATGGATTGCGCTACGGGCTGGAGTTCGTCGGCCCGGCGACGCTGCGCGCCGGCAAACCCAACCCCTTCATCCACGACCTGGACGGCCTGATGGAGCTAATCCAAGCCGTGGGCGCCGATAACCTCGGCATCCTGTTGGATTCCTTCCATTGGTACACCTCCGGCGGCAAGGCCGAGGACCTCCGGCGGCTGAGTGATGACCTCGTGGTGGCGGTGCACGTCAACGACGCCATCGCCGGGCGTTCGCCCGAAGAGCAGGTGGATAACCAGCGGGCCATGCCCGGCGAGACGGGGGTCATTGATCTCGTCACCTTCATGAGAGCCCTGCGGCGCATCGCCTACAGCGGCCCGGTCATCGTGGAGCCTTTCTGCGCCTGGCTGCGCGAGCTCCCAGCGGAAAAGGCGGTCGCAGCGACGGCGGAATC
>DAOTVR010000238.1:0-6572 GCA_034436315.1 Anaerolineae bacterium
TGGCCACGGTATACAAGACCCTGACCCTGCTTCGGGAGATGGGCGAGGTGAACGTGGTGGATGGCTGCCAGGGCGTAGCCCATTACGACGGGCTCAACCCCTCGCCGCACGCGCACCTGATCTGTCTTCGCTGTGGGCGGATCGCGGACCTGGCGATGACGGACTTGGATAGCCTGCGCCAAACCGTAGCCCAGGGCCTCGCCGGCTGGAAGGTGGCCCAAGGGCCGAACTTTTACGGGGTATGCCCCCGGTGCCGGGGCCAGGAACCGGCGGGCGAGGCCTAAGGTCAAAGATCACCTGGTCGACGACCCTTCCGTGACGCGCGGAAGGGCGAACGAATAGATCCCCATTCAAAAGAAAGGAGTGATGGAACATGTCCGAACAGAGCGTTTCCTCTTTTCCCCGCCTCAACGAGCAGGCGCCCGAGTTCGAGGCGATCACGACGCATGGTCCGATCAAGCTATCCGACTACAAGGGCAAGTGGGTGATCCTCTTCTCGCACCCGGCGGACTTCACGCCCGTATGTACCACCGAGTTCGTCGCCTTTGCCCAGATCTATCCCGAGCTGGTGAAGCGCAACGTGGCCCTCATCGGCCTGAGCATTGACAGCCTCTTCAGCCACATCGCCTGGGTGCGCAACATTGAGGAGAAGCTGGGGGCCAAGATCCCCTTCCCCATCATCGCCGACATCGACATGCAGGTCGCCAGCAAGTACGGCATGGTGCATCCCGGCGCCAGCACCACCCAGGCCGTGCGCGCGGTCTTTGTCATCGACGACAAGGGCATGTTGCGGGCGATGATCTACTACCCCATGAGCAACGGGCGCAACATGGACGAGATCCTGCGCCTGGTTGACGCCTTGCAGACCTCGGACAAGTACAACGTGGCCACGCCCGCCAACTGGCGCCCCGGCGACAAGGTGGTCGTGCCCCCACCGCGCACGCAGGAGGCGGCCGAAGCCCGCGTCAAAGAGGGCTACGAGTGCGTGGATTGGTATCTCTGCAAAAAGAGCCTCTAGCCGTTTAGCCTTCGCCGACGAGCGCCCAGGCCCCGGAAGAAGCCTGGGCGCTTTTTTGCGTGCGGTGCCCTCCAGGGTTGCTGTAGCACAAGGGGTAATCCACCGCCGAGGCGCAGAGAGCGCAGAGCCTTGCGCTCGCTCCATCGCCCACAAGGGGCTCTAGGCTACGGTTCGGTAAATGCTCGTAGCCTAGGGCCTTGTGCCCGTTTCATTGCCCACAAGGGGTGCTGTAGGACAAGGGGTAATCCACGCCGAGGCGCAGAGAGCATGGAGCAAGACGGGGAAAAAAACGAGTAAAAACCCTCTGCGTCCTCAGCGTCTCTGCGGTGAATCCCGCGTCCTCCTCTCGGTGGGCCGCCGCATCGTCCGCTTGGCCGCCAGGCGACACCCGTGCGCACGACGGCGTGGGGCCTGAGGCCCGCGCTCGGGTGCTTGGGATCCCCTTTAGGGCCCGCCTACAGCCGGCGCACCAGCTCCGCCGCGCGCTTGAGGGCCTCCACGATCAGCCCCGCCGCGCCGGGGATGGGGTCGCTGAGCACGGGCAGGAAGATCAGCTCGGAGATCATCTTCTCGGTGACGGGGAAATCCCCCTCCTTGTAGCCCTTGTAATCGCCCGCCAGGGGGCCACGATTGCCCGTGAAGAGGTCAAAGCCCTGGGCGAAGAGGGGCAAACGATGCAGGAGGACGTAGGGCGAGGCCGTGGCGGGCACGCCGCAGCGGTTGATGGCCTCCACCATCTTCTCCAGGCTGGCCCCGCCCACCTCCTCGGGCACGTAGCGCACGGGGAAGCCGTAATAGCCCCCGCGTTGCGAGCCCGGCGAAGTGGGGATCGGCCTCAGCCCCGGCACCTCGGCCAGGCCGGCCTCCACCTCCTCCACGTAGCGCCCGCGGCGCGCGTTCAGGGCGTCCAGCTTGTTGAGCTGCACCGAGGCGATGCCGATGGCCAGCGGGTGGGCGCGGAACTTCATCCCCGTCCCCAAGGGCTGTAGGTAGCGGTATTTATCCTGGGCCAGGTCCAGGCCCGCGATGCGGTTCACCTGGCCCACCAGGCAGGCGCGGTCAAAGATCTCCGGGTCGTTCGTGGCCAGGACCCCGCCCTCGCCGGCGCTGACGGGCTTGCTCCCCTGAAGGCTCCAGGCCCCCACATGGCCGATGCTGCCCACCGGCCGGCCCTTGTAGCTGGCCCCGTGGGCGTGGGAGCAATCCTCCACGACGGCGACGCCCGTCTCGCGGCTGATGGCCATGATGGCGTCCATATCGCACACCCAGCCCCACAGATGCACCACGACGATGGCCTTGGTGCGCGGGGTGATCCGCCGGCGCACGTCCTCGGGATCCATGAGAAAGCTCCCCGGGGCCGACTCGCAGAAAACCGGCCGCGCCCCCAGGAAGAGCGCCGGGGAGACGCTGCAAATCCAGGTGTAATCGGGGCAGATCACCTCGTCCCCCGGACCGACGCCTATGCCGAAGAAGGCGCTATAGAGGGCGCTGGTGCCGTTGACCGTGGTGATGGCGTACTTGGTGCCGGTCAGCTCGCGCCAGCGGCGCTCGAACTCGCGCACCACCGGAGTCCCCCCGGAGAGCTCGTTGCGCAGGGTCATCTCGTAGGCCATGCGCGCCTCCTCCTCGGTCATCTGCTGCCAGCGATCCAACTCTTCAATCTGGGCGCGGGCGGTCTGGACGAATTCAGGGACTTGTTCGCTCATCGTGCTCCTTCCTTTTGGCTCCATGGGCCGATCGGCCCTGATGGGGGATGCGCCGCCGCGCACGGCGGCCCTTCACGATCCTATTGTAACACAAAACGGAGACGCCCATGGAGTTGCCAAAGGCGGCGAGGGCACCTATAATCTGCTGCAGACGTCAAGGCGCTTGTCGTGGCGCCGCCGGGCATCCCCTACCGATGAACCGGCAACGACCCCGTAACGGGCACGCGCCGAATGTTGGCTCTTGGAGGAGAGACATGCTGCGCCCATACCGCACCTATACCGTGGTCCCCGCGCTGCCGCCGCGCCTCGCGCCGCTCCACGAGCTGGCCTATAACCTCTGGTGGACCTGGAACCTGGACGCGGTGGACCTCTTCCGCCGTTTGGACCGCGACCTATGGGAGGAGAGCGGCCACAACCCGGTGCTCATGTTGGGTCTGATCAAGCAGGATCGCCTGGAAGAGGCGGCCAACGATGAGGGCTTCCTCGCGCAGATGATCCGCGTCTATCAGACCTTTAATTACTACATGAGCACTCAGGATACTTGGTTCAAGAAGAACTATGCGGCCAAGTATCCGGACCTCAAGATCGCCTACTTCTCCGCCGAGTACGGCCTCACCGAGTGCCTGCCCATCTACTCCGGGGGCCTGGGCATCCTCGCCGCCGACCATCTCAAATCGGCCAGCGACCTGGGGTTGCCCCTCGTCGGGGTGGGGCTGCTCTATCAGGAGGGCTACTTCCGCCAGTACCTCAACGCCGACGGCTGGCAGCAGGAATCCTACCCCCTGAACGACTTTCACACCCTGCCGCTCCAGTTGGAGCGCGGCAACGATGGCCAGCCCATTCGCGTGGAGGTGCAACTGCCCGGCCGGCCGGTCTTTGCCCAGATCTGGCGCGCCCAGGTGGGGAGGGTGCCCCTGTACCTCTTGGATACGAATATAGACGCCAACCGCCCCGAGGATCGCGACATCACCGACCGCCTCTACGGCGGCGACCTGGACATGCGCATCCGCCAAGAGATCATCCTGGGGATCGGGGGGATGCGCGCGCTGAGCGCCCTGGGGATTGAGCCCACGGTGTGCCATCTGAACGAGGGGCATTCGGCCTTCCTCGCCTTGGAGCGCATCCGCAAGGTCGTCCGCGAGCAGGGCCTGCCCTTCGCCGTGGCCCGCCAGGCGACGGCGGCGGGGAACATCTTCACCACCCACACCTCGGTGCCCGCGGGGATAGACCTCTTCCCGCCCTACCTGATGGATCGCTATTTCAGCGAGTATTACCCCCAGCTAGGGATCAGCCGCGAGGAGTTCCTGCGGCTGGGGCGGCGGAGCGATAACCCCGAGGAGAGCTTTTCCATGGCCATCCTGGCCCTGCGGCTCTCGGCGGAGGCCAACGGGGTAAGCCAGGTGCACGCCGAGGTGGCCCGGGCCATGTGGAACCATCTCTGGCCGCAGACGCCGCGAGAGGAAGTGCCCATCACCTCCATCACCAACGGCATCCACACCCGCTCGTGGATCTCGGGGGATATGGCCGGGCTGCTGTTGCGCTACTTGGGGCCGCGCTGGTTGGATAGGCCCACGGACCAGAGCGTCTGGGAGCGGGTGGAGCGCATCCCCGACGAGGAGCTCTGGCGCACCCACGAGCGCCGCCGCGAGCGGCTGGTGGCCGTCGCCCGCGAGCGCATGAGGAAGCAGTTGGAGCGTCGCGGGGCCACGCCCAAGGAGATCGCCGAGGCCACCGAGGTGCTGAACCCCGACGTCCTGACCATCGGCTTCGCCCGGCGCTTTGCCACCTACAAGCGCGCCCTATTGCTCTTCGCCGACCCGCAGCGCCTGGCCAGGATCCTCAACCATCCCACGAGGCCGGTGCAGATCATCTTCGCCGGCAAGGCCCACCCCAACGACGTGCCGGGCAAGGAGTTCATCCGCCAACTGATCCATTTCGCCCGCCAGGAAGAGTTCCGCCGACGGGTCATCTTCCTGGAGGATTACGACATCTGCCTGGCGCGCTATCTGGTGCAGGGCTGTGACCTCTGGCTGAACACCCCTCGGCCCGGCTTGGAGGCCAGCGGCACCAGCGGCATGAAGGCCGCCGCCAACGGGGTGATCAACGTGAGCACCTTTGACGGCTGGTGGTGCGAGGGCTACACCCCGGAGGTCGGTTGGACCATCGGCCACGGCGAGGTGTACGAGGACGAGGCCTATGGCGACCAGGTGGAGGCCCAGGCCCTCTACGATATCCTGGAGAAGGACGTGATCCCCCTCTTCTACGAGCGCGGCGCGGACGGGCTGCCTCGGGGATGGATCGCCATGATGAAGCGCTCCATGGGCAAGATCGCCCCGGTCTTTAACACCAACCGCATGGTGCAGGAGTATGCGGAGCGGTTCTACTTCCCCGAGGCGCTGCGCTACCAGAGGCTGGCCGCCGAGCAATATCAGGGGGCCAAGAACCTGGCCGAATGGCTGGAGAGGGTGCGTCGCTACTGGGGAGGGGTGCGCTTCTTGGCCATTGAATCCGACGCCCAGGACGGCCTGCCGGTGAGCGCCCTGGTGACCGTGCGCGCGCAGCTCGCCCTGGGCGCGCTCAAGCCGGAGGACGTCTCGGTACAGGTCTTTCACGGCGGGGTTAACCCCCAAGGGGAGCTGGACCACTACGAGGTGGTCACCATGACCCCGCGCGACGCCGACGGCGAGGGCAACTACACCTATACGGCCACCATCCCCTGCACGCGAAGCGGGCTGCACGGGTACACCCTGCGCATCCAGCCCCAACATCCGGACCTCTCCCATCCCTGTGAGACGGGCCTGGCCATCTGGTCGAGCTAAAGAAAGGGATGAAGGCGGTAGGGGCGCGTTTGAAACCCGCCCCTACCCGACCCAATTCAGATGTATATAGGAGCAACGCATCGTGATCTTGGACAAGTTCAAGCTGGACGGTAAAGTCGCTTTGGTCACCGGCGCGAGCCGTGGCCTGGGACAGGGGATCGCCATCGGCCTGGCCGAGGCCGGGGCGGATATCGCCGGGGTCTCGCGGGGGCCCTGCACCGAGACGGCGGCGCAGATAGAGGCCCTCGGCCGGCGCTTTGTGCATCTGCCCTGCGACCTGGCCAAGGCCAGCGTTTCCGAGCTACAGGGCCTGGTGCAGCGCACCGTGGAGGTCCTGGGGCGGTTGGATATCCTGGTCAACGCGGCAGGGATGAACATCCGCCATCCCTCGCTAGAGTTCCCCGAAGAGGATTGGGATACGATCCTCAACCTCAATCTCAAGAGCCTGATGTTCCTCTCCCAGGCCGCCGCGCGGCACTTTGCCCAGCACGGCGGGGGCAAGATCATCAACCTGGCCTCGGCGCTCTCCTTCCAGGGGGGCTACACCGTGCCCGCCTATGCGGCCTCCAAGCACGGCGTGGTCGGCGTGACCCGAGCTTTGGCCAACGAGTTCGCGCCGCTGAACATCAACGTCAACGCCATCGCCCCCGGCTATATGCTCACCGACATGACCGCGCCGTTGGCCGCCGACCCGGTGCGTGGCCCGGCGATCCTGCAGCGCATCCCGGCGGGCCGCTGGGGCACCCCGGAGGACCTCAAGGGCGCGGCGGTCTTTTTGGCCTCGGAGGCCTCGGCCTATTGCCATGCCACGGTGCTTGTGGTGGATGGAGCCTGGATGAGCCGCTGAGGACGAGCGGCCCGCGCTTCAGGGCCGGCGCAGCCAGACGCGGATCGCCTCCGCGAAGGCGATTAGATCGTCAAGTTGCTGCAGGCTGCGATAGACTTCATCCCAGTTCACGGCGACATACTCGTGGATGAGCACATTGCGCAAGCCGGCGATGGGGGCTAGACGCTGGGCCAAGTCTGGCG
>DAOTVR010000239.1:0-4358 GCA_034436315.1 Anaerolineae bacterium
TGAACGACGAGCGCTGTTTCCTCCACAGCGAGTTCTGGCGCGAGAACCCCCAGCTGCGCCGCGTGCCGTATCGCTTCGTCGAGTGGACCGATCGCGCCTTTGATTATGGCCAAGCGGAGGTGCGCGAGCATCACCTGAAGCTCATCCGCGAGTTGGCCGAGAGGTACGATTTCGACGGGCTGGAGCTGGATTGGATGCGCTTCGGCTTTCATTTCCGCCCCGGCTACGAGGCCGAGGGAGCGGAGATCCTCACGGCCTTCACCGCCGAGGTGCGTCGGCTGTTGGATGGCTGGGAAAAGCGGCGGGGGCACAAGATCCACTTGGGGGCGCGCGTTCCCTCCCGGCCGGCGACGGCCCTGGGGCTGGGGATGGACGCGGTGACCTGGGCCAGGCGGGGGCTGGTAGATATGCTGGTTATCACTCCTTTCTGGGCCAGCGCAGAGACGGATATGCCCATTGAGATTTGGCGGCAACTCTTGGAGGGCACGGGCGTCACCTTGGCTGCCGGGCTAGAGCTGCTCCTGCGCCCCCATCCTGAATCGCCGCTCTTTCAGACCAACTCCCTGGAGACGGTGCGCGGGGCCGCGGCCTCCCTATTGGATCGCGGGGCACAGCGCATCTACCTCTTTAACTACATGGATTCCCAGACGGCTATGGAGGACCTGGAGAACTATCCCACGCTCTTGAGGGAGATCGGCTCGTTGGAGACCCTTACCGGCAAACCGCGCCGCCACGTGTTGACCTTCGCCGACACCTGGGCGCCCGGCGAGCCTCGTGCCATCCCCTTGCCGGCGACGTGCAGGCCGGGGGAGTGGCGGGCGTTCCGCCTCCATACGGGGCCGAAGCCGGAGCCGGGCGGGGTTATCGCCGCGCTGGGGGTAGAGGGAGGCACGGCGGTGGACCCGGGAACCTTGGAGGTGCGCGTGAATGGGGAGCTCTGCGCCTATCTGGGCTTGGTTGATCTCCCCAAGCCGAGTCCCAATTTCCCCGTCTATGGCTTCTCGGTGCCCCTGGCGGCGATGAAGCGGGGCCATAACCTGATCGAGGTGATGGCCCGCCAGGAGCTCAGGTTTGGCTGGGTGGAGTTTCTCATACGCCCCTGGCAATCCTGAGCGGGCTCTGGGATGAAGGCTATGCACTGGCTTTCTCAAAGCGGGGTATGAGCCACATCTTGACCATCTGAGTCAGGATGACGTAAGCGACCAGCATCCCCGCCAGTAACAGCCAGTACAATGGCGGCAGGGGTACGAAGCCCAAGGTGTCTGCCAGGGGAGAGACCGTCAACCCCGCACCGATTGCCACGACAATCAAAGAAGTGGCAGTGAGCGACCAGCTGGCGCGACTTTGGATGAAGGGGATTTTGTTGGTGCGGATGACGTGAATGATAAGCGTCTGAGTGAACAGCGACTCCACGAACCAGCCTGTATGGAACAGGTCAGGGTTGTTCCAGCAGTTGAACACATACAGCATGATGAAATAGGTCAGGTAATCGAATATCGAGCTGATCGGCCCGATGAAGATGATATAGCGGCGAATCGCGCCGATTTCCCACTTGCGCGGTACGGCCAGCCATTCTTGATCTACTTCATCTGTGGGGATCGCCGTCTGAGAAAAGTCGTACAGCAGGTTGTTGGTGAGCACCTGCAAGGGCAACATCGGCAGGAAGGGCAGAAAGATACTGGCCCCGACAACGCTGAACATGTTGCCGAAGTTGGAGCTGGCCGCCATTCTAATGTATTTGATGATGTTGCCGAACACCCGGCGGCCGGCGACGATGCCTTGCTCCAATACCAGCAAGCTGGTTTCCAACAAGATGATGTCCGACGATTCCTTGGCAATGTCCACGGCGGAATCTACCGAGATGCCCACGTCAGCGGCACGGAGCGCGGGCGCATCGTTGATGCCGTCGCCCATAAAGCCGACAACATGGCCCTTGCGCTGCAGGGCACGGATGATACGCTCCTTGTGCGCTGGCGAGAGCTTGGCGAAGACCGTGACCTCTTCGGCCGCTTCGGCCAGTTGCTCATCGTTCATGCCTTCAATGGTTGGCCCCAGCAGGGTCTTGGCCACGGGCAGACCCACTTTCTTGCAAATAGTTGTCGTCACCAGCTCGTTATCACCGGTTAGGATACGCACACTGACATTGCGTTGCTTGAGTCTGGCGATGGCTTCGGCGGCTGTGGATTTTGGCGGATCAAGGAACGCGAGAAAGCCCCTCAGTATCATACCACTCTCATCAGACACGCTATAGACCTGCTTGTCTCGTGGCATCTCCTTGTAGGCCAAAGCGATGACCCGAAAGCCTTCTCCGTTCAATTGATCCACCAAGGCTTTGCGTTTGGCGTCGTACTCTGGCAGGCGTGGCAAGACCTCTCCCCTAACCTCCACATGAGTGCAGATATTAAAGATCTCCTCCACCGCGCCCTTACAGATCAGGATATGTTTGCCTTCGGCGCTCTCTACGACCACCGACATCCTTTTGCGCACAAAATCAAAAGGGATCTCGTCTATCTTGCGGTAGCGGGTGCGTACCTCTAGCTCTCGCTCCAGCTCCACATGCTCAAGCACGGCCACATCCAAGAGGTTTTTCAGGCCGGTTTGATAGTAGCTGTTGAGATAGGCCAAGTGAAGGATCTCTTCATCTTCGTAGCCAGAGACATCTAGATGCTTTTCCAGGATGATTCTGCCCTCGGTGATGGTTCCTGTCTTGTCGGTGCAGAGCACATCCATGGCCCCAAAGTTCTGGATGGCATTCAGTCGCTTGACGATAACCTTTTGGCGCGACATGGCGATTGCGCCCTTGGAAAGGTTCACGGTGACGATCATAGGCAGCATTTCGGGCGTCAGGCCTACGGCCACGGCCAAGGCGAAGAGGAAAGCCTCCATCCAGTCCCCTTTGCTCAGGCCGTTGATGAGAAATACCGCGGGGACCATAACGGCCATGAAGCTGATCATCAGCCAGGTGAATTTGTTGATGCCTTTGTCAAAGCTGGTGAGTTCCCTTTTGCCGGCAATGCTGGAGGCCAGCGAGCCAAAATAGGTCTGGCTGCCGGTTTGTACTACGACGGCCTTACCTGTGCCGCTTTCCACGTTCGAGCCAAGAAAGCAAATGCACGCCATCTCAAAAGGATTCTGAACATTCGCGGGAGCGGGCGCGGCATTCTTCTCCACGGGCATAGATTCGCCGGTTAGGGTGGCTTGGTTTAAGAAGAGGTCCTTGGCAGCGAGCAGGCGCACATCCGCCGGAACCATGTCGCCGGCCGAAAGCAGGATGATATCCCCTGGCACGAGATCCCTCAGCGGCACTTCCCTCTTTTGGCCCTCGCGTAACACTGTGGCCGTCGTCTTAACCATTGCGCGCAGCTTTTCGGCGGCGTGATCGGCGCGCATCTCTTGTACATAACGCAAGACAATGCCCAAGATCACCATAACGAAGATGACCACAGTGGCGCGCAGGTCGCCAGTCAGGTAGGATACAATACCTAGCACTGAGAGGAGAATCACGAGCGGGTTCTTGACGTTATCCCATAGCCGCTTCAGGAAGGGCTTGCGTCTTTCCTGGGCTACCACGTTCGCTCCATATTGCTCCAGGCGCTCCTCAGCCTCCGCCTCGCTGAGGCCTTCGGCGCTCGTAGCTAGTTTTTCCAGAACCGCGCTGGTCTCTAGATGAGCCATCTCTAGCAGTCGCTTGGATACGCGAATGCCGTTCTTAGTGTTGTACAGGGGGCTCTTGAGAAGCCCACGGCCGCGAACGATTTCATTGAGCAAGCCCATAGGACACCTCCACCGGAAGTTTATCGGGTGGGGCGGAGAAAAATCGCCGCCCCGGCCTTCAGCCAAGGCGGCGATTTAGGGGTCACGCCAAAGGTGTAGCGCGTTACATTGTGGGCGAGGGCGTATCCTGCGGCTTGCCTCTGCAGGCATGCGTATCCGAAGACGCAACAACTCCATGCCGAGCGGCCCCTTGCGCGCCCGCAAGCCCTGGCTGAAGGCGATGCGATGGTTTAGCCGAGTTACTACTATCTGCGTCCATACGATCACTTCCTTCCTGCATCCAGTCTCGCAATACGGTACAATCAGCCGCTCGCATGGGCAGAAAAAACTGCCTCCCCGTTGTGAGCCAGGGAGGCAGTATGTATAACAAATTCGAGCGGCACCAAGCCGCTAGCTGCCCCTCCTGGTCAAGTTTTGGCACTGCGCAGCGTAGGGAAAATGCCCCAGCCACTTTGAGCAAAGCCTTAAGCCGACCTTGCCTGGTCTATCCCTCGGCGTCTCTGGACGTTTCGGGACAGCGGCCTGTATCTTGCGCAGACGCCTCACCTAACGAGGTGCTTTTTGTACGGCGCAATTATACTATC
>DAOTVR010000240.1:0-16006 GCA_034436315.1 Anaerolineae bacterium
GTCGGCCAGGGCGTGGAGCTCGGGAGCGCAAGCCGGGATACCGCCATTGGCGTTGCCCGCGCGCAGCCGGCCAGGAGTACAACAATGAAGATCAACGTGATCGCCCAGGTTTTCATGATGATCTCCAACATGTAGTTTAGCACCATGGTAGCAGGGTATCAACCGCAGAACCCAGCACAACGCATCTGCGAACTCATGGGCAAAGGGCAGCATATGTGCTCTCCTCAAAAAGGGCAAAACAGGGTGGGTCCCTCAAAAGAGCACCCGCCCTCGCGCTCTTACCCCCTTAGGGGCATTAAGACCATAGTAAAAGGCCCTCCCAAAGGGAGGGCCCTCTCCTTTGACAGTATGCTCGCACGAGACTATGATTAAGGACAATGTGGGGCGGTGGCGGAATGGCAGACGCTGCGGACTTAAAATCCGCTGGGCGCAAGTCCATGAGGGTTCGAGTCCCTCCCGCCCTACTACTTCGGTTCAGTCGCCTACCACCGGCTCACTTCCGCCCCATAGGCGATATGGAGACACTTTTCTGAAGGCCCCCATATCGCCTGTTTCCGTCCATTCAGGGGCTATCGCTCCAGCTCCCTCCTGGAAATCGGCATCTTGCGCATCAACTCCTCTTCCTCTTCCAAGCTATTCACCTCTATCACGTGCACTTTCGGCGCCGGCTGCGCACTGAGCGAAAAGGTTGAGAGGTCTCCCGCTAATGAGACGTAGACACCGCTCTGAGCGAAACCGATGAGATCCGCACGGCCATCCCCGTTGACATCGGCCACAAAGCGGGGATTGAGATTCTGGTTGAGCCATCCCCCCGCATCACGACCAAACTCCGCAAGCCACAGCGCGGCATCCCTGAAGCTCGTTCCCGTGGAGAGCGAACCATAGGTGCCGGCGCTGCCGAAACCGAGGACGTCTGCCCGCCCATCGCCGTTCACGTCACCCACCGCGCGCGGGTAAAGGTTCTGGCTCGTCCAATTACCTGCGCCGGCAGTATAATATGGGATCCACCGCGACGAGGAGCCAAACGCAGAGCCGGTGGATTTGGAGACGTACACGCCGCTCCAGGCGAAACCGATGATATCCGCCTTGCCGTCGGCATCGACGTCGTCAACTAGGCGGGGATACAAAAGCTGAGTCCACCAACTTCCAGCGCCCACGCCATAGTGCCGAATCCATAGTGCCGCAGGCCCAAAGCTGGAGCCTGTGGATAGCGAAACTTCCACTCCGGCATTGGCAAAGCCCACGATATCCGCTCGGCCATCGCTGTTGACGTCGGCTACGGCGCGAGGATATATGTTTTGGCTCACCCAGCCTCCAGCGCTTCGGTTCGTGCCAAAATGGGCTACCCAGCGGCTCTTAGCTCCGAAGCTACTCCCTGTAGATAAGGAGACGTAAGCCCCGTCGGCGCCAAAGCCGATCACATCGGCCCGGCCATCGGCGTTGACATCGGCCACCATCCGCGGATACACGTCCTGGCTGCTCCATCCCTGCCCCTTGCCAAAGTCCTGAAGCCAACGAGAGGGTGGGCCGAAACCGGCCCCATTGGACAGGGCCACGTAAACGCCATCGTCGCCAAAGGCGACGATATCCGCCCGCCCGTCGCCGTTCACGTCACCCATCGTACGCGGATAGGCGTTCTGGTTTGCCCATCCCTGTGCGATACACAAGTCCGAGAGCCAAAGTGTCAATGGACCAAACCCTTCCCCCGCGAAGGCCGGGGCCACGCTCAAGTCGTAGCTCGTCCCAGTTCCAAAGACGCTGCCGGAAACATGCCGAACCACCATGTAGTAGGTGCCCGACATGTAGGGTATCCAAGCCAGGCGCGAAGCCCCCCCTCCGGCGCTATTATCGTCACAGACGATCTGAGTGGTGCCATCAACATCATAAAGACACAGATACGTGTCGCAGTTAGAACCAAGGTTGGAGGTCTGGAAGATGTACTGGGTGCCGGCAACCAGATTGACCTTTACCCAATCCTCGTCGCCAGCGACATGAAAATTGTGCGTCTGCCGGGTACCGTCGGCAGCGATCCACTGAGCCTGGGCAGGAGAATTATCCGGCTCATAGCTATCGCCAACGGCAGGTGGTGAACCCAGGAAGAGGCGTCCGGCACCATACTTCCAGTCATAGCCCATGGCTCCTTGGTCTATTGCGCGCCCCTCCAAAAAGGTCATCACCTGCTCAGGAGTGTAGCTGGGATAGGCCGAGAGCACCAAAGCAGCCGCTCCGGCAACGTGAGGCGTGGCCGAGGAGGTGCCGTTGAAGCCGCCGGCCCCATAGGCCCAAGTATCCACGTTGGCGAAAGCGGCGATGCGCGGCTTATCCAAGCCTCCCGTCAAAGTGCCACCGGGGCCGTGGGTGGGCCCCCAAGAGCTATAACTCTCAAGGTTGTACGGCGAATTCACATCCACGGCGGCCACCGAGAAAGAGTGAGAAGAAGTGGCCGGATCAATCAGGCTACGATCGGGGACATTGTGCTCGAAATGAGGGGCATTGTGGCCCATGAGATCAAGCACTTGCGTCCCCGTCGCCGAGTATTTGCGAATGGCTAAGCCGTACTCACCGGAGGTTAAGGTAGTGAACTCAATGCCCTCCGTTGGAGGCTGAGTGCCGTTCTGAAAGTCGCACGAGCATAGAACGGTCTCCCATGAGCTCCCATTCCATCGCAAAAGGTAAAGATCATAATCCTGATCCGTCGCCGGCCAGTTGTTCCACCGTAGATAAAGGTACAAAGACACCCCCGCCGACAACATCCCCAACCGGTTAACTTCGTCTGGCCCCGACGCAAACTCATGGTAACCATCGCCGTCCGAGTCCACGAAGGTTCCATCCCAGTGATACTGCGCTTGATTGCCCGCGGCTTGGACATATAACGTACCGTAGGTGTTGTAGGCCGTGTTCACTGCATCGGCGATGATCCCTGTGCCATCGCCCGGCTCAGCGTTGTAAAAGCCGATAGAGGAGGAGATGATCTTGTTTCCCGCAGCGGCAAGGGCCACGATGAACGCGGCCATCTCCGTTACGGATGAAGGCGAGGCAAAGGTCAGGAGGGCTCCGGGCGCCATATCGTGGATGATCTCGGCTACCGCTGTACCATGACGACTGCTGAGATCAAGCGTGCCGTAGACAGTAATCGTAGCCGGCAAGTCTCCTTGAGCCTGAGCCGCAGCATAGTCCTTGAACGAATCAAGCACTGCAACCTTGACCCCATTCCCTGTAAAGCCCGCCGTGTGCCAAGCATTGGCATTTGAGGCTGCGACCCCTTGGGTGAGAGCTGAGCCGACCAACGCACCTACTTGTGCCAAGGCCGTCTCCTCCTCAACGGGCACCACACGGATCGGCAACCGCACTAGACCAACGCCGGGTAAGGAGGCCAGATCGCCAAGGGCGGGAATCGGAACCCAAGCATCTATCCACAGCTTGTAATAAGTGGTCTCTTTGCCTCCCAACCGAGGTATGGCCGCCCTGGCCGAGCTCGCCGAAGCCTCGTCGAGCATGACGAGCATGACCTTGACCAGGTTACCCTCTACCTCTGCCCCCAGATGGGCGGCCTGCTCCACGGCCACCCGTGGCGATTTGAGCCAGTTCGTGTATAACTGGCTCAGGGGCGTGCTGAGCTTGGCTATACCCGGTTTGCCAGGTATTAGTTGAGCGCCGACACCGATCAGGTCCTGGGGGAGAGACGGAGACGTCGGCGTTTCTCCTTGGCCTATCGCCGGCTTCTGGGCAGACGCCAACCCTCCGAGGCCACCAACCAGTAGTAAAACCAGAACCACTGTCAACGTGACCACAAGGCGTAGACCAAGTCTTCTTCTGAGTTGCATTCTAGTCTCCCTTCGAGCTATTCTGCTAACGAGCTACTCTTAGACGTCTCACGCTATTCACAGGGCTATTCTACAGCTCCATCTCACAAAAGGCAACCATCACACGGCATCAGAAGATACTCACGCCGAACACAAATCAAGCGATCCCACCGCCTAAAATGCAGGACGCGCCAAGGAGGCCTATTGTTACGGCTCGCAGAGAAGCGGACGAACGTGTTAAAATCACCCATCCGAATCTTTTGTTGGGGAGAGTTATGTGCTGACCACGATCTATCCCTTGACATTCGAGCCCGTCTTTCGCGATTACGTCTGGGGCGGACGAAACCTGGAGGCGCTATTCGGTCGCAAATTGCCGCCGGGGATCATTGCCGAGAGCTGGGAGATCTCGGCACATCCCAGCTCGCCGACGCGCGTGGATGCAGGAGCTTGGCGCGGACAGACGCTTCCCGAGATTATGGCGACCTTAGGGACCGCCCTGGTGGGCACAAACTCGGCGCAAACGTTGGCTCGGGGCACTTTTCCCCTTCTAGTTAAGCTTCTAGACGCAAATCGCGATCTCTCGGTGCAAGTGCACCCCGACGATGAATATGCTATGGCCCATGAAGGCGGCGAGTTGGGCAAGACAGAAATGTGGTACGTGCTTCATGCCCGGCCCGGCGCAGAGCTCATCTACGGCCTGGCACGCGGCGTCACCCGCGAGAGCTTCTGTGCCGCCCTTCGCGAGAACCGCTTGGAGACCCAACTGCATCGCCTGCCCATCGCTCCAGGGGATGCGATCTTTATCCCCGCAGGCACAGTCCATGCCCTCTTGGCCGGCGTGGTCGTGGCCGAGATCCAACAAACCTCTGATGTGACCTACCGCGTCTACGACTGGGGGCGGCTGGGAGCAAACGGCCTACCCAGGCCGCTACACATTGACAAGGCCCTTGAGGTCATCAACTTTGAGCAGATAGAGCCCGGCCCGGTGGAGCCAAAGACACTTTACGTTAGTGAGGGACTCACCCATGTCAGGCTCGTCTATTGCCCGCAATTCACTGTAGAGCGTATAGACCTAGCCCCTGACGCCACGTATCACGGGCATTGTGATGGTTCGACCTTTGAGATCTGGGGCTGCGTCGCCGGCTCCTGCCAAGTGCAGTGGTCAGGAGAACCGGTGGAACTAGAGGCCATACGCTTTGCGCTATTCCCTGCGGCGCTAGGGGAATATGGCCTACGGGCGAAGCGAGCGAGCACGCTGCTCAAGGTCTATGTAACGTAAGGCTTGCAAAAGGAGTAGACCTTAGCTCATCTCAGGATATCCTTAGTCAAAGAGGAACACCGTGCGCAGGTTCTCCTCTGCACCGCGATAAAGCCGATCAAATATGGCCTGTCCATCCTCAAGGCGCGCGGTTTCGGTGATCAAGGGATCTACACGGATTCGTCCGCTCGCCACCAGGTCCACGCAATCGGGATACTCGCCATTAGAGGCACACACGCCGTAGAGGGTGATCTCGCGAGTGACGACCTCTTGCAGGCCTATCTCCACCCGAGGCATGACATTGCCGATCAGCGTCAGAGCGCCGCCTTTGCGGGTGATCTTGAGGGCGGTATCAACCGTCGCTTGAATACCAACGGCTTCTAGCACCGCATCCGCGCCCTCAGGGCCTACGGCTGCACGGAGCGCATCCACCAGGTCTGGCGTCTCCGCAGGAATGGTCACATCGGCTCCGAGCTTCTTGGCGAGCTCCAGCCGCGGCCGCGAAAGGTCGGTCACGATAACCTTTCCTGCCCCCTTTAGGCGAATAGCCTGCAGGGCGACGAGGCCTATTGCCCCTGCGCCCACGATGACTACGGCATCGTTCAACTGGAGCGGGGTACGATTGGCGGCGTGAACGCCGACTGCGGCCGTCTCAATAAGCGCGGCCTGGGCAAAGGAGAGGTTATCGGGCATGTGTACAGCGATCCAATAAGGGACCACCACATACTCGGCCATGGCGCCGTGACGGCGATAAGTACCCTCTGAGACCCCAACGACCTGCCGGTTGGAACACAAGTTACGCTGCCCACTGAGACAATAGGCACAGCGTTGACAGTAAACGGTGGAGTCAAAGCAAACCCGATCACCCGGCTTGAAGCCCACTACGTTGGCCCCTACAGCCTCAACCACGCCGGAGGCCTCGTGCCCCATGATGATCGGTGGCTGACGACGCCCCGTTTTGCCGCTATAGCCCTTAACGTCCGAACCACAAATGGCACAAGCTTTAACCCGGATGAGCAAGTCATCCGGACCGTATGCCGGGACGGGCCAATCTTGCAACTCCATAACATAGGGCGCTGTATGGACCAGTGCTTTCATGATCTCTCCCTCGCATCGGACTCAATAACAAGTTACTACGAACTCATGTTGTGCGGCACCTCGCAAATCTATGGGCGTTTTTGCACCCAATAGCTCCTTGCCGTCGAACCGAATGCTATCCACATCAACACTCAAGCTGAAGGGCAAAGCGAGGCCCATGACCTGAAAGGAAACCTTGCGCCGCGTGGTAGCATCAACGGTCAAAACCAGCGGCGGGAAGCTGATGCTATCTTGGGCATCGCTTTGGATCGGCTGCTCAGGCAAACTGATGCCCACAGCTCCGCTAATCCAATCTAAGGCGGGAATTACACCCTGACAGATGGGAATAGGCGCACAGCCATTATTCTTGACCACAATTTCAACGGCCGAGGCATTGAGGGCAATGCATGTCGCTCCAACGCCAGCAGCGACAACCACAGCCGCCCCAAGGATCACTGCCCCAAGGGCCCCGCCAGAGGGCAAGGCGCTTACCACGTGTTCCAGTTCAAACTCCAGTACGTCAATAGCCCGGGATATCCCTTCATGACTTGTATCGGTGAGCTGGAGGGCGGCCTTCAAGCGTTGAGCATCAACCGGTGAGAGCACGTCCTCATATTCGGGGAGCATGGATTGAACCTGTCTGGCAAACTCGTACCACTGATCTGCTGTCTTGATGACCTTGTACGCCTTCTTCAGCCTCTTGAGGAGGGCGATAAAAAACTTGCGAGCTCTTTTGCGCCTCTTCCCATCGGGCACCGATCTTACTGTAGTTGACATGGCACAGACCTCCTTATCGCCTGACAACCGATAGCTCCAGACCCTCCTGCTCAGGATGCGCTTCTCACGCGGACAACTTATCGTAGAACGGTCTGAGGCGGGTGTCAAGGGAGCCGCAACAACCCGGGATATCAAGGGCAGCGGGCCGATCCAAATCGGCGCGGTTCCTTGGGCATCACCTCGTTTGCCCGGCAAGGCGCTCTCATGCTAGAATATCTCCGCAAATCTAGATTTGTCCGATCTTGTCCTCACCCGTAGGAGGCCTTGTTGGTGTTGCAGGAACGAAAGCTTTGATCCGGACGTCCTGTTTTATACCAATCACGCGAAGGAGCCACACTGAATGAGCAAACCCCAGCCTATCCCGGCCTTGCGCTTCTCCCAAAAGATCATCTGGAGCGTTGCCCTCATCGCCGCGTTACTGGTGACGGCAGCATGCAACGGACCGATACCTACACCAACAACCGAGAGCCAATCTACCTCCACGATTCCCCCATCCAAGACGGCGCGCCCAACCTTTACTCCCTTGCCGACGAATACGGTGCCACCGACCCCTACGCTGGCGCCCACCCTGACCCTTGTGCCCCCTACGCCGACAGAAGTGCCCACTCCCACATCGGATCCCAACATCAGCCCCTTGACCGGCTTGCGCGTGAGCGATCCTTCTCTGATACGCCGCAGGGTGCTCGCGGTTCGCATCGGCAATGACCCCGAAATTCGCCCCCAAGAGGGCCTGGGATTAGCAGACATAGTCTATGAAGAGGTCATGGACGGATGGACGATCACCCGCTTCACCGCCCTCTATCTAGAGAGCGATGCCAAGCGCATTCGTCCGATACGCAGCGCGCGTCTGACCAGCCTTTACATCACGCCGCAATATGACGCTGCGCTCGTCCATACTGGGGCCAGCGACAAGATCCGTTGGCTCATCTCACAAGCGACCTTCGTTGACCTGGACCAGTTTTTCCATCCTGAGCCTTATGGCGTCCTAGCCGGCTACGATTGGCGCGGTCGCATCTATACATCGGTGGAAAAGATCCACGAATACCTCAAGAAGCGTGGTCAAGAGCGCGATACCCCTATCAAGGGATACACGTTTGACCCCAACCCGCCGCAAGGCCAGCCAGCCACAGCCATTCATATCCCCTATCCTTCGGCTGCCGTTGTGGATTGGGCGTACGATGCGGCCAGTCACCGTTACCTGCGCTCGGTGCGGGGCAAGCCCCATCTAGAGGGTCTGACTAAGGAGCAGATCGCTGCAGACAACGTGATCATCTTTTATGCAGAGCACAAAAAGACGAATATCGTGGAGGATAGCCTGGGGAGCACAGCGATTGACATCGTCATGACCGGCTCAGGGCGAGCGATAGTTTGTCGCGATGGGGTGATGGTAGAAGGGCGCTGGATCCAAGTAGCGCCGGGAGAACTCATCCAATACTATGACGCCGAGGGTAAGCTAATCCCCTTGCGCCCTGGGAAAACCTGGATCCAGCTCGTGCCCACCGACTATAACGTGGTCATCAAATAGCAAGCCCTGGCACAGTCAACACATGGATACTTTCCTGGTCCAGACGGCCATCGTACCGATATCGGGCCGCCCAGTCAGTGCTTAAGGTCTGCCGTTTTGCATGAACAGTCCGATTTCTTCACTCGTCCTCGGCGGGCTGTGTCGGATAGATCACTTCAACGACGTTTCCATGCACGTCTACGACGACCCGAAAGCCGAAAAGCCGTAGCCAGGGTAGCCACTGATCCGGGTCGCTCTGACGGACACTCTGCTCTAGGTTCCTGATAGAGGCCTCAATGGCTGCCTTGGTAAAGAGGTCCTTCTTACCCAGGACCTCTAACATGCCGCGCACGACTTCGTCTTTCATGGAAGTGATCTGCTCTTTCAGGAGGGCGAGCACGGCATTATCTACGTGGTAAGCCTCCACGTGACGGCGAAAGTCGCCATCGGGGATGGCGTAATGGGCTACACCGCCGATATAGACGACCTCCGCGGGCTCTCCAAGCTCGTTATAGACAAGCCCTGCAAAAAGGGCCTGTTGTTCTATCGGCGTGGTAGGCATAAGATGCTCCCCCTCAGCTACTCCAGCACAACGACCGACCGGGGCTTTCAAAATAAATTATAAACGGGGCATGAACCTTGTCAATGTGAGCCAGAGGAAACAACGGACACCTTTTTGACAATGGCTAACCGGAACCAAAATCCCGGCCACAAGGGGTAACGAGAAGAGGAAACAACACAAATGAGCCGTGCGCGACTCGAACGCGCGGCAACCTGCTTAAAAGGCAGGGGCTCTACCGCCTGAGCTAACGGCTCTCAAAAAGATATTATAGACGAAGGATCGTATACGTCAAAACATCCTGGCTCCCTTAAGGATAGATCCTGCCCAACGTCCGCGGGAAGGGAATGGTCTCGCGGATATGGTGCACGCCGCAGATCCAGGTGACGGTGCGCTCCACGCCAAGCCCAAAGCCGGAATGCGGCACGGAGCCGTAACGGCGCAGGTCTAGGTACCATTCAAAAGCTTCACGTGGCAGCTTGTGCTCCTCAATACGACGCTCCAACAGCTCAAGGTCGGCGATGCGCTGCCCGCCGCCGATGATCTCCCCATAACCCTCAGGAGCCAAAAGATCAACCGATAGAGAGAGACGAGGGTCCTGTGGATCGACCTCCATGTAAAAGGCCTTGCATTGTACTGGGTAACGGTGTACGAAGAGGGGCTTATCCCTCTCTGAGGCCAGGATCGTCTCATGAGGGGCGCCGAAATCTTCCCCCCAGGGTAACTCCTCCCCGGCCCGCTTAAGGATCTCCAAGGCTTCATCGTAAGATATCCTGGGGAAAGGGGGCACGATACCCTGGAGCTTGCTCGTGTCACGCTCCAAGATCTTGAGTTCCTCGGCCCGCTCCTCCAGGGTGCGCTGCACGATATAAGAGACGAGCTCCTCCTCTACTCTCATGCACTCGTCCAAGTCCGCGTAGGCCATCTCCGGCTCCACCATCCAGAACTCGATCAGATGGCGGCGCGTCTTGCTCTTTTCAGCGCGAAAGGTGGGGCCAAAGCAATACGTGCGCCCAAAGGCCATGATCGTGGCCTCATTGTAAAGCTGTCCACTCTGGGTTAAGTAGGCCTTTTGATCAAAATACTGGGTCTCAAAGAGAGTGGTTGTGCCCTCGCAAGCTGCCGGCGTCAGGATGGGTGTATCAACCAAAAGGAAGCCGTGACTATCCAGCCAATCGCGGATGGCGCGAATCACCGTCGCCCGCACGCGGATGATCGCCCACTGCTGGGTAGAACGCAGCCAAAGGTGGCGCCGGTCCATGAGAAAATCAATGCCGTGCTCTTTGGGAGTGATGGGGTAATCCTTAGCCAATTGCACGATCTGCAAGTCGCTTAGGGAGAGCTCAAAGCCCCCCGGCGCGCGTTTGTCGGCGCGAACGGTGCCCGTGACGATCAGGGACGATTCCTGGGTCACTTCAACAGCCGCGGCAAACGCCTCTGGGCTGATCTCGTCCTTGAAGGCTACGGCCTGAATGATCCCCGTGCCATCACGCACGAGGAGGAATTGTAACTTGCCTTTGTCGCGCTTGTTATAGAGCCAACCTTTAATGGTAACCTGTTGACCTTCATGCTTCGCCACATCGCGAATGTATACGTGTTCGGCCACGTTAGCCCTCCTGCTTTCGTGATCACACTTCCCCGAAACATTCTACTTATCAAGGGGCCGGGAGTCAACGAGGCGCTCCCAGACATTGGCCAGGCGATGCTTAAGCCTTGCCAAGGGCAACGCGCGGACCACAGCTTCCTTCTCTTCCTTATCAAACACGCCAAGCGAGCCTAAGCCGACGACGTAGAGAACCAGGCCGAGGGGCAACGAAAATAGAAGCCGCCGGCCGGGGAGGAGAACAACCAAAATAGCCAGAGGAAGGGCGCTGGCGGCCTGCTTCCAGGCCAGCTTCAGCCAAGGAATCCTCGCCAAATGCCTGCGGACGCCCACATAGAAGGGCAGCAGTAAAACCAGTTCGGAAAACACTGCAACATAAGCTGAGGCCATGAAGCCAAAGCGGGTGATCAACACCAAGTTGGCTATGATGGTGAAACCCAGGCCTATGGCGAAAGCCCGAGTCAGAAAGCGCTGCTGGTCCAGGGCGATGAGCACGTATTGCGTCACCGAGTTAATGAAACCAAAGGGCATATACCAGATCATCACCCGCAAGATATTGGCCGCATAGGGCAAATACTGCGAGCCTCCAAGGATGCCGATCAAGGGATATGCCAAAGCCGATCCCACGACCGCGCCCGGGATGGCGATGATCAAAAGCAACTTGATGACTAACTGGTAAGCCTTTAGGAGCGAATCCTTCGCGGTGGCGGCATAACGCGCCATAAGTGGGAAAGCGGCTATGGTCAGCGAGGCCGGGATGACGCCCACCGCATCAATATACTTGTAGGCCGTACTATACCAGCCAACGATCCTGATGTCTTTGGTAAGCCATTCCAAGAGCAACACGGCCACCTTGAAGAAGAGGGTGGCCAGGAGATGGTTGATCATCAGGGGATAGGAGGCCAGAAACATTTCTTTTTGCAGGGCAAGGTCTAGTTCAAAACGCGGGCGAAATAGGATGGAGCGCACCAGCAGGTACAGAAGGAGCATGGTAACGATATTCACGCCGATGGACACCGTGGCCAGCCCAACATATCCCTTGCCCAGGATGAGGGCCAGGGTCCCCAACGAGACCTTGAGCAACGTGGTTAGGGTGGTCAAGAAGGCAGGGATCTCCATGCGTTCATAGGCGGTGAAGACGGCACTCAGGCTGGCAGAGACGTTGCTCGGCACCAGGCCGATGCCGAAGAGGATAATGGCCAGGATCGCTGCCGGGTGAATCGGTGTGGTCAAGTGCCGCAAAAGGAAGAACAAGCCAAGGATGGGCACGGAGGCCAAACAAAGGCCCAAACGTAATACGGTGGTATTGGCCAGATAACGATTAGCCTGCCGCCGGTCCTTAGCCACCTCTCGCGTGAGCAAGGTATTCAGCCCGAAATTGGTAAAGATATCAAACCAGCTAATCACTACGATGGCAAAGTAATAATGACCCGCGTCGGCCGGGCCGAGGATACGCAGCATCAACATGGCGAAGGCCATGTCAATGGCTTTGTTAACCAATGAGAGGATAATAGGGGCGATCGTGTTCTTGGTTACGCGCCGGACGGCGGTCTCCTCGCCCGAACTGCGGGTGAGGCGCAGCCATGCCCACAGGCCCAGGCATAGGAGCAGGACCGTCGCCGAGAGGAAACTGAGATAGAATCCGTATTTGACTGTGTTAGGCGAGTACTTGAAGCGCACCTCCCAATGCCCTACAGGCACAGCCACCGCTCGGAAGATGCCGTTCGCCCTGTAAATGGGCGTGCTTTGCTCTACCGCTTCGGGGTTCTCGGCCCCAAACGGACGAATGAAAGCTAGCCAGCCCTTGAAAAAGCTATCGCCAAGCACCAAGTAACAGGGGATGGGTGTCTTGACGGCGATGAGCACCTCGTTGGGCGTATAATGGATACCCTCCACGTGTGGGCTAAAGGTCGGCGGAATTTGGTCGGCCTCCCTGTGGGGCGGGGCCTCCTCTAGGATGACCACCTCGCGGGGGTCCAATGTGCGTAGTGCCCTTTGGCGCTCTTGTGCGTCGGGGATGCTCACTGCCCTAGGCACCAAAAAAGCTCGGGGCAGCGCCTCATCGTTACGATAGATGCGGATCTCGCCCTCGTACACAAGGGTGTAGCCTTTAGCCCGGATGCTATGCTCCTTGGTGGTGAGCACGTACTTGACATTGAGCATATCTAACAGAGGGGATTCAAGTGCCTCCGGATGGCTGGTGAAAATGGGGGCGATACGATTATAGGGCAGTTCGCTCTGCTCTTGGATGAGGCGCATATAGTCAACGTACTGCCGAGGGATGATGGAATCATAGCCGCGCACATCGGCGATGTCGTAAAGCATACCTGCATTGGCATTAAAGGTCTTTTCATCGCCGCCAACGTAAGCGGTGACGCGATAGAGCTCTGGGTCGGATTTGAGGAAATCCACTGCTGCGGGCCGAAAGCCCACCAGTGACGGGTCCACCGCGGGGAAGAACGACCTCCCAATGAGAAATAGCTCCCCCAAGATGACCAGCTCGGCCAGCGCTCCCCATAGGGCTGCGCGCTTGAATTTAGGGCGCAGAACGAGCACGATCCCGCTGGCCAACAGCGCCACCGCAAAGATGAGCACATTGCGGAACTCGTAAGAGTAGAACATGCGCCCATTGGCGAAAGCTTCGGGGGCCCTCGCTAAGCGGTGCATCGCGCGTTCAGCTAGGTTGGCGAAGCGCTCTCTGAACAGTAGGCTGATCGCCAGGCCCCCGATGCCGGCCAAGCCACCGAACAGGGCCAACAAGGGGAAGATAGAACCGGCCAGCCTATCGCCCAGCCAACTCCATCTGGCTTCCTCGCGACTCCCTCTTGCCTCGCGCCATAGTGCATCCGCGCCCATCCCGGCCATGATGGATATGCATAAAGTATAGGGATATACCCAGCGAAAGGGTGAATGAACCTGACTCAGCCCCGGCAGCTTGTAGATCAAAACATAGAGCGGGGAGCCAAAAACGAAAAACAACGACAAGACCGCCGTCAGGGCAAAGAACCAGAGATGTTTCCCCTCGCGCTTCAGGACAGCGATCACGGCCAGAAGCAAAGGGAGCACACCGACGTAACAGGCTCCCTCCACATAGTTTTTAATATCCCAGTCTATACTGTGGATGGGCTCGCCGAGGGCGTTGACGGTCACCGGGAGAACACGCCAGGAGAAGAGGTCAAAATAACTATGATGCGACGGGTTGCCGAAAAAGTCGGGGATAAGCAGGGCAATGACGCGCCTGGGGGGATAAGCCCAACTAAGGACCTCTTTAAGGGTGACCGCGCCCTCACGAAAGTTCTCGCGCACCAGCTCAAAAAGGGGAATCCACTGGGCGCTTCCCACGCCCACGCCCAGGAAAGCCATGGATAATAAAACCACCGCCGTGCGCAACACCGTCAAAAAGCACCGTCGGCTCAGGGCCATGCCCACCAGCCGCCAGGCCGCGAACGCCCCTGAAGTCAGCGCGATATAGTAATACATCTCAGGGTGGCCGGCGAGGAAGACCATGCCATAAGCCAAACTCCCCAAAACCAGATCGGGGATATAACCCAACCAAAGCGCGGCTTTTTCCTCTTCCGCTCGCCTCACTATCCGTTCAATGACCGCAAGGATGAGCGGCAACCAAACCGCAGCGCCGATGATCATGGGAAATACATTGTGCGTGACCATAAAGCCGCTGAACATGAAGGTCGCCCCGGCAACGAAGCTACCGGTCCGCCCGATGCGCAAGGTGCGCCCCAGGATGTAAGTAAAGATCCCCGCCAAGGAGAGATGCAAAGCCGCGAACCAGCCGTAGGCCATCGGCAAAGGCAGAACGTAGAAAAGGACGCTCAGGGGGTACAACGCCGAGTGTTGCCCTGCGGCCAGGAAGGGCACGCCAGCCAGGATGTAAGGATTCCACAAGGGGAGCTGTTTGGCACGCAAAGAATGGAGAATGAAGCGCTTCCAAACATAGTTCTCAAGGTAAAGGTCACTAAGGAGATGATTATGTGGCGTGGTGATGCCCAGCGTTTGGGCATAGCTTTTCCAAGGCTCCCAGGCAAAGACGTTATCCGCCGGCAGGAGAGTTTTGCCCCCTAAGGTAACGGGCCAGAAAAAGAGAACGGGAAGGACGAAAAAGATGAGGATGATGCCCAGGTCTTGACGTAGACCTCTATTGCGCACGCTTCTCCCTTGGCAATGGCTCTCAATGGATGAGTGAACAGACAGAACGCCCCAAGAGGGATCTGTAAGCCCAAACCAGCTGAGCTCTTGACCAGAAAGGCATTATATGCGCTTCTAGCCGCCTCTCCAAGTCCGCACTATAATGGGTAAGCGAGCTCATCACACAGGAGAGAAAACCGATGAAAGCACTTGCTGCGGTGCTGCGCACTTTCGGCGCGCCGCTTGTCTTGGAGGAGGTACAAGTCCCCTCGCTGGCTCCAGGCCAAGTGTTGGTGGAGGTCGAGGCCGCCGGCGTCTGCGGCTCGGACGTGCACATGTGGCGCGGCCAAGAC
Organism: Anaerolineae bacterium; assembly: GCA_034436315.1. GTDB lineage: Bacteria > Chloroflexota > Anaerolineae > UBA1429 > UBA1429 > DAOTVR01. The sequence continues at coordinate 15,078 of DAOTVR010000240.1, forward strand.
CCTCGCACCCCCTTGCCTATCATCCTCGGCCATGAAGGGGTTGGGCGCGTTGTAGACAGCCGAGGAGAGAAGCGAGATATCCATGGCCAGCGGGTTATGGCCGGCGCGCGTGTCCTTTGGGAGCGGGGAGTTACCTGTGGACAGTGTTACTACTGTGCCGTCTTACATGAGCCGGCCCTTTGTCCGAACCGTTGGGCCTATGGCATCCACCGCTCTCTTGAGGTCTCTCCACACCTTACCGGTTGCTATGCTACGCATCTGATCCTTGATCCGCGAACGCCGTTAATCCCCTTAAGGGATCAGGACGATCCGGCGACCTTCGTGGCTGCCTCTTGCTCCGGAGCGACGGCAGCACACGGGTTTGACCTCGCACCGGCACGCCCCGGCGATACGGTGGTCGTCCTAGGCCCGGGGCCATTAGGGGCATTTTCCGTCGCCCTGGCAGCCGCTGAAGGTGCGAGCCAGATCGTCGTCGTGGGTGGCACGGCCAAGAGGTTGGAGCTCTGCCGCAACTTGGGTGCTACAACCATCCTGAACCGCCAGGAGACGACAGCCGAAGAAAGGTTGGCCTACATCCGCGATTTGACTCACGGGCGCGGCGCAGATTTAGTTGTTGAGGCCTCGGGCAGCATCCCGGCGGCGCGAGAGGGGCTGGACTTCCTCCGACATGGAGGCACACTCTCCTTGGTGGGTTTTGGCGCGCCTGTAGGCGAGATGACCTTGGCCCCCTTTGAGGCTTTAGTGCGCAAGAACGCCCGCGTCCAGGGTGTTTGGGTAAGCGATGTCCGGCATACCTTTCAAGCCGTAAGCCTTATACGCCAGCGTCCTGAGGCCTTTGCCGCCCTGGTTACACACCGCTTCCCCCTCCTTGAAGCCACGAAAGCGCTAGAGGCTGTAGCCAGCCGCGAAGCGATGAAGGTGGTGCTCCT
>DAOTVR010000241.1:0-11030 GCA_034436315.1 Anaerolineae bacterium
CGTATGCGCCGGTACTTTCGCACTAGACGCTTGATCAACCTGATGAAATCGGCGATGCGCACGATCACCGGCGCGACGACGCTGTCCACTGCTGCTGTGGCAGATTGGCCGGCTAGGACGCGTTTGAAGGCTTGTAAAAGCTCTTCCGGAGGTACCTTGCCCGGTTCCAGACGCCTTTGAGGTCGCGGAGGAGGCACGAGCCGAGGATAAGACCTTAGGCCTAATGCCTCCAACTCGCGAAGTTGGTTGGCTGCTTCCTTGAAGCGCTTGTATTCTTGCAATTGCTGGGCGAGTTGTTCGCCTGGATCCTCCTCTTCCTCTATTCTTTGCTCGGCCGGTGGCAAAAGAGCGCGAGATTTGATCACCAGCAACCTGGCCGCAATGACCAGAAAATCCGCCAAGTGGGCCGGGGATACTTCCTGTAACAGCGCCGTGTAAGCCAGGAACTGGTCGGCAACGCGGGCCAAAGAAACCTTGGTTACATCCAGTTCCTCGCGTTCTATCAGGGTTAGCAGCAGATCCAGAGGTCCTTCAAAAACGTCCAGACTGACGCAATACTCCAAGACAAATCCTCCGGGCGTACTTGGTAAGGGATTATACTTTAAGGAAGCTGGCCCGTCACGTCGTGGCCATTTTGCCGCGCTTTTGGTCTGCCGGTACGCGGCAACATGCTACGCCGATTTTATCGGCTACGTAATACGCGGGATCTGGATGCGATTGCCCCATATTGCTTCTCCCTTTGCCTCATGCTATGATGGGAGTTGCTGGCTAGAGAGGGCGTGAGCGCGAGCGTCGCGTTGGGATAGGGTGTTTTGCTTTAGGGCTTAGCAGAGAGGAGGATACCATGCCAGGGTATGTTATTCTGCACAAGTTCACCCAGCAGGGAGCTGCCAACGTAAAGACGTTGCCGGAGCGCATCAAGCACGCTACGGAAGAGGCCAAGAAACTCGGCGCGCGCGTCGTCGGCACCTGGGTGACGATGGGCGAGTATGATATGGTTGCGGTGGTGGATGCGCCGGACGATGCGACGATGGCGCTCATCGCCCTCAAAGTGGCGATGAAGGGGAACGTGACCACACAGACTTTGAGGGCCTTCAGTGAGGACGAGTTCACCAAGATCGCGGCTAAGCTGCCTTAGACGGGAGATCGGCTCGCGCTCACGCCGGCCTACCGCTCGCCATATGCTCCTTGGAGCTTCACCCCTACAAGCTTATAAGAGCATGGGGGCCAAGCCCTATAATTTGAGCCCCGACATGACCACGCCCTGTACAAAGTAGCGTTGGGCAAGGATAAACACGATCAACACCGGGATGGTGGTCACCGAGGCGGCGGCCATCAATAAATGATCCTTGGGCTCGTTGCTCTCCATGGGCATGGTCTGGAAGAAACGCAATCCCACCGCCACGGTAAAGAGAGCCTTCTTGTTCAAGTAGATGAAGGGGCCGAAAAAGTCGTTCCAGTGGCCCAGGAAGGTTAGGATGGCAAGGGTGGTCAGAGCGGGCTTCATCAAGGGCACGAGCACTTGCGCCAGGATGCGCAACGGACTGGCCCCATCAATGTACGCCGCCTCATCCAGTTCGCGGGGGATGCTCATGATGAACTGCCGCAACATGAAGATGGTGAACGCGCCCCCGCCCAGCCACGATCCGATCGTCAGCGGCACATATGTATTGATCAGCTTGAGCTTGAAGAACAGGATGTATTGAGGGATCAACGTGACCCACCCGGGGATCATCATCGTCCCAAGCATGACCAGGAACCATACGTTCTTGCCGAAGAAGTTGAACCGTGCAAAGGCGTAGGCGGCCATCGTGCCGGTGATCAAGCTGCCCGGGATGGAGATGGCGATGATGATCAGGGTGTTCAGCATCCAGCGGGCGAAGGGCACGTACGTAAAGACCTGCACATAGTTGTTCCATTGGGGCACTGCGGGCAGCAGATGAGGGTAAAAGGAGCGCAGCTCTTGCCAGGTCTGTAGCGAACTGGATATGGTCCAATACAGCGGAAAGGCGAAGAACAGGCCGAAGATGGTCAGGAACAGGTAACCGAAAAACCGGCCGATCGCGCGGCGCCGACGGAAGGCAGCCCTAGTCCTGGCGACCTCTTCTGCAGTCAGGATATGGGTTGTAGTGGCCATCTGTGCTCCTTACGCTCCGTAGTAAAAGACCCACTTGGTAGATAGCCGCTGTTGCAGGATGGTCAAGCCGATGATAACGACCGCAAAGAACCAGGCCAACGCCGAAGCGTAGCCCATGTTCCAATAATCAAAGGCGTGTTTGTAGATATGTAGCCCGAAGAACCAAGTGGCATAGGCGGGGCCACCCTCGGTGGCCACAAAGGCGCCCTGGAAGGCTTGCAGTGCACCGATGATCGCCAACACGAGGTTAAAGAAGATGGTCGGCGAGAGCAGGGGGATGGTAACATGGCGAATGCGATTCCAGGTATTAGCGCCATCTATGGCCGCCGCATCGTACAGCTCTTCAGGGATGCCCTGAAGCCCCGCCAGGAAGATGATCATGCGCGTGCCGCCAATGCTGCCCCACAGGCCCACCATCACCAGGGAGGGAAGGGCCCAGTTGCGATCGGCGAACCAGGCGGGTGGCTTGATGCCGATGTAGCGCAGCGCGTTGTTGACGATGCCCCAGTCGGGATTGAGCAGCCAGAGCCAAAGCACCACGGCCGAGACGAGGGGGACCAGGGAGGGCATGAAAAAGAGCGTGCGATAGATGACGGTACCTTTGAGCTTCATATTCAGCAGGATGGCCAGCACCATAGAGCCGAACACGCCCAAGGGCACGCTCAGGCCCGTGAAGTAGAGTGTGCGGGCCAACGAGGTGTAAAACAGGTTATCGGCGGTGAACATCTTGACATAATTGCCGACGCCGATCCACTTGGAGGGACTCAACACGTCGTACTGGGTGAAGCTGAAATACAGGGAAGCCAGAGCAGGCCCCAAGAAAAGGCCGAAGAACCCAATGAGCCAGGGCGCCAGGAACAGGTAACCGTTCACGTTCTCGCGTATCACGGCAGGTGATATACGGCGCTTGGCTCTGGTGATGGCAATCTGGGCGGTAATCGTAGAATCCATCCTATCCTCCCCTTAGGGATTGGAGGGTGAGACCTAAAGGCGTAAACCGGGTCGCCCGTTGGGGCGACCCGGTTCGCTGTGCCATGAACTTAGGCTGGCGGGGTATCCAACACCTTCTGGATCTCGGCGGCCATCTCCTTGACCCCTTGCTCGAACGGCACGGGCTTGATGGCGTCCATCAACTTGGCGCCGTTCTGAGCGATGGCGTCGGTGTACTCGCGGCCGCGGGAGTTGGCCGGGGCGTGGATCACCATGCCGTTCGCGAGGTTGTTCAGGAAATGTTTATACATGGGTATCTGGGCTATAAGCAACGGCAGGACATCGGGCCGCACGAGCGCGGTGTTGCCGCCGAACAAGTTGAACCCCAGGCAACCCTCTTTGCTGGTGAGGTGCTTGATGAACTCGTAGGCGATGGTAGGGTACTTGGACGTCTTGTGTATCTGCCAGGCGCCACCGCGGATCTGCGACGGGATCTTGCCGTCCTCGCGCTTGGGGAAGAGGATCACGGTGATCTTGGCCTTGGTGTTATCCTTGACGGCCTTCTGGGCGTTGACGGCGCACAGGGAGCCGCAATGGTACATGGTCAAGCGGCCTTCTGCGCAGGCTATCTCGTTGGAGACCCCTTGCCCTAGAGCGCCGGGCGCGGGGGCCAGCTTCTCTTTGACCACGAGGTCGTACACCATCCTGAGGCCCTTGAGCGCCTTCTCGTCGTCCTGGAAGACGGTCTTGGTGCCTTCGGGGTTGATCAGCTCGCCGCCGAACCAGCGGCACATGACGGTGAAGCCCGCCTCGCCACCGGCCCAGTTGAAGCCATAGCGCTCCACCTTATCCCCCGAGGCCTTATGGCTCTTGTGGATCCATTCCAGGATCTGATCCCAAGTGACCGCATACTGCTGCGGATCGGGGAGCTCCTTCACGCCGATCTCGTTGAGCGCCACCTCGTTGACTACCAAGCAGTCGTAGCCGCTCCAGCCCCAGCTCGGAAGACCCCAGAGCTTGCCCTTGTACCTGGACATGTTCACGAACTGCTCATACCACTGCGTGAGGTCCGTGTTATCTGCCGCGACCAGATCGTCAATGGGCATAATGATGTTCTTGTCGGCGGCGCGCCAGAAGTGGAAGTGGGAGGGATCAAATTGGAGCACGTCGCCCAGGTCGCCGGCGGCCTCCATAGCGTACCATTTGGCGTAGTTGGCCTGCTGGTCGGCCACGCCCATGCGCAGCTCCACTTCCACATTCGGATAGAGCTGCTTGAAGCTGTCTAGGCGATCCTTATCCCAGGGTGGGTTGGCCCGGAAGGTATCCCAGACGATCTTGCCTTTTACCTCGGCCCTCTTCGCTGCGGCATCCACGACCACGGTCTCTTTGACGACCTTCTCCTGGACGACCGTCTCTTTGACGACTTTCTCCTTCTCCACGACCACGGTCTTTTCGACGATCTTCTCTACCGGCTTCTCAACGATCTTGGTGACCTCTACGACCTTGGGTGCGCAGCCGGCAAGCACACCGCCGGCGAGCAAAGCACCGGCCTTGAGCAACGTACGACGCGAGAGTCTGGTTTCCATTGCGCTTTATCCTCCTTTGTTTTGTACCTCTAGATCCGAAGCAAGACGAAGCGTAATAGGTTTGAAATACGCTGCGATCGCCCTCCTTTCTAGCTCGGCCAAGCTCATAGACAGCCGATGTTCATTTAGCCCGGACTTTAAAGACGTTAATATCATAGCATAAAAAGCGTGAGATGTCCAGTCCTACCGGCTTTTTTCGGGGTAGCTCAGAGAGAAAAAACGGGTTATCGCGCCTGTAGAGGTGTTGCTCAAGACGAGCAAGCAGAGGATAATAGGCATGATCTTGGCGTTGAGGGCCTGGCTGTGTGTTTCTATGGAAGGCCGCGAAAGGGATTGATCTTCTTGGACGACAAGCCTGGAAAAACGGAGCGATGAAACGTGATCACCATCAAGGCCACGATCCCCTGTGAAAGGCCGCCGAGCTGGGCGGTGCTGGAGCGCAAGCTCATAGAGGTCATGGACCAAGCAGTTTACCCTTATCTGGAAAAGTACACCCGCGAGGACGGGACGCTGATCTTTCGTGATGATTTTCGCAGCCGGGACGGAGCAGATGACTTTTACGAGAGCTTTTACAACTGGCCGTTATTCTACCTCTTGGGCGGCGGAGATCATCTGCTCCCTCTGGCGCATCGCCAGTGGGAGGCGGTTACCCGACAGTTGGCCGCCTATGGCAATGTCTACAAGGAGTATGAGCGCGGCTACGATCAGTTCCATCAAGCTGAGAGCTACATTTACTTCTATCTTCTCTGCCTGGCCGATCCGGCTAACCCCCGGCTCATTGAACGGGCACGGCGTTTCGCGGGATTTTACTTGAACGAGGACCCCGAGGCGCCCAATTATGATCCGGTACACAAGCTGATCCGTGGGCCGCATAACGGGAGCGCCGGCCCTCGCGCGGCGATGAACGATGGCGAACCGAGCTATGGCTATTCCCCCGGCATGGCGCGGTATGGTCTTCCCTATCATGATGTGCCGGGGATCACCTGCTACAAAGACCTCCAAGATCCTGTGCTGGCTCGGCGGATGGGCCAAATCATGCAGGAACGCATGGGGCGGGGCGATGTGGTAGCCAACCTTGGAGTGACCAGCCTGGTCACCAACGCCTATCTGCTCACCGGCGAGGAGAAGTATCGCGAATGGGTGCTGGAATACACCGATGCCTGGGTGGAGCGTGCCCGGCAAAATGGCGGGCTTTTGCCCGATAACGTGGGCCTTTCGGGCCGGGTCGGCGAGTATCTCAACGGCAAATGGTATGGAGGGCTGTACGGCTGGACCTGGCCCCACGGCTTCTACAACATCGGCATGACGGCCACGGTGGCCGCGGCGAACGCCTTCCTCTTGACCCAGGATCCGCGCTATCTAGACCTGGCCCGAACCCAGATGGATCATATCCTCTCCCTGGGAACCTGGCGCGATGTGTGCGATCTGGAAATGAGCTTGAGCGAACATTGGGTGGGCGTCTGGAAGGCTTTGCGGCCAGGGGACAAGGTCTTCGTGGTGCCCTACCGCTACGGTGATAAAGGCTGGTTTGACTATCAGCCGATGACGCTCATCTATCCCACGGCGGTTTGGAATCTCTCCATGGACCCGGCCGATTGGGAGCGCATTGAACGCATCCGCCAAGCCAGCACCTACGATTGGCGGGCCGTCAACGGCTTTCGCACCAAGGAGGACGCCGGGCACGAGGAGCCTTGGTTGCGTTACCTTGCAGGGGATAATCCCCTTTATCCTGAGGCGATCCTCAGCGTGAGCTACGGTCAGGTTTGCCGTCGGTTAGAGCAAATCCGTCAGGATCGCCAGGATTTGATGAAAGTACACGTTCACCATTGGCAGCAGCTCAACCCTGTGACGACCGAGGCGCTGATCCAACTCACCCTGGGCGCGCCGCAGATCCTCTACAACGGCGGACTGTTGTTCAGTCGCCTACGTTACTTTGACCTACAGAGGCGACGCCCCGGCCTGCCCCAGGACGTAGCTGCGCTGGTGGAGAAGCTTGAGGCTAAACGGACCGTGCTCAAGCTGGTCAACTTGAGCCCTTTCCAGGCCCGCGATGTGCTCATCCAGGCGGGGGCTTTTGGCGAACATCAGTTCCTTGCCGCGCGCTACTCCTTGCGCACGAGCGACTATCCGGGCGAGATCGGCACGTATGCTGCGCCGGAGCTGGTGACCGAAATCCGATACGTGCCCGTAGAGGATCAAGTCCTCCACGTCCACATGCCCGCAGCCACGGAGATCACTTTGGAGCTAGAGACTGCCCGTTTCGTCAGGCAGGGGTCTTACGCTTTGCCCTGGTAGGGAAAGGTGGGGGATAGCGAGCGACGCCCGCTCCGGTCGGGCTACTCGGTATATTATGGCGGCAAGCGCCGTTCATTTTATGATATGCTATGGTGTTTTGGGATCGTGAGGGATAAGCGTGCTGGGATAGCGCTTACGCTTCGGCGCTGAAGGTGCGCGATCCATCACCAACTTGGAGGTAGGGCCATGGCTGTTCAGGAGAAAAAGTCAAGGATCTGGTACCTGGCACTGACGGGAGTGATCGCCGTGCTTTTGGTGATCCTCGCCCAGGCCCTGGGGCCATGGGGGACGCCCCTCAGCCGAGTCATTCGCGGAGCGGGGATGTTGGGGTATCTGGCCGTCTTTCTGGCAAGCCTTTCCTCGCTTTATCTGCGCGAGTTGGTGCGATTCTTCGGCCGGCCCTTTATCAAGGTGCACCATGCCGTCTCCATAACGGGCTTGATCATGCTCCTGATCCATCCTTTGGGCGCGGCCTGGGAAGCCGGAAGCCTGGCGGTTTTCGTGCCCGCGACTGGGTCATGGCTTGGCTTCCTCCGGGCGGGTGGCCGGCCGGCGTGGTACTTGATCGGCTTGGCTGTGCTGGCCGCCGTACTGCGCAAGAGCCTGGCGCGTAGCTGGCGCGCGATCCATTATTTGAACTATGTGGCCTTCCTCCTGGCCAGCGCGCACGCCAGCCTGTTGGGGAGTGATTTCCAACATCCTGTGGCCAAGGCTGTGATCATCCTGATGACCCTGGTGATCATCGGCGTCTTTATTCGCCGGCGCACCATGGCCCGGAAAGCCCCTGGAAAGCGTTAAGGCTTGTGCCTCGCCGGGATGAGGAGTAGCTTTTTAAGGGGCGGGATGCTTTAGACATGGAGGCCAAAGGCAAGTTATCCGTGCGTTTGGCATTAAGCGCCGCGTTTCTGCTCATGGGCTTTACCTTCAGCGTCAGCCAGGTCCTGCTGATGCGCGAGCTCATGGTCTCCTTTGCCGGCAACGAGCTGAGCATTGGCCTGGTGCTGGGGAGCTGGTTTCTGCTGGAGGCCTTGGGGAGCTGGCTTCTGGGCCGCGCGGTCGCCCGTGTAGACAACGGCAGAGCTGTCTATGCTCGTTTGCAGATCCTCCTGGCCCTGATCTTGTTCCCCGTACTTTGGATGGCCCTTCATGTACGCCGCCTCACCGGGGCCGTGCCGGGGCAAGGCCTAGGGTTGCCCACCATTGGGCTTGTCTCTTTCGCGTTGCTTATCCCTGTGGCCCTTGTTGACGGAGCAATGTTCACCGTGGGCTGCCGGGCAGCCTCCGGCCTTGGCCGAGGGGAAGCGGACGCCGTGCGCCGCGTTTACGTGCTTGAGGCCTTGGGCGGGATCATCGGGGGCTTGGTCTTCACTTACAGCTTCATCCCCCACCTGCAGTCGGTGCAGATCATCTTGCTCTTGGGGGCGCTGAACCTTGCGTCGGCGCTGTCGCTCCTCTTGCCGCGTCGGCCGTTTCCTGTATACGGCGGAGCGCGAGCGCGTTATCCTAGCGCGGGCGTCTTGGGGGCCATTGTCTTCTTAGCCATTACTTTGGGCCTTTTGTTGACGCCGGGGGCGGTTTGGCTCCACCAGCATCTGCTCGCCGGCCAGTGGCCGGGCTTTGAGCTGGTCTTTTACGGCAATTCCCCCTACGGCAACGTCGTTGCCGTCCGTCGGCTGGAACAGGTGACCTTCTTGGCCAATGGGGTGCCCATCTTGAGCTCGCCCGTGCCCGATGTAGCCCAAGTTGAGGAGATGGTGCACCTGCCGATGCTTTACGTATCCCGGCCTCGGCAGGTGTTGGTCCTTAGTGGGGGCCTTGGGGGCGTCATCCACGAGTTACTCAAGTATCCCTGGGAGCGGGTGGATTATGCCGAGATGGATCCGCTTCTCATCCGGGCCGTGGCCAGCTTGCCCTCGCCGCTCACCGCAGGTGAGTTGGCCGACCCGCGGGTGCACATCGAGCAACTTGATGGGCGTTTGCTGGTCAACCGCTTGGCTGCATCCTCTACGGCGAAAGGCGAAGGACGCCAAGCGGCGTACGATCTCATCCTGATCAACCTCCCTTATCCCACCACACTACAACTCAACCGCTTTTATACCGCAGAGTTCTGGCGGCTGGTGCGGAGTTTGCTCGCCGAGGGAGGCGTAGTCGCTTGTCAATTACCCGGCAGTTTGAGCTACCTTAGCCCGGCGCTGCGCGATCTGCACAACTCCCTTTATCTCAGTTTGGGGGAGAACTTTGCTCATCTACGCCCCATTCCGGACGACATGACCCTCTGGCTCGCCTCGCCCTCGGCGCCCTTGGAGTCCATTCCCATAGAGAACCTTGTGGATCGCTGGCAGGTTCGCGGGGTGTCCAGTAGTCTGATCACCCCCTTTCACATTCGCCTCAAACTGGATGAGCGGCGCCTGGCATGGTTCTGGGGCTCGCTTCAAGCCGGGCAGCCCGTGTCCAAGAACGAGGACATGCGCCCCTCAGGATTGCTTTATGGCTTGGCATACTGGAACGAGCAGTTCTCTCCCGTCCTTGCCCCTTATCTCAGGCTGTTAGGGCGAGTGAGCCTGCCCATCCTACTTATAGCTGTACTCCTGTTGGCCTTGGGGGGGATCGCGCTTGTGCGTCTGTCTTATAAGGGTGGCGCCAGGGTAGTGGCCAGCGCCATCGCCACCACAGGGTTCGCCGGGATGAGTGCCGACCTGTTGATCATCTTTGCCTTTCAGGTCTTTTACGGTTACGTATACCAGTTTATCGGCTTGCTCGTCACTGCCTTTATGGCCGGCTTGAGTCTTGGCGGATGGGTGACGGGGAGGGTGCGGGACAATGCGACGGGAGATGAGTGGTTAGGCGATAAGCGCAAGATGTTGAGCCTGGAAGGAGGGCTGTTGGCCTACTGGCTGGTGCTCCCGCTGGCTCTGACACTCCTACATAGGGTAGCTCAGTTGGGGCGTGGCTTCTCCGCCGTGGGGCCGGCGCTCATGGCCTTGAATGCCTTGGCGGGGTTTCTAGTGGGCGCGCAGTTCCCCTTGGGCAACAGGCTGTATCGGCATTTTCATCCGCACGTCGTGGGCACGGCGGGAGCGCTCTACGCCGCCGACCTCATCGGGGCCTGTGCGGCGGCCATATTGGTCTCGGTGGTGCTTTTGCCCGCCCTGGGGATCGTCCAGGCTTGCCTGCTCGTAGCTGCTTTAAAGGCGGGAAGTGGACTTCTTCTGGTGTCCATCAGGGGCAAGGGAGGCATTCAGATATAGTCCGGCCAGATCCCGGGGATCTCGTGGGCACAAGAGGGACATCGTCCGTGAGCGAGGTTCATCTCCAGCACGCTGAAATGCACGCGTTGGATCAACAGGCTTCCGCAGCGAGGGCAGAAGGTGCTGTTGCGCCGATGGCCGGGCATGTTGCCGATGTAGACATACTCCAGGCCCTCGGCGTCGGCGATTTGAGCAGCGGTCTCAAGTGTCTCAACGGGGGTGGGGGGCAGACGCTGTAGCCTATAGGCGGGGAAGAAGCGATTAAAGTGCAAAGGCACATCGGTTCCTAGATTGGCCTTGATCCAGACGCACATGCGGCGGATATCATCCGGATTGTCGTTCAGCGTGGGAATGACCAGGTTAACGATCTCAAGGTGTTTGCCGGCCTTGCGAATCGTCTCCAAAGTCTGTAGCACTGGCGCCAAGCGAGAGGCGCTGATCCGTTCGTAAAACCCCTCGGTGAAGGCCTTCAGGTCCACGGTGACAGCATCCATCAACTCCAACAGGGCAAGCAGCGGTTCGCGGTTCATGCCACCATTCGTGTGAAAGAGCGCGCGCAATCCCGCCTCTTTGGCGCGAGCGGCGATATCATACATGAACTCGTAAAAAATCGTCGGCTCGTTATAGGTGAAGCTGACCGAACGGCAACCCATACCCTGAGCTAGGCCCACGATCTCGGCCACCGAATAGCCCAGGTTCTCTATCTCATGGGGCGAGCTCTGGGAAAGGTGCCAATTGTGGCAGAACATGCAGCGGTTATTACAGCCGGCCGTGCCCGTGCACAGGATGAGCGAGCCGGGAAGCATATGAAAGGCTGGCTCCTTTTCAATGGGG
>DAOTVR010000242.1:0-10112 GCA_034436315.1 Anaerolineae bacterium
GGAGAGCGACTGAGTCATGCGTCCCTTGAGGTGCTGGATCGCTCCCGAACTCAGGTTGCTCACTGCAAAGCCCAGCGTCGCCGATCCTCCCTGGCAGCCCGATAGCGACAACGCCCTCACGTTGGTCGCAAACCCTTTGACTTGGAAGTTAGCGGCATCCGCTGCCCGGTAACCATTGTCGTCGGCAAAGACCCGGGCGATCCACGTGCCCCCATCCGGCCCAAGGGTGGGGGGCAAGCGCAAGTCAGTTGTGTTCGTCCAAAGGCCATCGTTGGCCACAGCGTCGCCGTGGGTGCCGTCATCGTAGAGCGCGGCCTCCGCGCGCACATTGCCATCCGGGTCCTCAAGCCGGACGCGCAAGGTGCGCCCGGTGGAATGATCCAAGCAAAGCCCCGCGTCGGCCGCGGCGCGAACGCCCACGCGGTCACTACAGGCGAAGGGCACCTGGCCCGTAGAGAGGTTCTCCACGGCCAGGATCTCAACCCCAAAGCCCTCCGGCGCCCCGTGGGTTACCGTCGCGCGTTGTCCCTGGGGGAGGAGCCAGTTGGTGATGAACTCGCGAATCATTTGGGCGCGATCCAGGCTCGGCAAATCGCTCCAGCGCAGCATGCCCGCCTGGAAAAAGTATCCCCCGCCGATGAGGGGATTGTGTATCACGATGGCATCACAATAGCCCTGGTTATCGCAGGCAAAGGCCTCATCCACGACATAGGGGCCCAATGCGGCTCGGTTGATCGGGCGGCTATCCGCCGAGTAAACCGCCGGCAGGCTGGGGATATACTGGGCCCCCGCTGCCGTGCGCTGATAGGTGGTGGTCCTAAAGACAATCGGGCTGATATCCAACACCCGATCATCACCAGAATCGCCGACGATGCGGTGGCTGTTTTGCCCCGGGCTCAGGTCTCGGTAGGCCCAGAAGGCATAGTCGCCCGTCCAGATGATGGTATTACCGTGGTCTATCCACTGCTCTAGCAGGGATCCCTCAGCTTGGCCACTCCAAAGGGTGTCAACTGCGCAATCCAGGATGATCAGGATATCGGGGATGCCGTCGTCAAGGCGCGCCATAGCCCAATATCGCGGATGGCCGCGTGATCCGCAGCGTTCTGGCGAAACACGGAGACGGAACGCACGGTGGTCAGGTTGGCAGCAAGGGCGTTGGCTATCTGGGTGAGCTGTCCAGCAGGAATCCACCAGCCGTTGTTATCGGCATAGACTGCCACATCGGGGAGAGTGTGGAGGGCTGGGGTCACCGTCGGCTTGGGGCCGCAGTTTTCTAGGATATCAAAGTAGACGGCATAGTCGGCCCTCTGGCCGGCGGCCAAGGTGAAGGGCGTCCCCGGCGAGCCGTCATCGTCCAGTTGCCAGCTCAAGATGCCGCGCCCATCGGCGTCCGCATCGGCCCATTTATAGGGAAGCAAGACCGGGGTGCCGCCGGGCCAGATCACCCGGATGGAGGCGGGATCAAACGTCCCCGTGACGCCCAGCGCTTGGAGCAGAGCCGGGAAATCCAATTCGTGTTGGACGATGTAAGGGCGGGTGATGGCTCCTGCAGCGGTTACCGTGACCCAGACGCGGTAGTGCCAGTCATGTCCTTGGCCCACCCTGTCCGGATCCCACCAGGCGGGAGATTGCCTGGCCGCCCGCGCCGGCGGCGAGGCCGGCGCAACACACACCAACCCCAGAGCGACGACGAGCAAAAGCCTGATGACCTTTGACGCCTTGCTGGTCATCATGTCTCTCTTCCTCCCTACGAGAAGCTCCTTGGCATCGCCCCCAAAACGCTCTTCCTCACCAAGCTTTAGGGCACCAGTTTGACCGTAACCGAGGCCAGATGCTCAATCGCCCCATCGCGCGGGCTGATACTGTACACCTGGATACGCCCAAGCTGGGTTGTGGTGATCGGCACGGTGATCGTGATCGTGCCCGTAAAGGGACCATATTGCCCGAATTCGGCGTTAACCATCGCCTGACCCTGAGCGATCGTAACACCCAAAGCGTCAAGTACGTCCACGGCGAGCGTGTTCTCAAAGGCGCTGCCCCAGCCGGTCACGGTAATGGGACTGCGCACCTCAGCATCTGGGGCTGGGCTGGAGATGATGATCGCCTCCCGCTCCTGCGGCGGCGTCGGAAGCGGCGTGGGCGTCGGGCCTGTGCCCCCGCCGGGGATGATCAGGCGTTGCCCCACATAGATCAGGTTGATATTCCGAAGGTCATTGCGTCTGGCGATATCCCAGATCGTGACCCCATACTTGGCGGCGATGCTCAGCAGAGACTCCCCTTGAGCTACCACATGGATCACATAGCCTCCCGCCGGAGGGGGAATGCGCAGCCGCTGGCCCTCGTAAATCAGGTTCGGGTTAGATAGATGGTTCGCCTCAACGAGGGCTTGGACGGTCACGCCATATAGCCGCGCGATGGAAGAGAGGTTTTCTCCCCTTTTCACGGTATGGTATAGTTCTCCCTCCGCCAGGGCCCCCCACGTAGAGGGACCGACCACCGTAGATAAAAACAGCGTGGCGACCAGAACGACTGTGAGAACCCGCCTGTTCACCATAGGAACCTCCTCTGCACCAAGGCTTGTCTTTGTAATCCCCACAAGACAGTATAGCTCACTTCAAAAAGGCCGGTAAAGCTCGCAAACTAAAGCTAGCAAAGCTTGAAGGACCCTCGGCCTTTACCGGCATCCTTTAGGAGCGTAAGCGCCGCCCGATAACCCTTCGCAGGATAAGGATCACAGCGAGCAGCACCACGAGGGTGAGCGTCTGCGGCGTGGGCTTGAAGAATATCAGCCAGACCAGTACCAAGCCAACCCCCACGGCTATGACCGCCCAGCGCCAAGAGCTAAGCCAGATCACCTGCCACCAGGCCCCCAGCTTATTGATGCCCTTCAAGCCTTCCTTGAGCGCCTGCCGATAGGCGTTCAAGGCCTCCGAGCGGCGCCCCGACCTGCTCAAGGCCATGGCGTAGAAGAAACGCTCCGTTCCATCCGCCGGCGTAGGCATCCTCTCCAAGGTTTGGCCCAAGACCTCTGCGGCGCGCTCGGGCTGATTGCGCATGAGCAGCAGCCGGCCGAGAGCCAATGCCGCGCGATGCATGTGCGGGTTCATCTGATAGGCGCGTTCCAGGTACTCTATCGCCTGATTGTAGCGGCGCTGGCGAAGCTCTAGGATCCCCAAGTTAGAGTAGGCCAGGGAGGCCGCATAGGGGTTTGCCCGCTCCAAGGAGATCACCTTTTGGGCGGATTCCGCGGCTTCTGCGCTTTTGCCTTCCGCCAGGTAAACGTAAGTCTCCACATGCCAGGCCAAAGCCAACATTTGCTCGCGTGCGCGCTGATCCTTCATAGCCTCAATGAGCTCATGAGCCGCCCCCAACTCCGCCTCAGCCTCCGCAAAGCGCCGCAAATCGGCGCTCACCTGGGCCAGGATCAGGCGCGGCTCGGGATCGCCGGGGGCCAGCTCCGCTGCGCGCCTCAGGGCTGCCATCGCCTCATCGTGACGATCGGCCAGGAAATGCAAGATCCCCAACGCCATGTGAGCCTCAAAACGCTCCGGGGCAAGGGCGAGCGCCTTCCCCGCTGCACGGTAGGCCTCTTCCTCGCGGCGCATGCGCGTCAGGGTCTGTGCCAATCCCAAGTGAACCTCAAAGCTCTCGGGCTGCAGGGCCTCGGCGGCGCGGAAGTGCTCCAAAGCCTCATCAAGGCGCAGACCCTGATAGGCGGCATGGGCCTGCTTGATGAGCTCCTCATAGCTCCGCTGCGGATTGGCCTCATTCATGCGACAGCTCCCCTCCAGACATTGAGGCGCATTATAACCGAAGGCTCAGAAGAGGGCAAGCGCGTGATCGTTTACCGGGTCCAGCATGGGCCACAACCTCGGCCTACTCTGGCTCCTTCAGGGGTTCAAACGGCGCAACTGCTGAGGGCGCGCTCTGGTCGCGCAGCAGAAATCAGAACGGGCTCATACATGAGGGTGACGAGCCCGTTCCGATTTCCAAACCTTCCGCCACATCGGGCGAGCTAGCTGGCGCTGAAATAAGGGGAGCGCTTGAGGAGCATCCGGCGAACAAGCGGGCGAAACATCCGCAGGAGATAGCGCTTGGGGCCCATGAGCGCGGCCATTTCGCGGGCATAGTCCTCTAGGCTGCGGTGTTGGTAGCGGAGCAGCTTTTGGCTCTCCCGCGTATCCAGCCAATCAATGCAGAAGGGCGTCTTGCCAAAGGCCCGTTCCGGGAGCATCCCCACGCCCATCTTCTCCAAGAGGAAGCGGACCACGTCGCGATAGTAGAAGCGACAACGTTCGCCGCCGCCGATGAGCAGCACCCTGCCCCAGATGTCCGGGCAACTGACCGCGTTGGCCAGGGCCAGGCCCACATCGCGGGTGTGTACGAACTCCAAGCGAGTATCTAGGGGCACGTCAAACATGGCCGGGTCTAACTTCAAGGCCAAGGGGAAGACGACGCCGAAACGAAAGATGGCCCATTCCAGGCCCGAGTTGCGCACCATCTGCTCGCAGAGGATCTTGTGTTGGGAGTAGTCGTCGGTGGCCTCTAGAGGGTCATCGGCCGTTCGGCAGGGGGGCTTGTCCTGCGTGCGCCCGTAAACGTGCACCGAGGAGGCAAAGATGATCTTGGGTGGCTTGGGTTGGGCCTTCATCGCCTCAAGCAGGTTTTGCGTGCCCCCGACGTTGATCTCCCTGGCCCAATCGGGGCGGTCGTCAACCCCTACGCCCGTGGCAGAGAGCTTGGGGATGATGAAGGCTAGGTGGATCACCACCTCCTGATCCGCCACCGCCCGGGCCACATCCTCCGGGCGACGCAGATCCCCCCAGACCACCTCCGCCCGCCCGCGAAGCCGTCGGGCCGCACGTTGATTGGCCTTGCTGGGGATATCAAAACAGCGCACCGTATGCCCCTGGGCCAATAGCTCCCTAAGGGTGCTAGAGCCCACGTTGCCAAAAGCTCCAGTCAATAAAACCCTCATCGTTATCTCCCTCTCAGCTATGAAATCGCAGCGGGCCACTTTGCCCACCGGGTATTATCTTCTATCACCTCATTGGACACGCCCCACGCCTCGCAGGTTACAAAGGTAGGGGCGTTCAACTGAACGCCCCCACCAGTTCGCCCCTGGCACGCCAGCCCGTAGGGGCGTTCAGTTGAACGCCCCTACCGCCCATCGTTGGAGACGGTAGACGTAGCATTTTGCTGCGAAGGGCCATTTGATTTGCGTGCTTGGCTCTAGAACAGACGTGCGGTATAATCTCTGGACAAGAGCAAAGAGCGCGAGGGGACACCGCCATGTCCGACGTCCTGGACCTTTTCCTCCCGCCGGTGAGGGCTTGGTTTCGCCGGCAATATGCTGCGCCCACCCCGCCGCAGGAGCTGGGCTGGCCGGCGATCCAGCGCGGCGAGCACACGCTCATCTTCTCGCCCACCGGCTCGGGCAAGACCATGGCCGCCTTCCTCTGGGGGATCAACACCCTCTTCCGCGACCTAGCCGAGGCCCCCGCTTTGCGCGGCGTGCAGCTCCTCTATATCTCCCCCCTAAAGGCCCTCAATAACGACATCGAGCGCAACTTGCGCCTTCCCCTGGCGGGGATCCGCCGCACGGCCCAGCGGATGGGCCTGGAGCTGTCCCCGCTCAGCGTGGCCGTGCGCACCGGGGATACGCCCCCCTCGGCGCGCCAGCAGATGGTGAGCAAGCCGCCCCATATCCTCATCACCACCCCCGAATCGCTCTATCTCATCTTGACCAGCCCTCGCGCGGCGGAGATGCTCGCCACGGTCAAGACGGTGATCGTGGACGAGATCCACACCCTTTGCGGCAACAAGCGCGGGGTGCATTTGGGGTTGAGCTTGGAACGCTTGCAGGCCAGGGCGCAGGCGAACGTGCAGCGCATCGGCCTTTCGGCCACGCAGCGCCCTCTGGACGAGGTGGCCCGTTTCCTGGGGGGCTACTATTGGGCGCGCGATGAACAGGGCCAGGAGGAACTCCTCCCCCGCCCGGTGACCATCGTGGACGCGCGGGCGCCTAAGGAGCTAGAGCTGCGGGTGATCACCCCCGTGCCCGACCTGCGCCGGCTGCCCGGAGGATCCATCTGGCCGGCGCTGATCCCTCGCGTGCTGGACGACGTGCGCCGCCATCGCTCCACGCTGATCTTTACCAACAGCCGCCGCGCCGCCGAGCGCGCCGCCGATCGCCTCAACGAGCAATACGCCCTAGAGGAAGCGGAGGAGATCGCCCCTGGCTCACCGGAGGGATTGCTGGTGGATGGCGTGCCCAAGGCTCAGGGGATGTTCGGCACGGGGCGCGTGGGCGGGCCTTTCCGCGCCCATCACGGGAGCATCTCTAAGGAGGTGCGCCTGGAACTAGAGCGCCAGCTCAAGGCCGGCCAGCTCCCCGCGCTCGTGGCCACCAGCTCTTTGGAACTGGGGATAGACATCGGCTCGGTGGATGCGGTGGTGCAGTTGCAGTCGCCGCGCGGCATCGCCCGCGGGCTACAGCGCGTGGGGCGCTCCGGGCACCTGGTGGGGCAAAAGAGCGTGGGCTATATCTATGCCACCCACCGCGAGGATTTGCTAGATGCGGCCGCGGTGGCCCATGGGATGCTCAAGGGAGATATCGAGCCGACCTACACCCCGCGCAACTGCCTAGACGTCTTGGCCCAACAGATCGTGGCCATGGTCTCGGTGGAGGATTGGGAGGTCGGGCGGCTCCACCGCTTGGTGCGCCAGGCCCACGGATACCAGGAACTGCCGCGCGAGGCCTTGCACGCCGTGCTGGATATGCTCAGCGGCCGCTTTCCCAGTGAGGCCTTTCGTGAGCTGCGCCCGCGCATCGCTTGGGATCGTGTCCATGATACCCTCAGGGCGTTACCCGGCAGCCGCCTTTTGGCCCTCAACAACGGGGGCACGATCACCAGTCGGGGGGAGTTCAAGGTTTACCTTGCCGACGGCAAGACGATGCTGGGCACCCTGGACGAGGAGTTCGTCTATGAGACGCGCAAGGGCGATGTCTTCACCCTGGGGACGGGCACCTGGCGGGCGCTGGACATCGCCGAGGATCGGATCATCGTCGGCGAGGCCGCCGGCAACCTGCCGCGCATGCCCTTTTGGCGGGGCGACGCCCCTCGGCGCGAGTACCATCTGGGCCTGCGGCTGGGGGAGTTTCGCCGGTTGCTGGCCGAGCGCGTGGCCCAATTGCCCCCCTTGCCCGAGGACCTCGCCGGCCCCTGGCCCCCCGAAGCCGAGCCACTCATCCGCTGGTTGGGCGAGGAGTATGCCCTGGATCAAGCCTCGGCGCGCAACGCCATCGCCTATGTGCGCCACCAGCTGGAGGTGCTGGGGGCCATCTCCTCCGACAAGACCATCCTCGTGGAGCTTTTCCCCGACGCCATGGGCGACCAGCGGATGGTGATTCACTCCTGCTTCGGGGCGCGGGTGAACAGCGCCTGGGCCTTGGCCCTGGCCAACGCTTTACGCGAGCGCCTGGGCTATGACGTGGAAGCCCAGGCCAAGGATGACGGCATCCTCTTCCATTTTACCCAGGCCGACCGCGAGCCGCCCGTTGACCTGGTGCGCTCCATGGGCCCCGACGAGGCTCGCGAGCGGCTGCTCTTGGAACTGCCCAACTCGGCCCTCTTCGGGGCTCAATTCCGCATGAACGCCACCCGCGCCCTCCTTCTGCCCGGGATGAGCGGAGCTAGACGGCGTACGCCCTTCTGGTTGCAGCGTTTACGGGCCAAAGACCTGCTGGCCGCGGCCAAAAGCTTCCCCAACTTCCCTTTGATCGCCGAGACCTATCGGGATTGCCTAAGCGACGTATTGGACCTGCCCCACCTTTTAGAGGTGTTGGAGAAGATCCAGGCGGGGGAGATCCGCGTCGTCGTCGCCGAGACGTTGGTCCCCTCGCCCGTGGCCGCGAGCCTCCTCTTTGACTTCTTGGAAGTGGAGATGTACGAGGGCGATTTGCCCAAGGCCGAGCGACAGATGCAAACCCTCCTCCTCAACCGCGAGCTATTGGGGGAGCTCCTGGAGGAGGGGGCCTTGCCCGAGCTCTTGCGCCCGGAGGCCGTCCAGGGGGTAGAGCGCGAGCTTCAGCACCTCGCGGAAGGCTACCGGGCGCGCACGGCCGAGGAGCTGGCAGTGATCCTCCACGAGCTGGGCGATCTGACGGGCGAGGAGGCCCAATCCCGCTCCATGGGGGATGCCGGGGAGTGGCTCGCCCGCCTGGCCGCCGAGGGGCGCGCCTTTGAGCTAGAGCTCCCCACCGACGCGGGGCCTGCGCGGCGTTGGGTAGCGGCGGAGAACTACCGCCTCTACCGCGATGCCTTCGGCTTGGAGCAGCCGCCCGCCCCCCTGCCGGCCGAGCTTTTGGAGCCCCACCTGGGGCCGGAGATGGCCCGCGAGGCCCTCTTGCGCGCCCTCTTGCGCACTCGCGGCCCGCTGACCCTCGCCGACATCCTGGCCCGCTACGAGCTACCCCGAGAGTGGCTAGAAGAGGCCCTGCGGCGGATGGTGGAGGCAGGGCAAACGGTCAGCGGACGGCTCAGCCCCGGAGCCACCGAGCGCCAGTGGTGCGATCGTCGCATCCTGGAGCGCATCCATCGGCGCACCTTGACCATCCTGCGCCGCGAGATCCAGCCCGTGGACCTGCCCGCCTATGCCGATTTCCTCGTCCGCTGGCAGGGGCTGCATCCCGCTCAGCGACGCCGAGGCCTGGAGGGGCTGACGGCGGTGATGCAGCAACTGCGTGGCCTGCCGGCCCCGGCGATCCTGTGGGAGCGCGACCTCCTGCCCGCGCGCCTGAGCGACTTTCGCCCCGCGCACCTGGAGGCCCTTTTCGCCCAGGGGAAGCTGGTCTGGGTGGCCTCCGGGAGCGGCGATCCCCGTCGCGCGCGCCTGCAGTTCTTCTTCCGTGGCGAGGGGGCCTGCTTCCTCGGGGCCGAACCCCAGGAAGAGGCGCTCGCAGCCCTGAGCGCCCCCGCGCGTGAGGTCTTGGATTGGCTACGAAGCGAGGGGGCGAGCTTCGCCTCCGACCTCCAAAGGGGCCTGGGGCTGAGCGCCGCCGAGCTGGATAGGGCCTTGGTGGAGCTGGCCCTGGCCGGCCTCATCACCAACGACCGCTTTGAAGCCCTGCGCCTGCTCCTGGCCAGCGATATAACGCCGGAGGAGGGCGGGCGGGGCCTGCGCAGTTCCTTGGATGCTGACCTGGCGGCCTGGCGCGCCACCCGCGCCCCGGGCACCCTGCTACGCCGGCCCCCCGCCGAGCGGCTGCGGCGGGCGCACCGCGAGGTGGCCCAAAGGGTGCCGCCCCCCACGCGCTGGACAGGGCGTTGGGCTTTGGTATATGGGCGAGGGATCTGCGGCCCCGAACTGACGGATGAGGAGCGCGCCCAGCGCCAGGCCCGGCAGCTCTTGCAGCGCTATGGCATCGTGACCCGTGAGTGCCTGGAGCATGAGGAGGGGCCTTGGAGTTGGGGGGAGCTTTACCCCCACTTTGAGCTGATGGAGATGCGCGGCGAGCTGCGGAGGGGCTATTTCGTGCGCGGGCTGAGCGGGGTGCAATTCGCCCTCCCCGAGGCCGTGGAGCGGCTGCGGGAGTGGAACGGGCCGGAAGCGGAGGGCGCCAGGGAACTCGTCTTGCTCAACGCCTGCGACCCGGCCAACCTCTACGGCTCCGCGCTCGGCGCCGCCCCCGCAGAGGGCGAGGCCGCCCCAAAGGTGAACGTGGCCGAGGCGGGCGGGCTGGGCCGCTTCCCACGCTTGCCCTCCAACTACCTCGTTGTACAACGCGGGGTGCTCGTCCTGCTCTACGAGCACGGCGGCGGGCGTTGGAGTGCCCTGCCCCAGGCCGATCCCGGCTTGCTGCGCCGCGCGGTGCAGCTTTGCCTGGAGGGCCTCACCCGCGAGGGCGGGCTTTGCTCCCGGCCGCGCCGCGTGGTGGTGGCGAGCTGGAACGGCGCAGGGCCCCTCGGCAGCGCCATCCAACCCCTCCTAGAGGGCCTGGGCTTCCGCCGCGAGCCGCCGGCCATGGTCTGGGACGGGATGGGATAGAGGAACACAGAGATACGCCGAGACCTTCTCCGTGCCTCTCTGTGCCCCTTTGTGGTTCTCTG
>DAOTVR010000243.1:0-2322 GCA_034436315.1 Anaerolineae bacterium
GCAACCGTGCCGATGAACCAGCTCAGGAAGGGATAATCGGACATCGGATTAGCCGTCCAGAAGAAAAGCGGCAGATGCCACAATCCCCACAAGATGCCCACAACCAGCGTGGCCACAAGCGCCTGACGGGTTTCCTGCAATCGTCGCAAGGCAAATCCCCGCCACCCAACCTCTTCCCAGGTGTTGGAGAATAAGGCCATCACCAACGCGGCAACGGCCATCCCCGCGATATTGGTACCTCGCGGCGCAGCTATCGCCGGCAGGCCCAATGCCTGGGTCACTATCTTCCCCAAAGCAAGGAGCAGCGCAGGAGACATAACGGCAATCGCCAACCAGCGTGCCCCAACCCGCCATTGCACAAGCGGCTTGAGCAAAAGGTTGATGCCCGCCTTTCCATCATTTGCCGCAGTCACAACGATAGCCGCTAACGCCGGCCCTATGGCGGGCAAAAGGAGCAAGAACTGGAACAGCGCATGATCAAATGGCGAAACACCCCGTGATCCTGCCACCACAGGCAGCCAACCCAGCCACGAGATCGCAAAAGCCAGAACATAGAACCAGGTCACGGGATGCTTCTTCATCTGCTCATCTCTCCTGAGATGTGTGGCCGAACGACCTACGCCTCAGCCGCGCCGCGAAGCAACAGAGCGGCTTCAGGTGAACCGTGGGCTGGGCGGCGCGCCTATACCGGGGCCAGCGTGCCGAACCAGATCAGCCAGGCCAACACCGTCTTGGCCACCAGGCTCAGGATGATATACACTCGCTCACCGAAGAGATAGTCGCGCCAAGGCCCCACCTTCTTGTACTGCAGCACCATGTTGATAGCGAAAACGTTGAACATGACGAAGAGAGTGGGCACAATGGCATAGACGAAGGCCGGAGGCTTGGCCTCTCCTGAGCTGACCGCCCCCATGAAGTACAGAAAGATCACGATCCAGGGCACGATGCCAGCCAGACAACCGTAGATAAAGGCCCGCCAACTCGTATGCGCCGTCGTTTGGTTGTGAACCTCCATCATGATGCCGAAGAGGTTCATCATGGCATTAATGCCAAACATCACGATGAGCGTTCCCAGGTCCCAAACGCCGACCAACATGCCGATCAACACCACCATCAGCGAGGAACTGAGGGCATATTCATAGAAACGAATAGGGTTCATGCCCTTCTTTAGGTTCTCAATGTAGTGCCTGTAGCCGATGGTGGAGAGATAGAAGTGGGCCACGGCTGAGATGAGCAGGAAGAGCGCCACCGCGGGCCCAAAGCGCAACGCGTAAAGCAGTTGCGGGTTGGGCTTTAGCGTAAAGGTGGCCCGGTCAAAAGTGAGGTAATTGGTAAATATGGGGTAGGTCTTGTCATTGCTGACCACCCACATAAAGACGCCCTGAATGAGGTGCAGGAAGCCCATGATCAGGTTGAAGCGGCGCAATCCCTGGAACGTCCTCTGCTGCGCATCAGCCAACTGGAATGGTACGATTGATTCCGAAGCCATTTTGTGTCCTCCTTTCTCGTTCTGATCCATATGGCTGCCCGACGGGTTGGCCCACCTATCGCCGATTATAGCAAGATAACTGACTCTGGCAACCATCTTTGCCGCCCAACGGCCGCCGCGCATACCCGCGCCGAAGGCGGTCGGCTCAACCACCTGTTAAGCGG
The DNA here is from genome assembly GCA_034436315.1 of Anaerolineae bacterium. GTDB lineage: Bacteria > Chloroflexota > Anaerolineae > UBA1429 > UBA1429 > DAOTVR01. The sequence goes on from DAOTVR010000243.1 coordinate 1,654, forward strand.
CCTAGAATGTGCAATCTGCTTCATCGAGATCGCAATACTCACAAGACCGAGGATGCCAATCCCAATCGCCCCAGTAGTAGAGTAGTCGCCCTTGACGAACAGAAAAATCAGAACTGCTATGACGATCAGGATTATGCCAACAATGAACCGAGACCTGTTCAATTGGGGACTCTTCATCTGTGACCTCCTTAATCGGCCGCCCACCTATGATGATATGGAATCCGTCTCTTACACCCTTACAGGGGATTAGGGGCAACCTTCACGCGTAATCCGCCGAAAACACCCGGCTTGCGGAACACCTTTACGCACAATGTGAATCGGTAAGCAGAACTTGTCAGGCTCAATCTGCGGGCAGCTTCTCCAAGGCGTGGGGCCGGCGATAAAGCTCCTCATACCGGCGATAGTGCTCGTAGACGCGCCGCACATAATCCCGCGTCTGGGCATAGGGGATGGTCTCGATGAAGAGATCGTGATCGGCGATGGCCTGGCCGCCGGTCCAGCGCCTGACGCTGCCCGGGCCGGCGTTATAGGCCGCCAGGGCAAGGATCCAATCGCGGTCAAAGAGCTCCAACGCCTGGGCCAAGTACCAGACTCCGAAGCGCACACTGACGATCGGGCGCCCCAGCAGCCGGGTGCTGAACGGCTCCACCCCCAACCGCGAGGCGATCC
>DAOTVR010000244.1:0-8043 GCA_034436315.1 Anaerolineae bacterium
GCCCGGCCTTTGAGGGTGCGGGCGTCACCTCGGGGATGCGGGCCACCCAAGGGGCTATTGAGGAGGTGTGGATCAATCGCGAGACGGCCGAACCGACTTACCGAACCATCGGCAACGCGCCACCTCAAGGCATCTGTGGTTCGGGGATGATCTCCCTCTTAGGGGAAATGTTCATTACCGGCGTGATTGATAAGAGCGGGCGCCTCAACCGCAGCCTGCGGACGCCGCGCATTCGCCAAGGCCCTAACGGTCCCGAGTATGTCGTGGCCTGGGCAAAGGAGACAAACGGTCTAGGGATGGATATCGTCCTCACCGAGGTAGATATCCAAAACCTGATCCGAGCCAAGGCGGCCATTTACGCGGGGATCTCTGTGTTAGCCTCTAGTGTGGGGGTACAGCTCGCCGACATCGAGCGTGTGCTCATCGGGGGCGCCTTCGGGCAGTACATCGATGTGGAGAAGGCCATCCAAATCGGTTTGCTTCCGGATATGCCTTGGGAACGATTCGTCTTTCTAGGGAATACGTCGGTGCAAGGGGCTTATCTCTCGCTCCTATGCCGCGACCATCGGGCCAAAGCTCGCGAGATCGCCAGCAAGATGACCTATCTTGAATTGAGCGCTGATAATAGCTTCATGAACGCCTTCACGTCGGCGCTCTTTTTGCCCCATACCGATTTGGATAGCTTTCCCTCGCTTAAAAGGGTATTGGCTCAGCAAGGCTGAGTTTCTCTAGTCGGAGAGATCATGACCACAACGCTCGCTGTAGCAGGAAAGGGGGGCACAGGCAAGACCACCTTCACTGCGCTGGTCATAAAATACCTCCTAGAGACAGGTCGCGTGCCCATTTTGGCTATAGATGGCGACCCCAGCTCAAACTTGAACCTGGCTCTCGGCATGGAGTTAAGGGAGACGGTGGGACAGATCCGAGAGGAGACGAAGGAGCAAGTTTCAAAAGGCACTTTCCAGGCGGGGATGTCCAAGCCAGATTGGTTCGAGTACAAGGTCAGTGAGTGCCTGGTCGAGGGCAAAGGGGTGGATCTGTTAGCGATGGGTCGCCCTGAAGGGCCAACTTGCTATTGTGCGGCAAACAACATGTTGCGCGCTTGTATCGATCGGCTGGGGAACGACTATGCCTGGGTGGTCATTGATAATGAGGCCGGCATGGAGCACATCAGCCGCCAGACAACCCGCGATGTAGATATCCTGTTCATTATCAGCGATCCCACCCAACGTGGCCTAGCAGCCGTAGAGCACATCGTGCGCTTGATTCGCGAGCTAGGTACACGCATCGGCAAAGCGTATCTGGTGATCAACAACGTCGTCGGAGAGCTGCCGGAGGTGTTACGTCAACGCGCGGAGAGCTTGGGCATCCCTCTGTTGGGCACATTGCCCCATGATCCCGCCGTCAGCGAGTGCGACTTGGTCGGCAAGCCACTCGTCGAGCTGGATGACTCTTCGCTGATCTACCCGGCCGTGAAGGCTTTGCTGGCTAAGGTGTTGGCTTGAGAGGATAGGTCTTAGAATTCTCAAGGGAGGGAGTACGATGTTTATCGTCGGAGAGTGTATCCATATCATCTCGCCTCGGGTTAAGGACGCCATCGCCAACCGCGACGCGGCGGTGATCCAGCGCTTGGCTAAGGCTCAGGTTGATAGAGGGGCAAATATGTTGGACCTCAACATCGGCCCGCAGAAGAAGAGCGGCCCTGAGGTCATGACCTGGCTGGTAAACACCATCCAAGAAGTAGTAGATGTGGGGCTTTCCTTTGACACCACCAACTTGGCTGCCATTGAAGCTGGGCTCAAGTTGGCTAAAAGGCAGGCGATGATCAACTCCACCTCAGCCGAGCCCGAGCGTCTGGAAAAGGTCCCCCCTCTGGCGGCGCAGTACAATGCCAAACTGATCGCCTTGATGATGGGTAAGAGCGGCATTCCCGTCACCGCGGAGGAACGAGTTTCCATCGCCATTGAGCAGCTCATCCCTCGGGCCATGGAAGTGGGCATACCTATGGAGAACCTCTATCTTGACCCGCTCGTGTTGACGGTGGCCGGCTGCCAGGAGTATTGCCCTCACGCGATTGAAGCCGTACGTTATGTCAAGCAAGCGATGGACCCGGCACCGCTGACGATCGCTGGCCTGAGCAACGTTTCCAACCACGTGCCGGCCGAGGGGCGCAGTCTAATCAACCGCACCTACCTGGTCATGCTCATGGCTGCCGGGCTAGATGCCGTCATCGCCGACCCGCTGGATCGCGAGCTGATGGAGGTCATCCGCATCATTGAGAACCGCGATGATAGCACCCCCGTTGGCAAGCTCCTCCTAGCCCTTTACGATGCCACCGCCGCACAGGCGGAGTTGGAGCCCTCGCAGGTGGATATGAAAGACCCCGATCAGGTGGCCATCTGGAAGACGGTGCAGGTGCTGCTGAACAAGGTCATCTTCACCGAGTCGTACCTACGCGCATAAGGAAAAAGCCATCAGTCTCTCACCACTAGGCTCGTAGTGACGCCATCAGGCGCCCTCCTACGAGCCAAAAGTTGGTTGTCCGTTTTTTTAAGCCTTCTTGGCTAGCGCTTAAACTCTTTGATCGCCTCCACGACCTCCTCAATCTGATCCCGCGTTAGTTCGGCGTACATCGGCAAAGAGATGACGCTTTCCGCACAAGCCTCGGCGACAGGAAAAGCCCCCTTAGGCAATCCCAGAGCAGCATAAGCGGGTTGTAGATGAATGGGGAGCGTATAATGGACGCTCGCGCCGATTCCCCTCCGTTGTAAATGTGCGAGCAGCTCGTCGCGTTGGGGCGTGCGGATGACATAGACGTGATACACCGAGCGACACCCTTCGGCCTCCTGAGGTAACACGACGCCCGTGGAGGCGAGCAATTCGTTATAAGTGGCGGCATGGCGTCGCCGCGCCTCGTTCCACGCATCAAGATGGGCCAGTTTTACCCTGAGGATCGCGGCTTGCAAGGCGTCTAGGCGGTAGGTGAAACCGATCAGGCCATGCACATATTTCCCCGTTCGCCCATGATCGCGCACCTTGCGCGCCCACTCGGCAAAGGCGTCGTCGTTCGTCGTGAGCATCCCACCGTCGCCGGCTCCGCCCAGGTTCTTGGAGGGATAAAAGCTGAAACAGGCCACGTCACCCAGGCCGCCCGTCTTGCGACCAAAGTAGGTCGCGCCGTGGGCCTGGCAAGCATCTTCTATGACCCGCAGGCCGTAACGCCCGGCGATCTCAAGGATGGGGGTCATTTGCGCCGGCTGGCCATAGAGGTGCACGGGTAGGATCGCCTTGGTTCTGGGGGTTATCGCGGCTTCGATCTTGGCCGGGTCTATATTGTAGGTGCGGGGGTCAATATCCACTAAGACAGGCTTCGCCCCCACGTGCGAGATCGCCGCCGCTGTAGCAATAAAAGTAAAGGACGTCGTAATGACCTCGTCACCCTCGCCGATGCCGTAACCTAACAAGGCCAGCTGCAGGGCATCGGTCCCTGAGCTGACCCCGATAGCGTGCTTCACACCACAGTAATGAGCGAAATCGCGCTCAAAGGCCTCCACCTCCGCGCCTAGGATGAAACTGGAATTTTCAAAGATGCGCGCTGTGGCCGCATCGATCTCGGCTTTGATGCTGTGATATTGTGCCTTGAGATCAACCAAGGGAATGGACATATGAGATACTCCTGTATGCGCTTGATATACCAGACATACTCAGATTCACTCAGTTTAACATAGGCTGCCGCCGCGACCAAGTGGCCGGACGCGATTGTTCCTTAAAAGCCTGTCGGAGTACAATAGAACTCGTCCCATTCTAGCGAGGGGCTGCGCATCTTAAGGTTAGCACTGCGCCGTAAGCGGAGCATGAAAAGCCTTTTCTCTATACATGACAGCTTGTTCACTTTTAAGGCATGAAGAGCTTGTTAGAGAAAATCGCTACCACCATTGATACGCATCAGTTGCTGCTTTCTGGAGATATCGTTGTCCTGGGCATATCGGGCGGGCCGGATTCGCTTTGCATGCTACATGCCCTAAGGCAGCTTGCCGGGCACTACGGCGTAACACTTCATGTCGCGCACCTCAACCACGGCATCCGCGGACAGGAGGCCGATGAGGATGCGCGCTTCGTTCAAGAGCTTTGTGCCTCGTGGGGTGTGCCCTGTACAGTTGGGCGCGCCGACGTCCCCGCCCTAGCCCAAGCCCGGCGACTGGCGATCGAGGAGGCCGCGCGTCAAGCGCGCTACGCCTTCTTGGGCTCATTGGCCCGCCGTTTAGGGGGTCGCACGGTCGCCGTAGCTCACAGTGCCGATGACCAGGTGGAAACCGTGCTCATGCACCTCCTGAGAGGTTCAGGCTTGGCCGGCTTGCGGGGAATGCGCCCTCTATCCTGGCTGGATGAGCTGCGCCTGGGCGAGGAGTGCCCTGAACCGGAAGAGGCCCAGCCAAGCCGTATTCGCCTGGTGCGCCCTCTGTTGAACGTCACGCGCCAAGAGATCCTCGCGTACTGTGAGCAGAATGCCCTGCGCCCGCGCTTTGACCGCTCCAATCTGGATCAGACCTATTTCCGCAACCGCCTACGCCACGAACTGATTCCCCTGCTTGAGACCTATAACCCGAACATACGCGAGGTCCTGTGGCGTACTGCAGAGGTCATCGCCGCCGATTACGAGCTCCTGCGCCAACAACTGGCCGCCATCTGGCCGACCGTGGTACGCCGCGAGTCGTCCGAGGCCATCATCTTTGATCTATCCGCCTTGCGAGCGTTGCCCCTTGGCTTGCAACGTTCGGTCCTACGTGAGGGAATCCATCGCTTACGGCGCTCGTTGCGCAACATCAATTGGATCCACGTGGATGACGCCCTGGCCATCCTGAATAAAGGCCACACCGGAGCCATGGCCACGCTTCCCCAAGGCCTGATGCTCACCCTGGGATATGAGGAAGCAACCCTCTCTTCCGGGGGACAAACACTGCCTTTAGAGGACGACCGCCCTCGCCTCTACCGAGAGCCCTTGTCTATCCCCGTGTCCGGGTGGGTGATGCTTCCCGAGAGCCGCTGGAGTCTCAGCACCGAGATCATCGCCCGTGAGGCTCTTCCCCCCGATTGGGAAACGAACCCGAACCCTTATGTTGCTTACCTGGATGCTTCAGCCCTCACGTTTCCCTTGACCTTGCGCCAGCGCCAGGAAGGCGATTGGTTTTGTCCGCTGGGGCTCGGTGGCCGTCGCCAAAAGCTGCGCGACTTTATGATCAACGCCAAGATCCCGCGCCAAGAGCGTGCCGCGGTGCCCCTGTTGGTCTCCGGCGATGATATCGTCTGGATCGTCGGCTGGCACGTGGATGCGCGCTACGCCATCACCCCGGCCACCACTCGCGTGTTGGTCGCGCGTTGCGAGCGCCGGTGAGCACGCGAGGCTTTCGTAGCGCGCCCATCAGGGCATGAGCGCCTTGCACTACGACGAACCTGCTAGGGTCCCCAGGTCGTGCGAAACCCCGGCCATCCCTTGCGTATCATCCAGTTGGCGGTAGAGATCTAGGCTTTGCTCATAATAGCCCCTGGAGGCGGACAGATCGCCTTGTAGGCGCGCGAGGTGGCCTAGATGGGCCAGACACTGAGCGGCCGCGCCGCGCTGGCCGAACTGCAGCGCCGTCGCCAGGTTTTCCTGATAATAACGCGTGGCGCTGCCATAGTCGCCCATTGCCGTGGCGTACTGAGCCAAATCTGAGCGCAAATTGCTTATGCGCCACGGATCGCCGAGCGCGCGATAGATGGCCAGGCTGCCCTCTGCCAAGTGGATGGCCTCTCGGTATTCCCGCTTCTGAAAGGCGATGTGGGCCAATCCCGTGAGGCATAACGCCTGTCCCCAACGGTCGCCGAGGGCCTCAAAGATGGCTTGGGCGGCCCGGTATCCCTCCTTGGCCTCGGCGTACTCTTTACAACCAAAACTCGTGGCGTCGGCCCAGATTAGACGAGCCATAGCCTGGCCCCAGCGGTGTTGGTGGCGCTCAAAGATGGCCAAGCTCTCACGGCTACAGGCTTGCGCCCCCCTCGCAGGCAGGCCCGAAAGAGTGCTATTCAGCAGAAGGATAAAGGCTTTCTCCAGAGTATCGGGAAGGGTTTTGGCCAAGGCCAGGCTCTCATGCAAAGCTTCCTGGGCGGGCACGAGACCCAGCCGGATAGAGAAGAAGCGTTGCGCCGCCAGCGCGAGCGCTAAAACTGTCCTGACGGCCATATCATCCTGCCGGTCAGCCTGCGCCTCTCGCGCGGCCACAAGGATGGGGTGCAGGGTCTCTTCGGCCACTCCTCGCGCCCCACTTATTTCCAGAAAGAGGATCCAGAAGGCCAGCACGTGCTGGAGATGCTCCCAATTGCGGCCCTCTGTCGCCGTTTGCAAAGCCAAGCTCAAGTTGCTGCTTTCCATCTTGAGGTCTTCCAACGCTTCTTGTTGGCCGGCCCCCATCAAGCGCTGTCCCCAAGTCTCCAACAGGTTGAGATAATACTCGCAATGCCGGCTTAGGGTGGAAGAGCGTACCTCCGGAGTGCGTCCCAGCATCTCTGCGGCATATTGCCACAGCACCTGGTGGATGGTGTAGCGGCCCTTGGCGTCGCGATGGAGCAGCGATTTATCGGCCAGAGCAGAGAGCATCTCTAGAGAGGCGCGGGCCACCTGAGCGGCTGCCCCGCGCGTAAAGCCGCCTCGGAATACGGCAAGCTGGGAAAAGGCGCTCTTTTCCGCTCCCGAGAGGAGCTTCCAAGAATGCTCAAAAGCCGCCCGCAGGCTCGTATGCCGCTCTAGGGCGCCACGTTGTCTGCTGACGAGCAAGCCCAAATCACGCTCAAGCTCTGCGGCGATCTCCCGGCAGGAAAGTATCCCCACCCAGGCCGCCGCCAGCTCGATGGCCAACGGCACGCCCTCTACCAGTTGGCAGATGCGGGTGACGGCCGGCCAATCGGCATCCTGCAAGCGGAGATCGGCCCTGGCCCGTTGGGCACATTTGGTAAACAGTTGTACGGCGCTACTCGTGGCGCCATCTTCGCACTCGTCGGATATAGAGTACGGTAATCCCTGTACCTCCATAACCCACTCTTCAGGCAAAGCGAGCCGCTCGCGTGAGGTGACCAGCAACTTGACCCCCGGTGCTTCCGCCAAGATGTCGCTTAGAAGGGTGGCAACGTCGGTGAGGTGCTCCATGTTATCCAACACGAGGAGAATGCTCCGGGGGCGCAGGTAATCGCTCAATTGAGCGCGTTCCTGCTCCAAGGCGGGAGGCGCATCTGCTTCCAAGCGAAAACTCAATGGCAGGGCCTCGGCGATAGCCTCTAGCAGTTGTTCACCCGAACTACACGTCGCCAAGGGGACAAAGACCACGCCGTGCGGGTATGCGGCCACCTGGGTACTGGCGAATTGCCTTGCCAGGCGCGTCTTACCGACTCCACCGGGGCCCATCAATGTCAGCAGGCGGCACTCGGAGCTTGATAGAATCCGCTCCAGTTGCGCCAACTCGCTTTCTCGCCCGACGAAGGGCGTGAGCGAGGAGATCGGCCTGGCCTCAGGCCGGGGGCCAATGGCGCGCGTCCCCAGCGGTGGCAAAGGGGAGACGACGGGCTTGCCTTGCGGGCGAATGGCCCCGCTACGGATTTGCTCGTACAGTTCCGTTGTGGCCGCTTCAGGCTTGGCCCCTAGCTCCCTATCTAGCTGCGAGGCACAGCTCTCATACTGGCGTAGAGCGGCGCTGCGCATCCCGGACCAGGCGTAGAGGCGCATCAGATCGCGATGCTTGGCCTCATCCAAGGGGTCAGTGGTCAACCAGCGCTGCAAGCTGGCGATGGCCATATCCAGGTCCCCCTGGGCCGTGTACTCCTCAGCAAGGGCCGCCAACGTTTCGCCCAATTGCCGCCGCAGGGCCTCGGCCTGCGCTAGTTGCCATTCATCAAAGGCGGGACTATCGCGCAGGGTGAAGCCGGCCATAAAGTCCCCCCGATAGAGGGCCACAGTCTCCTCCAAGGGGCGCGTGGCCCGGCTGCCGGGCGTTGCCTGTTGCGCCTTCCAGTGGC
>DAOTVR010000245.1:0-3487 GCA_034436315.1 Anaerolineae bacterium
CGAACACCTCTTGCCCTACATCAAGCATTCTGGCCTCCTGATCGCGAGAGCGTGGCTTATGATTCTACGAATACAAGTATAGCAGGCTCTCTGCATACCTGCGACTGAAAGCCGAGTGCCTAGCGAATGACTCGACGCCCGCTTCCTACGGTATCGGAGAGCACCACCTTGAGGGAATCAATCCTGGAGTTACTGAGCCGCCGGCTTCGGCGTGGGGGGGTGGAGTGTGAGGCCTGTCGAGCATGCAGTTGTAGGGCCTTGTACTCGCAAACGTGCTTGGCCAGGCGCAGGATGAATAGCCCGGCTGTAGCCAGGAATAACACCCAACCGACGAGGATGCCTCGCCAAGGCTGGGGCACTTGGTAGATGGCCAACACCAGAACCACAGCCACAATCGCCAGAGCGGTCATGAAGGCGCCTTTGGCTAGGCCGTAACTCATGCTACCTCCTCCGGTGTGGATGTCTCAATTGGGGCGGCAAAGGCCGCGCCGGCCGCGGCCATCGCTCGCCGAGCCTTATCGCGGTTGAAGCCTCCCGTGGGGAGCGTCTCCTTGGTGAGGCGGTAGATCCAATTGGAAGAGGGGGGCCGGCCGTGCTCGCGAATGTATCGCTGGATCTCTCGCACGACGAAATCGGGGATGTCGTCCAGAGGCCGCCCGCCGACCCCTCTGCTCCCGAACCCCGATGCCGGCGCAAGATGTTGAATTGCTCGGGCTTGAACAGGTCGCGGGGGGACGCGCGGCTCGCGTGGCGGGTAGCGCCTGGCCCACTCGGCCAGCAGCTTAGGTGAGGCGTAGGCTGCCTGAAAATGTTGAAGCGTGCTACCGTTGACCACAATGAAATCCCCTTTGCCGCGCAGGCTCTCGGCGTTGGTGTCGCTGCGGCCGGTAGCGTTATAGGCCGCGCTACGGTCGGCTACGCGGCCCACCAAGCGCACCGGGATGTTACGCATGGTCATCGGGCCGAGCTCGCTGGCCAAGGGATGCTGCGCCCCCAGGATCAGATGAATGCCGGCATGTCGCCCTGCCTGGGCCAGGCGCGCTAAATAGTCGCGTATGGCCGGGCGACGCATAATCAGTTCTGGTACCTCGTCCACGAAGACGAAGGTCAGCTCGTTCATCCCACGGCCGATGGACGATGCCAAGGCCTCTAGGCCACGTTCGCAATCCTCGGCGGACTTGAAAAGGCCCCCTCGCCAAACACTGGGATGGCCGGAGAGAGGGCGAAAGCCGTCCGAGGGGTCGAAGAGGGCTACCTTGACCCCACCGATCATCTCGGCGGATAAAATCATGGTGCGCATGAGCGTGGATTTGCCGCTGCCGGTCATGCCGATGACTGCCGCGTGGACGTTAGAAGGCGAGGTGAGGTCAAGCACTAACTGATGCCGATCCTCATCTACACCTAGGAGGACGCTCCCGCGAGGGATATCGGGAGCGATGGCCCAAGCGTGCTCAAAGAGCACCACGCCGCCCCCCTCTTCTTCGGGCCGGGGCACGCGCACGTAGACGATGTTGCCGTCCACTTCCACGGCGGCGCTGGGCACATTGAGAGCGTAGGCGAACTGACTGGCCATGGAGCGAAGGCGGGGCAGCACGCGAGGGTTCACCCGCAGGCCATATTTTTCGTAGTGTGGCGTCACCAAGACTTGATCGGTGGGCTGAATGTCGTCCACGCGCCTGATCTCGGTCTGGCCATTGCGATACGTGACCCGCTCGTCATGCCAAAGCAGCCCGCAATCCTGGCATACACTCAGGATGCGATGCATGCGATCCGAGTAGTAGGTGCCCTTGCGCTTCTGATCCAGGTTCACTGACAAAGCCTTCATCGCTTCGCCTTCCCATCAAGAGCTAACCCACCGCAGCCTTAGAGGCCCAGGACAGCCATCAGCGTTAGGAGCAAACGCTCCAAGAACGGGCCCCCTTTAGCCGTCTGAGCTCCTCGTTGGCCCAACAAAGGCTCAAGGCCGGCCTCGCGTAAGATGTCTTGATGTCTTGCGCGGATGTCCAACTCTGTGCATCCTGGAAACATGGTCATATCTCCTTGTGACGAACTAGCGAACGTTTGTTCTAATAGACATTCTAGCACAAAGTTGTGCTCTTGTCAAGTATCTAGTCACCTTTGTGCTTTATATGCGATTATTTGTGATATTCTATTGGGATAACCTGGGATATTTGGGATTCTGCTCAGTGCCAGAGGGATTCAGAGGAGCCACTCACGGGCTGGGGACGGAAGGAACGTTCGCGGAGGATTTCCAGCTTTAGATCGGTTCCCAGGCCGGGAGCTGTCGGCAGAGCGAAGAAGCCGTCGCAGTAGGGTATCGGCGCAGTACACAGCTCATCGCGCAGGGAACGCTCGTCCTCCATCTGTTCCAGAATGTAAAAGTTGGGGATAGCAGCCGCCAGATGAAGGGCTGCGGCCATGCAGATCGGGCCTCCTGGATTATGGGGAGCCACGGGAATGTAGTAGGTGTCGGCCAGGGTCGCTATCTTGCGCACCTCTGTTAGCCCGCCCGCGTGCATGACGTCAGGCTGGATAACCTTGCAGCCTCCACTCTCCAGAAGCTCACGATAATCCCAACGCGAGAGGAGGCGCTCGCCGGTAGCAATGGGCACAGGCAGTTCGCGTTGAAGGGCGATCATCGCCTTAGGGTTTTCAAAGGGGATCGGCTCTTCAAACCAGCCCGGGCGATAGGGTGCGAGGGCCTGAGCGGCCAACACCGCGCTGCGCGGCGAGAGGAGCTCAGCGCATTCTATAAATATCTCCGTCTCCGGCCCAGCCCCCTCACGGGCAGCGGCCATCAACGCCGCAGCGCGCGCGATCTCGCCCCGCTCATTCGAGCGCAGGCGTTGGCGATGAAACGGCGACCACTTGAAGGCGCTGAAGCCGCGCCGGGCCGCCTCTTGGGCGCCGACATAGGCCTCTTCAGGGGTCTCCACACCAGCCAGCCAATGGCTGGCATAGGCACGGATACGCTCCCGGAAAGGGCCGCCCAGGAGGCGATAGACGGGCACTCCCAAACGCTTGCCTTCCAGGTCCCAAAGGGCGATGTCCAGCGCGCCCAGGGCGGTGGAGAGCGTGGGGCCACCTCGCCAGCGCCAGGCGTGGTACATCGCCTGCCAGTGTCGCTCCACGCCGGCCGGGTCTTGGCCGATGAGCGCCGCGCCAAGCTCGTGAATGGCCGTCTCTACCGAGCGGATCGCGCCGTGAAGCGATCCCTCGCCCCAGCCGTAAAGCCCCTCGTCGGTGGAGACCTTGACGAAAAGCCAGTTGCACCAACTGATCCAGTAGACAAAGGTCTCGATCTGGGTGATTCGCATCGTTCCCGCTCCTCAGACCCGATAGGCGCGCACTAAATCCATGCAGCGGTTAGCCTCGTCTAGCGAGGGGACCTCTTTGACCATGTAAAGCACGCCCCCGCTAAGGCGATGTTGACGCAGCGCTTCGGAAAAGCGCCCATAGTCCACGGTGACGACAAGAGGCAGATCAC
>DAOTVR010000246.1:0-3038 GCA_034436315.1 Anaerolineae bacterium
AGTTGCAAGTGATGGTCATAAGCGCCCTCTATGCCAGCGTTGCGGGGAGTCTGTATGCCCATTACATGATCTTTATCAGCCCTACAGCTTTTGACTTTGGGGTGTCGGTGCGTTTGGTGCTCATGGCCGCCGTGGGAGGTCTGGCCTCAATCTGGGGGGCACCCTTTGGTACGGCAGCCGTGACATTACTGACCCTAGGACTACGCGAACTCATCCCCCTGCTAACGCAATACGAAACGGGAGAGTACCAGATCATCGCGTATGGCATCCTGCTCGTGATCATCATGATCTTTATGCCCGAAGGATTGGTCACGGCGAGCGTCAAGCTGTGGAGATACAAACTCAGAAGCTGGATAATGGCCGCTGTAGCCAAGATGAGTTCTTCTGGCCGTTCGGGCTCATCAGGCCACGTCAAGAGCGCCTAGACATGCAAGGACAGAGTGCTAGGAGATACAAAAATTTCCTTGAAGAAAATCGGGCGACCATAATCTGCGCCGGAGTTGCCCAGAAAGCAAGTCCCTAACTTCCAGCATCGCATAGAGAATAAGATGAGCTCTGATAAGGCCATAATTCTAGAGATAGATCGCGTATGCAAGAGGTTCGGCGGGTTGGTCGCTTTGGACGAGGTTTCATTTCGCGTCCCTGAGGGCGAGATTCTGGCCCTTATCGGTCCCAACGGCGCCGGCAAGACGACGCTTTTGAACATCATTGCCGGCACAATGGAGGCCACTAGAGGCCAAGTGCGCTTCAGGGGCAAACGGCTTAATGGTCGGCCGGCACACGAGCGCGTACGATTGGGCATTGCTCGCACTTTCCAGCAAGCGCTGATCTTTGAGTCCATGACCGTGTTGGAAAACGTGATGGTCGGTTGCCATCTTCAGGGACAGTGTGGTTTGCCGGAAGTGATACTGCGCCTGCCCCACGCCCGCCGCGAAGAAGAAGACATCTATCTCGATGCCTTGCGTTTTCTGAATCTCGTAGGCCTGGGCGCAAAGGCTCATCAAGAGGCCGGCAGCTTGCCCTTTGGGCAACAGCGCCTCTTGGCCATCGCCCGGGCCCTGGCCACAAACCCCACTCTCATCCTCCTTGACGAGCCGGCTGCAGGGCTTAACCGTCTGGAGAAAAGCGATCTGGCGGATCTTATTCGCCGCATACAACAGATGGGCATCACAACTATCCTGGTGGAACACGATATGGAGTTGGTTATGGGCCTGGCCGAATGGGTGGTCGTCTTGGATCACGGTAAGCGGTTAGCTCAAGGTACCCCAGAAGATATTCGCCGGGATAAGGCGGTTATCGCCGCTTATTTAGGAGAAGAGAGAGCCTAATGCTCAACATAGCCACCGTAAGCGTGTACTACGGGCATATACAGGCCGTTCGGCGCGCCTCGCTGACCGTGCAAAGAGGGGAGATCGTGGCCCTATTGGGCCCCAATGGGGCGGGCAAAAGCAGCCTTCTACATGCCATCGTTGGGTTAAGGCCGCCTTCAGAAGGTCAAATCCACTGGGAAGACCAACGTCTGGATGGTCTACCCCCTTACCATATTGCTCGTAAGGGCATCACCCTGGTACCCGAGGGGCGACAGATCCTGCCAACCATAACGGTACGCGATAATCTCATCTTGGGAAGCTACGTGCATCACCAGAGGAACTTACGCGACCTATTCGGCCCCATGCGTTGGCTCCTTCGGCGCCCGGAGGTACAGCAAAGGTTGGCAAACGTGTTTCGCCTTTTCCCTAGGCTGGAGGAGCGCCAACGCCAGCTTGCTGGCAGCTTGAGCGGTGGCGAGCAACAGATGCTGGCCATCGCCCGCGCCTTGATGTCTTCTCCGCAGTTGCTTTTGTTAGATGAGCCGTCAATCGGCCTGGCTCCAAACCTGGTGCGCGAGATCTTGGCTACACTAACGCGTCTGCGTGAAGAGGGGCTCACGATCTTTCTCGTAGAGCAAGACGCCTACGCTGCACTGCGTATCGCCGATAGGGCCTATGTGATGGAAACAGGACGTATCGTCGCCGAAGGTACAGCGAAAGAGTTGCTCTCCTCAACCCACATGCGACGCGCCTACCTCGGAAGAGCCTGAGTTCTCAGTCTTCTGTTGTCAATGCTAGTCATATTGCTTGGTTTGTCGGCCCTTTACCTTGCTAAGGGAGCAGATGGATAGCCGGTAACTGATGACAAAGGAGGAAAGATGATCTGGAATCGCGAGATGGAATGTGCACCTAGGGATCAGTTAGAGGCTTTGCAACTACGTCGCTTACAAGCCAAAGTCGCCGAGGTTTACGAGAAGGTACCCTTTTACCGCGAAGCCTTTCGTGCAGCGGGCGTCAGTCCGAAGGACATCCGTACCCTAGATGACCTGGCCATCCTGCCCTTCACGCGCAAGAGCGACTTTCGCGATAATTACCCCTTTGGCCTGCTAGCTGTGCCCCTTGATGATGTTGTGCGCATACATGCTTCTAGCGGGACCACAGGCAAGATGACCGTCGTGGCTTACACCGCCAAAGACATTGACACGTGGGCGGAAGTGATGGCCCGAACGCTGAGCTGCGGCGAGGTAACGCGCAAAGACATCGTCCACAACGCCTATGGCTACGGCCTATTCACAGGGGGGCTGGGCATTCACTACGGAGCAGAGCGCATCGGGGCGACGGTCGTGCCCATGTCCGGGGGCAATACCGGTAGACAAGTCACCCTCATCCAAGATTTTGGCGCTACGGCTTTATGTTGCACTCCTTCCTATGCCCTTTTGATCGCCGAGACGGCCCGCGAAATGGGCACAGACCTGCGGCAAAGCAAGCTCAGGGTCGGCTTCTTTGGTGCGGAACCGTGGTCTGAGAGCATGCGCCAAGAAATTGAGGAGCGCTTGGGGATTGCCGCGCTGGATATCTACGGTCTGAGCGAGGTGATCGGCCCAGGGGTCTCCTCGGAATGCATGCACAAGTGCGGCCTGCACATCTTTGAGGACCACTTCCTCGTAGAAGTTATTGATCCTAACACAGGGAAAAAGCTGCCTTACGGCGAACGAGGGGAACTGGTCT
>DAOTVR010000247.1:0-15539 GCA_034436315.1 Anaerolineae bacterium
GGCTGGCTTTTAGAATATGATCTCGTTCCCTATCCCTTTAGGTCCTTAGGGTGATGCCTTGGATGAAGGTGTGTTCAACTCGAAATAAACGGAGCCGAGTGGATGGTACTGGTACTGCTTGGAAAGGCGATCGGCTCCAGCTTACGGCGGGCAGCGGAGTTGCTGTGTTCGCTGCTGGGTTGGCAGGAGCGCTGGTGGCTATGGCGGGGAGCGGCGGCAGGGCCCAAGGAGCAGGGACTATGCCCCTTACACTACAGCATCATTCACCGGTGGCTGGCTTGAGCGAGGCAGAAGGCGAGAGAGCGTGCCAGGTCAGCTGGAAGGTCTACCGTGATTTCCCGCACAGAGGAGGTCAGAGGGAAAACGACGCTACAAACACCCTGGTCAGAATTCCCTTCAGGTGGCCAGAGGGCGCCAGGGGAGATCAGCTGCCTGGATGCTTTTTCGTCAACGGTTGGAAGGCGAGACGGAAGCCAGTCCCTTAGCCCCAATGTCCCGCCGGAACATCATCCCTGGCCAATGGATGAGCTCGACAGCGGCGTAAGCACGCCGAATGGCTTCCCGCAGGTCATCGGCCCAAGCCGTCACGCCGAGCACACGGCCACCCGCTGTGAACACCCGTCCATCTTGGCGTCTGGTTCCCGCGTGGAAGACCACGGTGTCTTTCAGTTTAGCGGCTTCAGCAAGGCCGGAGATCTCGTAGCCACTTTTGTAGGAGCCAGGATACCCCCCCGAAGCTAGCACCACGCAGACGCAGGACTTGGGAGACCAGCGCAAGGTGATATGTGCTAGCTGACCTTCAACGCAAGCGAGCATCACCGTGGCCAGGTCGGTTTCCAGGAGAGGCAGGATGACCTGTGCTTCGGGATCACCGAAACGACAATTGAATTCTAGGACGTGAAAATCGCCGTTGGAGACCATCAGTCCGGCGTAAAGCGCTCCAACATAAGGTGTACCCATACGACGTAGTCCATCAACGGCTGGCTGGAGCACCTCATTCAAGACGCGGTGCATCGTGGTCTCATCAAGGACATGCGCCGGCGCATAGCAGCCCATGCCGCCGGTATTGGGGCCCTGATCGCCGTCGTATGCTGCCTTATGATCCTGGGCCAACACCATCGGGGCAATGGATTGACCGTCCGTGAAGGCGAGTACAGAGACTTCTTGTCCCTTCAGACATTCCTCAATCACTACGGTATCACCGGCCGAGCCAAAGATGCGCTGGCGCATCATCAGATCCAGCGCCTTACGGGCTTCCTCATCGGTTTTGCAGACCATGGCCCCCTTGCCGGCTGCGAGGCCATCGGCTTTGATCACGATGGGCGCCGGATGCTCATCAAGGTAGCGTAAGGCGGCCTCATAATCGCGAAAGACGCGGTAATCAGCCGTAGGGATACGATGCTCATGCATGAAATCTTTGCTGAAAGCTTTGGAGGCTTCAATTCGTGCCGCTTTGGCGCTGGGGCCAAAGACGCGCAAACCCTTGGCCCGCAGTGCGTCCGCCAGTCCAGCAGCCAAGGGGGCTTCTGGCCCGATAACCACCAGGTCGAAACGCTGGCTGTCCGCGTAGCTTACTAAAGAGGGGATGTCCTCTGCGGGAATGGGCACATTTGTGGCTAGCTCGCAGGTGCCCCCGTTACCCGGAGCGATGTGGATCTCTTGCACTTGTGGCGAGCGCTTCAGCGCCCAGACGAGAGCGTGTTCCCGTCCTCCAGAGCCGACGACCAGCACTTTCATGGCTCTCTATCCTTTCTGAGATCGAAACATAGCTCCGGTTCTCGTTTCTCGCGGGGGATAAACCCCCCTGCTTTCTTCTCAAAAGGATAGTTTCCCGTAAAGCAGGCCACACAGAAGTTGTCCACCGGCCGGCGTACGGCACGAATCATCCCCTCTAGGCTCAGGTAGCCCAGCGAGTCCGCGCCGATCTTTTGCCGGATCTCTTCTACGGAGAAACGATGGGCGATCAACTCCTCGTAAGTGGCCATATCTACTCCCATAAAGCAGGGATGTTTAATGGGGGGAGAGGAAATACGCATGTGGATCTCCCGTGCCCCGGCACGACGTAGAAGCTCTACAATGGGACGGGTGGTGTTGCCTCGCACGATAGAATCATCTACAACGACGATGCGCTTGCCCTTTAGAACCTGAGGAAGCGGATTGAACTTGAGGGCGACGCCGGCCTGGCGCAGGCGATCATCTGGCTCAATGAACGTGCGGCCGATGTAGCGGTTTCTGATTAGCCCTTCCGAGTAAGGAATTCCGGATTCTTGGGCGTAGCCTATCGCCGCAGGGGTGGCCGAATCCGGCACTGCTATGACCAAATCTGCCTCAACGGGATGCTCTCGGGCTAGCTGCCGTCCTAGCTCTTGGCGCACCAAGTGAATGAGCTGACCTCCTATGATACTGTCGGGGCGCGCGAAATAGATATACTCAAAGATGCAAAGATTGGGCTTGCCTGCAGGTGCTCCGACGAACGTTTGGGGCCCTTCGTCGTTGATGCTGACGATCCGTCCGGCAGGAATTTCTTCAATATCTACGGCCCCGATCGTCTGGAGAGCACACGTCTCGGAGGCTACGACCCATCCCCCGTTGAGGCGTCCCATGCACAAAGGCCGAAATCCCCATGGATCCCTTACAGCGAACAGGGTGTCGCGCGTCAGGATCGTCAACGAATAGGCTCCTTGGGCTCTGGTCATCAAGTGGCGAATACGCTCCAGCCATGTATCTCCTGGCGCGCCAGCCAGAAGCTGGATCATCGTCTCGGTATCGCTGGAAGAAGTTAGCCCAACCCCGCGTATGAGCAGTTCCTGACGAAGGATATCGGCGTTAACCAAGTTGCCGTTGTGAGCCATAGCAATAGGCCCCAGGGCCGATTCAAGCAGAAAGGGCTGGGCACTGATGGTACGCGATGAATCCGCCGTTGAGTAGCGGTTGTGGCCGATAGCGATGTGCCCTTGCAGCGGGCGCAAGTTATCCTCATTAAACACCTGCGAGACAAGGCCCATCTGTTTATACAAGGTGATACGGCGGCCATCCGATACGGCGATTCCCGCGCTTTCCTGACCACGGTGTTGTAAGGCGTAGAGCGCGAAGAAAGCGATGCGGGCCACCGCCTCGCCACGAGCATAAATGCCGAAAACCCCGCAGCTCTCGTGAGGGCGATCCGTAGCACTCCTGTTTTCAATCATTCACCTTATGCTCCCTAAAGCCGCAAATCAGCTTAGGCTTTTGTCTGCTTCAATGATACTACAAGTCATCTCAGTTTGGTAAACCGTCAAACGATCGCGCAGAGAAGGATCCGACAGCGCCAGGATCTTGGCTGCGGCTAAAGCGGCGCCATCGGGCTCTAGGATGACCAAGGAAGCCACTCCGCTGGGCATACGCAGCGAGGAATAAATGTCAGCCCCGCCGAAAGCTGACGACGGAGGAGGACAGGTGATGACCGGGAAAGGGGTATTGGCGTCGATCACCCCGGCAAGGGCATTAGAGCGCCCGGCTATGGCGATGAAAACTATAGGCTCTGCCGCCGCGTTATACTCCTCAACGATCTTGAGGAGGTGGCGTATGCTCTTGTGCGCCGAAGCTATGCGCAAAGTGGGTTGAAGGCCAAAGGCTTTCAGCTGTTCTGCGATCTTGTTTGCATGCTCTAGATCACTCTTTGATCCCATGATGATGACAACCCTTCCGGCCATATCGCTGTAGACCCCTCCTGCAGGCTGGTCTAAACGGAGTTATCCTTCTTCCTCCAAGAATTTGTCGGTCAATTCGGCTACCTGTTGGTATTTGGCCAGGAGCACTTCCAGACCCTCTTCGGTCACCTCGCGCATGTTGCGGTAGATCTGCTTATCCAACATGCGCTCTTTGTCACCGCCTGGCCAGATGCGCCAGGAGTCGTTGTCAATCACATCGGCTACCAGGAGCTGTCCGTCCTTCGCCCGCCCGAACTCGATCTTGCAATCCACCAGGGTTACGTCCAGCTTGGCCCAGGCTTTCTCCAGGATCTCAAAGACTTTGCGTCCCGTCTGGCGCATGGCCTCGATTTCCTCTTGAGTAGCCACACCCAGCTTCACGATCTCCTCATCTGTGACCAAGGGGTCATGCCGGGCATCATCTTTCAGAAAGAACTCTACCAACACGGGGTCAAAGCGCGTTCCCTCGGCGACGTGGGGATTGCGGCGCAAGAAAGAGCCGGTAGCGATGCGCCGCATGACCACCTCAAGGGGGATCATGGTGCAGCGCGTCACAAGGTTGATGTCCTCGCCCACCATGCCGATGTAATGCGTAGCCACCCCTTGATCTTCTAGTAGGTAAAAGACGTTTGAGGTCGTGCGGCAGGACAACTTGCCCTTTCCGGGCAATATGTTGCGCCGCGCGCCATCACCGGCGGTGATCCCGTCTTTGTGTACCATATACACCACGTCGTCCTTCTCAGGGTGGGCGTAAATGATCTTGGTCTTGCCCTCAGCCAGCTTGGGTCCGAACTCCACAGGTCCAAAAGCCATGTTCACCCCTCCTAATACTGACTTTTCCTCCACATGGCAACAAGCGGCTTCAATCCGCCGCGATCGCTTGGCGTATGAGGCGTGCTAAAGCCCGACTACGCTCCGGTGCATCTCCGACTCCCGTGCCCTGGGCGAGGATCGCCCGAACCTCATCAGGTGATAAATATCCTAAAATCGCTTGGTCGCTTGCCAGAAGCTCCGATAAGGGGTTAACTTCGCCGCGCTGTAAGCTTTGCCAGGCGATCATGCTGCACTGGCGAATGCGCTCATGCATCTCCTGCCGGTTTGCCCCCGCTTTGACCAAGGCCATGAGCAAGGGCTCGGTGGCAGCAAAGGGGCCATAGGTTGCCAGATTGCGCGCGAGCGCCTCTCGGCCAATGCGTAACCCCTTCACCACGCGCTGCAGCCTGAGCAGCATGTCATCGCAGGCGAGGAAAGCCTCAGGCAAAATGGAGCGACGGTTCGCCGAGTCGTCCAAGGTGCGTTCCAATATGGAGTGAGCCGCGTTGTCCCAAGCAGCCCGGGACAAGCCGGCCACATAGCGTGCCAGAGAGCAGATGCTCTCCGATGTGACCGGATTTCGTTTGAAGGGCATGGCTGACGAACCGACTTGCTGACGGCCGAAAGGCTCGGCTAGCTCTCCAAAGGGCGGGGACTGTAGTAGGCGCAGGTCAAAAGAGAACTTGTACACCGATTGTGCTATCCCGGCCAGAAGGCAAAGCACCTGATAGTCTAGCTTGCGCGGGTAGGTCTGAGTGCTTACAGGGAAGGCGCTCAAACCAAGTTGACTCATGACGCGTTCTTCCATCTCCTGGGGCGTCATCCCTCGACCCTGGAGAAGATATGCATAGGAGGCTGAGGTTCCCACTGCGCCCTTAAATCCCTTGCCCCGCACTTGGGGCAGGAGTTGATCCAGGGCACGCAGGTCCTCTAAAAGATCTTGAGCGTATTGGCTCAGGCGGTATCCCAGCGTCGTTGGCTCAGCTGGCTGGATATGGGTATAGGCCATGACGACGGTGTCGGCCTCCGCTTCAATGCGCTCGGCCAGGAGAAGCAACACGGCCTTCAGGCGCTCGCGGATCAGCTTCAGCGACTCGCGCAAGCGCAAGGCATCGGCATTGTCCTCAATGTCCATACTCGTTGCGCCTAAATGGAGGATAGCTCCTCCCAGAGGACACTGTTCGGCATAAACCTTGAGTTCCGCCATCAGGTCATGGTGCAACTCGGCTTCTAGTTCTTGGGCGCGTTGCCAATCCACGTCGTCTTGGTGTGCGCGGAGCTCGGCTAGCTGTTCTGGTGTAACCAAACCAGCTTCCATCTGCGCCGTGGCCAGCGCTACCCAGATACGCCGCCAAAGGCGCCGTTTATGCATCTCGGACCAGATGCGTCGCATGTCCTCTGAGCCATAGCGCCAGGTGAAAGGCGAAAGATAGGTTTCCTGAGTAAAGGTATCAGCCATGGATGGCCAGCCTCCAAAGCTCGCACATTAGACAAAAAGCGCTGCGGCTCGTATGCCGTTGCGAAATAACTGGATGCCCATGCCCCCTTGCTCGCCGCGCGTCCAGCGCGGGTGTTGAATGGGGAAGATGTGATCCTCGGGGTGTGGCATCAGGCCGAAGACATTGCCCGCTCGGTTGCAGATCCCGGCGATGTCGTCCACCGAGCCGTTCGGATTATATGGATACTCTGCGTGCTCGCGCACGGGCACATTGACAGAAAGTTGCCCCGCTTGAGCAGGGTCAACCGGAACGACGTAACGAAGAGCGACCAAGCCGTTATGCCACAAAGTGGATGTCGTGCCCGTCCTCGCTAAGGCTAGACGGCCCTCACCATGAGCTACGGGACAAAGGATGTCCTCATCCAGGCCTTGCGTGAAGAGGCAACGACTGTCCAAAACCGGGCGTAAGCGCACCCAACGGCACTCAAAGCGTCCGCTCCGGTTACGGGTTAAGGTGACTTGCTGAGGAATGTCGGGTCCAGGTAGGTAACCTGCCTTGACCAGAGCTTGAAAGCCGTTGCAAATCCCCATGACCGGCTTGCCTGAGGCGACGAACGCATCCAGGTCGGCACGGAAGCGATGATAGAGATCATTAGCCCATAGCCGGCCCGCTCCCAAGTCATCGCCATAAGAGAATCCGCCTGGCAGAACCAGCATCTGATAGTCGGCAAAGGCTCGTTCGCCGGCAATAAGCTGGTTGATATGCACGATCTCCGGGTCTCCGCCGGCTAATTCGCAAGCTAGAGCGGCTTCGCGATCACGATTTGTGCCCGGGGCATGCATGATGAGGACTCGGGGTCTCTTCATGGCTTGTGCTCCGAACAGGAGAGATGGCCATCCAAATGGCCTCGCCAAGCTCGCCTGATTTCTGCTACCGGCAATGAGAACAGCGGGTTTCCCTTGCAGCTGACGACGCATAGCTCAGGAGTTTTTCCGACGCGTCCTATGCAGGCATGAGGAACGTCAGCCATCAAGGCTTCA
Source organism: Anaerolineae bacterium (assembly GCA_034436315.1). GTDB lineage: Bacteria > Chloroflexota > Anaerolineae > UBA1429 > UBA1429 > DAOTVR01. The sequence goes on from DAOTVR010000247.1 coordinate 6,982, forward strand.
AAAGGCCTAGCGTCCTCAGGTCGCACCTCTACCAGGTAACGTCCGTTGGACTCGGAGAAGAGCAGCCAAGCATCCTCGCGCATCTCCCTGCCATCCGTGGGCACGCTGGCCAACTCGACCATTATCCCTAATTGCCCAGCTAAGGACATCTCGGCCAAGGCTACAGCCAGTCCCCCTTCCGAACAGTCGTGACAAGCGCGTACGAGGCCCCCCATGATAGCCTGATGCAGGGCACGCGCTGTGGCCGGGCCTGCTTGGGCTATGCCGGGCACTGAGTTGCCCACCAAACCCTGTAAACGGTAATAATACGAGCCACCGAGCTCTCTGCGCGTCTCACCCAAAATGTAGATCAGGTTGCCGGCTTCTTTGAGGTCCATCGTACAACTACGCCGCACGTCGGGCACCCATCCGAGCGAGGAGATTAGAAGTGAACCCGGGATAGCCATTTGTTGGCCCGTTAGATAGTCAATATATTCATTGTTCAAGCTATCTTTGCCTGAAATGAATGGGGTACCATAGTGCAGCGCTCCATCGTAGCATCCCTTGCAGGCGCGCACCAGGCTGCCCAGCCGATCGGGCAGGAGAGGGTTTCCCCAACAGAAGTTGTCCAGGATAGCGATCCGCTCGGGATCAGCACCCACTGCCACGACATTGCGTACCGCCTCATCAATGGCAGCTATGGCCATGGCATAGGGGTCAATTTGTCCATAAGAGGGGTTAAGGGCACAGCCGATGGCCAACCCATGATAAGAATTCCAGGTCTCAAGTGGCCGCAGGATCGTAGCGTCGGAAGGGCCATCGTTTTCCACGCCCACAAAGGGCTTGACCACCGTGCCCCCTAACACCTCGTGATCATATACCCGCACGACGTCCTCTTTACTGCGTACATTGGGATGTGCAAGGATGTGCAATAATGTCTGGGCGAGACTCTCGCCGTTTTCCACCCTATTATCCTCTGGCTCCGAGAAGTTGGGCCGTCGCCAAGTGCCTTGTAGTGTGCGTCGGGGGATCCCCTTGTGCAGGAATTCCATGGACATATCGGCTACAACCATGTCTCCGTAGCGCAGATGCAAGCGACCGTCGGCGGTGAAGACGCCGATCACGGTCATCTCCACCGAGAATCGCTCGCAGATTTGCCTGAGACGCGCCTCATTCTCGGGCGGTACGGCAAGCACCATGCGTTCCTGAGCCTCGGAGAGCCAGATCTCCCAAGGCTGTAATCCCTGGTACTTCAGGGGCACTTTCTCAAGCTGCACCCGTACGCCGATCCGGGCGCCCATCTCGCTCACCGCTGAAGAGAGACCGCCGGCACCGCAGTCAGTGATAGCGGTGTACAGGCGTTCATCACGGGCCGCGAGGATGGCATCTAACATCATCTTCTCGGTGATAGGGTTGCCGATCTGTACCGCACCCCCTGAGGTTTCTCCCGTCTCACTGGTCAACTCAATAGAGGAGAACGTGGCCCCGTGCAGCCCATCGCGCCCCGTTCGTCCCCCAAGGACGACGACAAGGTCCCCGGGCCGCGCTTCTCTGGGATGCAGCCCCTTGGGTGCAATGCCTACACAACCACAATAAACCAAGGGATTCGCCGTATAGCCGGGTTCAAAGAGTATTGCTCCGTTGACCGTAGGGATGCCCATTTTGTTGCCGTAATCCTCAATTCCGGCTATAACGCCGTTGTAAATTCGCCGAGGGTGCAGCACATTGGCCGGGAGCTGCTCTATCGGTGTATCCAGAGGGCCGAAACACAGCACGTCCGTGTTAGCAATGGGGCGCGCTGAAACCCCGATGATGTCTCGCACCACACCCCCTACACCCGTATTAGCCCCGCCAAACGGCTCCAAAGCGGAAGGGTGATTGTGCGTCTCAACTTTGAATGAGACTTCATAATGTTCGTCAAAGTCAACGATTCCGGCGTTATCTACGAAGGCGGAACGCACCCATGGAGCGTTGATCTGACGAGTTGCCGCTTGCAAGTACGTGCGCAAGAGGCTATCAATCCGCTCTTGGACGATCCCTTGATCGCTCATCTCAGTGTATTCAACGATGCCCTTGAAGGTCTTGTGCACGCAGTGCTCGGACCAGGTCTGGGCCAAACTTTCCAGCTCGGCGTCGGTTGGCTCGCGCCCTTCTCGGATGAAATACTGCTGTATAGCGTGCATCTCAGCGAGATCTAGAGACAGGAGACGCTCACGGGAGAGTCGAAGCAGCTGTTCATCGTCCAGAGAGGTAATAGGCACCGGGTCGGCGCGCATGGTGACCGGAGAAGGCTCGATCCCTACATGCGGTGTCAAGCGCCCCAGCTCATAGTACTGGATGACCTCATTGCAGAGCAGGCGCCGGGCTATAATATGTACCTGGGCGGGAGCGATCGCGCCATAGATTACATAACTCTGGGCCGTTGCCGCCGCCCGCAAGTTCTGCATTCCCAAGAGCCTAGCTCGGGCAAGGAGGTTAGCGGCTACACTGTCGGTCACGCCCGGCCGTAAGCCCACCTCCAATCGGATTGCGCCCTGGGGTGTAGGAGGTGTTTCGGACGCAGGTCGCCACACGGCATGCTGAACCACCGGGTCGGCTAAAAGTTCCCGGCAGAGCCGAGAAAGCTCGGCCTCAGATAACTCCCCGCGCAAGAAAAAGAGGTCAACGCGCTCCACTCGCTCAACGCCCGTTATGCCTAAAGCGGCAATATCGGCCAACAGGAAGTCCTCTGGTGCCTCGCCGGGGAGCGGCATAACCTCAACGCGATAGATTTGGTCCACAGACGACTCCTTGCTGGGCGGATTGTATCTCATGGTTGGAGCTGGTAATTAGGGGCCTCACGGGTGATGATCACGCTATGTGGATGACTCTCAATGAAGCTCGCGTTCGTGATGCGCACGAACTTGGCCTTGGCCCGCAACTCTTGCAAGTTGGCGGCTCCTACGTAGCCCATGCCCGATCGCAAGCCTCCCATCAACTGGAAGATCGTATCAGATAGCCTGCCCTTATAGGCGACCCTGCCTTCAATGCCCTCAGGCACGAGCTTGCCACTAGAGCGTTCTCCGCTGCCCTCTGCTGCGTCATACTGACCGGAGGCGTAACGATCACGAACATAGCCTCTCATAGCTCCCAAAGAGCCCATTCCGCGATATTCCTTGAAGCGTCGCCCCTCAAAAATGACGATCTCGCCGGGGCTCTCGTCTACGCCGGCAAGCAGGTTGCCGAGCATCACACAACTGGCGCCCGCGGCCAGGGCTTTGACGATGTCACCGGAGTAACGAATGCCGCCGTCGGCGATGATCGGCACGCCATATTCGCTGGCTGCTGCAGCGCAGATCAGGATTGCGGTCAGCTGAGGCATGCCTACTCCGGCCACGATGCGCGTTGTACATATGGAGCCGGCTCCTACCCCCACTTTCACTGCATCTGCGCCGGCCAGGATAAGATCGCGGGTGCCCTCGGCGGTGACTACGTTTCCGGCGATGATGGCTACATCGGGATAAAGCCCCTTGAGTCGCTCGGTGGCGCGCAGGACCATCTCGGCATGCCCGTGAGCCGTGTCAATTGCCAAAACATCGACGCCCGCAGCAACCAGGGCCGCAGCGCGCTCGGTCATGTCAGGGCCCACACCAATGGCGGCCCCGGCGAGCAAACGCCCTTTGGCGTCCAAGGCTGCATTGGGGTAGTCGCGCTTTTTCTGGATGTCTTTGACGGTGATCAAGCCCTTGAGATGGTAGTTCTCGTCAACCAACGGGAGCTTCTCAATGCGGTGGGCTTGCAAGATGGCTTGAGCTTGTTCCAGGGTGGTGCCCAAGGGGGCCACAATCAGGTTCTTGGAAGTCATGAACTCACTGACTGGCCGATTATCCTCGGTGGCGAAGCGAATATCCCTATTGGTCAAGATGCCGACCAGCTTGGGGCCCTCGGTAATGGGGACACCGGAGATATGATAGGTGGCCATGATCTCCTTGGCCTGAGCCAGGGTCGCCGTAGGCGGGAGGGTGATGGGATCCACGATCATCCCTGATTCGGAGCGTTTGACCTTGTCTACTTCGGCTGCTTGAGCTTCAATAGAGCAATTACGATGGATGATGCCCAGACCGCCTTCACGAGCCAAGGCGATGGCCATGCGTGCCTCGGTGACGGTGTCCATGGCCGCCGAGAGCACAGGCACATTGAGGCGGATCTTGCTGGTCAACTGAGTGGAGATGTCCACCTCTGCGGGGAGCACTGCGGATCTCCCCGGTGTCAAAAGCACATCATCGAAGGTAAAGCCCTCGATCCATTCTCGCTCTGATGAAACCATGGGTTTTCCTCCCTCCTCAGCCTCAAATGAGCTCGCTCATCTCCGGATACAAGAGGTGCTCAGATGGGCCAGCGAAGCACGATCAAATCATTTCGTTCGGCGCCTACTGAGATCATATCAATCGGTACCTCTAAGAGATCCGAAATCCGCTGGCAGTAGTTTCGTGCAGCAGGGGGCAGCTCCTCCCAAGCGCGTGCTTTGTTGATGCCATCTTGCCAGCCGGGCATGGTTTCGTAGACGGCGGTAACTCGCGATAGGGTATCGGTGTCTACGGGGTATTCTTCTGTGATCGTACCATCGGGGAGCCGATAACCCACGCAGAGCTTGACTTCCTCAAGCCCACTGAGCACATCTAGGCGAGAGATGGCGATCCCCGTGAAACCGTTGATCCGCGCCGAGTAGCGCAAGCTAACCAAATCGATCCAGCCACATCTTCGGCGGCGTCCTGTGGTCGTCCCGTACTCCCATCCTCGCTCTACGATCCAATCGCCGATGGCGTCGGTTAGCTCTGTAGGAAAAGGTCCCTTGCCTACGCGGGAGGTATAGGCCTTGACGACGCCGATCACCTCCCGAATCTGCAACGGGCTGATGCCGGCACCGGAGCAGGCCCCAGCAGCCGAAGAAGAGGAGGAGGTGACGTAAGGATAGGTGCCGAAATCAATGTCCAGCATCGTAGCCTGTGCACCCTCTAGAAGCACATTCTCGCCCCGTTTCAGAGCGTTGTGGATCAAAAGGCTGGTATCGGTGACGAAAGGGGCCAAGCGCTGCGCCGCAGGGGTATACTGGGAGGTGATCTCCTCTACGGTGAGCGCTTGTTGCCCATAGACACGGGTCAGGACCGGGTTGACCTGTTCAAGGGCCGCCGCCAGCCGTTCGGCGAAGCGCTCCGGCGAGATGATATCCTGCATACGCAGCCCATGTCGGGCGGCTTTGTCGGTGTAGGCCGGGCCGATTCCTCGTTTTGTCGTGCCCAAGGCATAGGCCCCGCGCGACTTTTCTTGCAGTTCGTCTAGCAAAATATGGTAGGGCATCACCACGTGGGCGTTGGCGCTGATGTGTAGATTGCGCGTGGAGAACCCCTGGGACTCAAGGGTATCAAGCTCCTCCACCAGCGCCGGCGGGGTGATGACCATACCATTTCCCAAGACGGCGGCGACGTGGGGGCGGGTAATCCCTGCTGGCACTTGATGTAGCTTGAGCACCTTGTCCCCAATGACCACAGTATGCCCGGCATTGGTGCCCCCCTGGTAACGCACGACCATTGTAGCTCGCTCTGCCAGGTGATCCACGATCTTGCCTTTGCCCTCATCACCCCACTGCGCGCCGATAACGATAATCGCTGGCATAAAGCCTCCTCTGCCTCTCCCAACCTGTGCCAAGCTCTTCTAAACGCATGGCGTCCGATAAAACAGAAAACGCCCCCTCTTGACCACATTATCCCTAGAGGAGACGCCAGTGTCCTAATCTCAACATAGATCGCTCTGATAACGCCTCTAGTATACTACAATGACCGCAGAGTGCCAACTGGAAATGACCCTGGATTTGTCTACAATATAGCGATGCCAGTGGCTCCCGTCTTGAGAGCCGATGGCTGAAGGGGCCAAATCGATCAAAGGAGGAAGGTCATGGATACACTACAAGCTATCTTCGAACGCAGGAGCATTCGCAAGTACAAGCGAGAACCGATCCCCGATGAGCACTTGAAGCAAATTTTGGAGGCGGGCCGTCAGGCGCCCTCGGCAGCGAATCGCCAGCCTTGGCATTTCATCGTCGTCCGCAATGAGGAGCAAAAGCGGCGCGTGGCTGAAGCCTGCAATGGGCAGATGTGGATGGCCGATGCGGCTTGTATCCTTGTGGCCTTGGGGTTGCCCGCCGTAAGCAACAAGTGGTATCGGGTTGATGTGGCAATCGCCTTGGAGAACATGGTCTTGGCCGCTCGCAGCCTTGGATACGGTACCTGCTGGATCGGCGCCTTTGATCCCGAGAAGGTCAAAGCCGTTTGCGGGATTCCTGCCGAGGCTGAGGTCGTTGCCTGCACGCCCTTGGGAGTGCCGGATGTCTCTCCGGCAGCGCGCGAGCGCAAGCCCTGGGAGCAGATTTTCTCTGCTGAGCGGTATGGACAGCCGTTAAGTCGGTGAGGTATTAGGTATTCTCACTGGCCCCACGTCTTGCGCACAAAGCGCACCGCGGCCTCAACGCCCTCTCTGCCACGTCTGGAGGCTTCTTCAATGCAGATCCAGCCGTCCCAACCGGCCTGGTGAAGCCTGCTGAACAGGGCACCGAAAGGCGTAACGCCCGTGCCCAGTAAGACCGGGCGCAGTTCGCCGCGCACCGCCGTGTCGGCCGCGTGAATGCTTACGACGCGCTCGATGACCTGCTCTAGCAGAGCAAGGGGATCCTCGGCGAACGCTGTGGCGTTGGCCGTGTCGAAATTGATCCCTAAACCGATATCGGCGGTATTGCGGACGATCTCTAGGAAGATGTCGGGTGGTTGGGAAAAGTCTGTATAGCGCCAGGCGCCGGGTTTGCCGTGGTTCTCGTAAACCAATCTTGGCCCCAGGTTGCCGACGGTCTCCACGAGTTTTCTCAACCCCTCGACGGCCCAGGCGACGCCCTCTTTGCGCCCGGTCTCGGGATGGGCCTGGCCGGCGGTGACCCGGACTAGTTTGGCCCCCAAGAATGCGGCCGTAGCCACAACCTGCTGTTCAAGGGCCAATTCGCGCTCGCGTTGTTTGGGGTCAGGGTGGGTGAAATCCGGATAGCTTGTCACCATCGCCACCTGCATGCCGGCCGCCTCAATATCTTGACGGATCTTGGCCAAGGCTTGTGGCGAAGGATCGGGTAGGAAGAGCGTGCTCAAATCAATGGCATCCAGTCCGAGCTCAGCACCCATGCGAGCCCATTCGCCGATGCTCATGCGCCCCTCAATGATGTCGGAGAAGAAAGAAACGGGCAGACAGCTCAGCTGCATCGCGCCTCCTGAAAAGTGTGGATTGGCAGTTTATGCGGTTCGATCTTAGCGTGTTCCCCAGAGGAATGCAACCAGGTTTTCACGGTAGGTGATCGTAATCCACTTGACCGAGGGGATTTGGCGATGTATCCTGGCCATGTTAAGGCCGCCATCGGGATTCCCTCTTGAGCGGCTACTTTATTCTCACGGGAGGTCGGTGAAGCTTATGCGGCCCACCAAGATCGTGCTCATCGGCGCGGCGAGCGCCAGCTTCGGCCCCAGGATAATCGCCGATGCAGTGTTAACCCCTGAGCTTCGGGGCAGCACACTGGTGTTAGTGGATATTGACGGCGAGCGCTTGGGAGTGATGGCGGCCTATGCCCGAAGGCTGAACGAGGCTGCTGATGCCGGGCTGCTGATTCAACATACACCGGAGCGCAAACAAGCTTTGCCCGAGGCCGAGTTCGTCATCACTTCTGTCGCCATCAAGCGCGACGAGCTGTGGAAGCTAGATTTTCAGATCCCCCTCAAGTATGGCATCAAACAAGTATTGGGAGAGAACGGCGGGCCGGGCGGCCTTTCACACGCCTTGCGCAACATCCCCATTATCTTAGACATTGCTCATGACATGGAGAAACTCTGTCCCGGTGCGCTGCTTTTGAACTTTTCCAATCCTGAGAGTCGCATCGGGCTGGCGCTCAGCCGTTATACGGGGCTGCGCTTTGTGGGTCTATGCCATGGGATCAGCATGGGTTATGCGAGCATCGCACGCCTTACCGGGTTGCCAGCCGATGATTTGGAAGGGATCGCTGCTGGGCTAAACCACTTTGCTTGGTTTTTGGATATCCGCCGCAAAAGCACGGGAGAGGATCTCTATCCCCTCCTACGTGAGGCGGATAAGCACTATGATCCGAGCTTCTATCCGCTCACGCGGCGCATGTTCCGCCTCTATGGCCTGTATCCACACCCAAGCGACGATCACATCGGCGAGTATCTTTCCTTTGCTTGGGAAGAGTGCGGCCTAGAGGGCTATGATTTTGAGCGAGCAGACGCTTATAGGGCGCAATCCTGGCGGCGTATACTGGATATCGCTCAGGGCAAGGAAAAAGCCCCCGATCCAGGGCAGATGCGCCCATCCGGCGAGTTCGCCATGCCCATTATCGTCTCCATATTAGATAATCGCCATAAGTTGATTGAGGCGGTCAATATCCGCAATGATGGATTGATCGCTAACGTCCCCGATTGGGCCGTGGTGGAGGTGCCAGCCGTAGCTGGGGCCGATGGGATCAAGGGGGTGCGAATCGGCGCGTTACCAGCAGGTAT
>DAOTVR010000248.1:0-7289 GCA_034436315.1 Anaerolineae bacterium
TGACGATGGGGATGCCGAGCTCCACCGCGGCCTGGAAGGCTTGCTCCATGATGGCCGGGTCCTGGGAGGGCTGCTCCATGGCCAAAAGCTCCAGCCCGTAGGCCTTGGAAAGGCGCTTGATCTCCGGAGCGATCTCGCGCCAACGCGACAAGACCAAGTGCTCGCTCATCCCCTCAATGGCCGAGATTTCGATGCCGTCATAGCCGGCCATGGCGATATGCTTAAAGGCGGTCTCCATGTCAAAGCCGCCGAAGAGGACCGAATTGGCACCAAGTTTCATGGTATGAGCTCCTTCTAAGCTGTCAGTGATCAGCTTTCAGCCAGAACGGCTGACGACTGAAAGCTGATCGCTTCTACCGCACGTACACCACCGTCTCGTTCTCTAGCGATTCTATCGCTGCCTGTAAGACCTTCTGTGCGGCCAGGCCGTCGGCCCCGGAGCCGTCGATCTCCTCCGGGTCAACGCCCGCTGCCACCTGCTCCAGGAATTTGTGGATGCGGTTGCGAAAGGTGTCCTCAAAATCGCGCATTCCGCCGAAGACGGGGTTGGTGTAGACCGTCTTTTCCAGGCTACCCGCGGGATAGAGCGTCACCTCGCGCCACATATCCTCCAGGACGAAACGCCCGCCCGTGCCGGCCACCTCGCAGCGTTCCATCGGGTGACCGCGCTCTATGTCGTAGGAGCCGGTCAACCCGCCGACGACGCCGTTCTTGAAGCGCATGCTAAAGTGTGCCGTGGACCAGATCTTGCGACCGGGGGCCTTGGTGGCAAAGCACTGCACGGCCTCGATATCCCCACAAAAGTAGCGCATGATGTCCACCGTATGAGGGTGCAAAGCTTTGATCTGAAAATAAGGCGAGCTCTCGGTGGGGTTCTTGATCCACATGGCCATGTTGATGAAAAGCAAATGCCCCAAACGCCCCTCATCCACCCAGCGTTTGGCAATGAGCGCCGCCGGGGTGAAGCGATGGTTGAAATCAATACCGAAGCACAGGCGTTTCTCCCGCGCTTTGGCCACCATCTCCTCGGCTTTGGGGATCTCGTTACAGATGGGCTTCTCGCAGAGGACATGACAGCCGGCCTCCAAGGCCTGCATCGTCGGCAGGTAGTGGTCGCTGCCGTACTCGTAGCCGCCCGTGGCCACGCTGCACACATCCGGCTTGAGAGCGTCCAGCATCTCTTGCGCATCGTAAAACGCCGGCACCCCTAGACGGGCCGCGGCGGAGTCGGCGCGTTCCTTGATGATATCGCAGACACCCACCAGCTCGGCCAAGGGGTCCTCTTTGTAGATCTTCGCATGGCGGTTTCCGATCGGCCCCATGCCGATCACACAGACTCTTAGCATCAGAAATATCTCCTTACTGATTTATGTCCTTACGGGCACACAAGGAGCCTTTCAGCTCTCGGCCAGCATAATGATAGTATCTCCTGGAGCGAAGGCAATCGGCTTGGACTTGTCGGGATTGACGACCACGCCATAGGCGCTCGTAGCGTCATTGGCTTTAGCCTTCAGGCGATAGCCAAAGGCGACCTCGCCCCGCCGCCTGGCGGCCTCTACGACAGTGTAAAAGTTTAGGGACTCGCCGAGCCTTACATAGTCGCCAGCCGGCTTGAGGTAGATCTCCGATCCCTCGGGATCGAATAGATCCTCAAAGACCGCGTTCAGGGCCCTGTTCTCCGAGACCTGGGCGAGCATCAGGCTGATGAGCTTGTCGCTGACTACGAAGTCGTCGGCGCGGGTGACCTCGGCCAGGTCGCGGTTACGCACATCCAGCATCTCGCTGACGATGGAGAAGGTGTGCCCCGCTCGCTCGGCGATGTCACGCAGGTGCAAGAGGGAGATCAGCGTGCGCGCGTCGGCGCGCTGAGGATCCAAGAGGTCAGAGTAGCAGAGGATGATGACGTGCTGGAAGCTAGGGATGTCTAGCGCATCCAACACGCGCCGGTCGGTCGTGTCCCCTTGCTGGAAAGTCACCCTTTGGTTTGGGCTGCTAGGACAGAGCCTGGCGATCTCCGTGGCCGCCTGCGGGTAATCGGCGACCACCATGACCTCTGATCCGGGAGCTACGTAAGCCGCTAGCTCGTTGATCACCGTGGGGGCGCGCCAATTCCAGCCAAGGATGAGCGTGCGCTCGGGTCCATGCTCTGTGGGCCGGGCTGGCAGGATGGCCTCTTCCCGGATGCCCCAGTCTGTCAGGCCCGAGAGGCGCACTGTATCATCATCTTCCGAGATGGCGATGATCTGGTCCCCATCCTGGATGATCGTATCCATCGGCGGGTTCAGTTTGGGCTTGCCGCCGCGCGGACATAAGCCGAGGACGGCGGAATCCTCATAAGCGAGCAAAGCCTCGCCAAAGGTCTTGCCGACGAGGGCCGGCTCGGCCTGAAAGTAGATCTCGTCCCCCTCAAAATCCAAAAGCTCGGTATAAACCACCGAAAGACCTGATTGGCGGCAAGTCTGGGCGATGATCCGGGCAATTACATCCCCTCCCAAAATGAGCTCCACCTCGGTTTCGCTGATCATGCGCGCCACCGGAACCGTTTTAGGGTCGTGGATCTCGGCCACGATGTGATGCGGCTCAGGTCGGCGCTGCGGGCTATTGGTGATGGCCAGAATAGTCTTGATCACGTTGCTATCGGGATCCTCACCATCTTGAGCCAAGACGATGATAGAGCGACACGTAGAGAGGCTAACGATATCCAAGTCGTTTGATTCAATGGGGCTGCCGCTGCGGCAGACCACCCGCGTGCGGCCCGTATCGCCCACTTTAGCGCGGATCTCGTCCTCCATCTCCACCTTGTCTTTGTCGGCCAGGATGGCAATGCAAGGCTTCTTCTGATTGGCGTTGGCGATGGCCAACTCAGAGATGATGGTAAAAATCAGCTCGGACCAACCTAGGATGACCGTATGGCCGTTCTCTAGCACCTGTGAACGCCCTTTGCGTAGGGCGAGGATGCGCTCCTCAATGCTGGTGGTCAGAATACCGATGAGGATGCTTACCATAAAGATACTGCCTAAGGTGATGAACAACATAGCCAGCAGAAAGGGCCAAGGCCCAGCACTGACCTCCACCGGGTTCGGAGCCAACGCTTGAAGCAGAAACGTCCACAAGACCGCCAGGGGGCTCATCGCCGGGACGATATTTGCCGCTACGACGGCCAGGGTCGCGAGGAGGATCAGGCCGGCGGAAGCCAAAGCCAACCAGCCGATGAGAGACATAGGGCCTTTAGACACGGTGTTATCAAAGGCATAGCGCAACCTGGCGGCAAATGATGGCCTCTTCATGCCCATGCCCTTCTATTCTGATGGGGGCATTCAACTGAATGCCCTGATAGTAGGGGCATTCAACTGAATGCCCTGATAGTAGGGGCATTCAACCGAACGCCTTGTAGGGGCGTTCAATTGAACGCCCCTACAAGGTGACCACACGCTCCGTTTTCCAGGATTCAATGATCGCCTCAATGATCGTCTGCACCTTCAAGGCGTCCTCGCCGGAGGCATCTATCTCCTCTGGTTTGACCTTCTGGATATTCTGCTCCACCCATTTGCCGATGCGGCTGGCAAAGGTCTCGCTGAAGCTCATCATCCCCCCGATATAGTCGTACGTTTCCTTCTCCATCGAGCGGCGGGGATAAAAGGTTAGGTGCTCACAAGCATCCAAGAGGACAAAGCGCGCCTCGGAGCCGACCACTTCCAGCGTCTCCAGCCCGTAGGAGCCGCCGGCATCGTACGAGCCGGTGAGATGGCCGATAATGCCGTTCTTAAAGAGCAGGTTGACCTGCACGTTGGACCAAATTTTGCGCCCCTTGCCCTTTTTGAAGAAAGCCTGCACCTTGTCCACATCGCCCCCAAAGTAGCGCATCACATCCAGTGAGTGAGGGTGCAAGGCGCGGATGTGGAACCAGGGCGAGCTCTCGTTGGGGTTGTTGATCCACATGGTCATGTTGATCATGTTGATCTCCCCTAGCCGTCCCTGATCCACCCACTGCTTGGCGCGCAGCGCCGCCGGCGTGAAGCGGTGGTTGAGGTTGATGCCGTAGCGCAAGTTCTTCTTCTTGGCCAGGGCAACCATCTCGCGGGCTTTGTCCAGCTCATTGGAGATCGGCTTCTCGCCGAGGACGGCGATGCCGGCCTCCAAGAGTTGCATGGTGGGCTCGTAGTGGTCGCCGCCGTTCTCTACGCCGGCCGTGCACATGCTGGCCGCATCGATCTCGATCCCACTGGCGAGCATATCCTTGACCGAATAGAATGCCGGAGCATTGTATTGCGCTGCGGCCTTGTCGGCGCGCTCCTTGATGATGTCGCAGACGGCGACGATCTTGCAATCGGGGCGCTTCTGATAAACGCTCGCATGGATATTCCCAATGTTGCCCATACCCACGATGGCCACTTTGAGTGTCATTTGAATCCCTCTTCTCCTAAAACGTAGTATATTGGCCGTCAGCCCTTAGCTATCCAGAGGCTCGTAGTGTGCCCGTAAGGGCATAAGCGCCTGACGGCGCCACTACGAACACTGCTCTCTGACCACTGATAGCTGACAGCTATTTCCTTGACTCTGCCTGTAGTCGCGCGGCCTGCGTGGGGTCGCCGATATGCAACGTGTCATAGGCCTGCTGCGAGGTTTTGAACGGCCCTACACCCTCGTATCCATGCCAATCGCCTTGAGTATACATGGGGTTGGGCAACCCTGTCTCACGCTCGCGCTTGGCGATCCAACGTTCCATGCGCTCCCTCAACATAGCCACGACCTCGGGCTCTTTCTCGGCTAAATTGACGTTCTCCTCAGGGTCCTCAACGAGGTTGTAAAGCTCTACGGGCGGCTTGAAGTGGAAATCCGGCTCCAGGGCCACGATCAGCTTCCATTCCGGCGTGCGCCAGCCATGCTTGCGCATCCAGGTACACTCGGTGATATAGAACTCGCTCTCGTGAGAGGCCACCTCCCCGCGGATCATGGGCATCAGGCTATGCCCGTCGAACTTGTAGCCCGGAACCTTGATCTTGGCCAGCTCTAGCAAGGTGGGCACTAGGTCCTTGTGCTGGTTGTAGCCGCCAACGCGTTTTCCGGCGGGCACTTTGCCGGGGTAGCGGATGATCAAGGGCACATGAAGGGTCACATCGTAGAGGCCGTGGTGGTCGAAGTAGCACTCGTGGTCGTAGAGTGTCTCGCCATGGTCGGAGTTGATCACTACAATGGTGTCGTCCAGGATGCCAAGGGTTTCCAGCGCGGTGAAGATGGCCTGCATGGAGGCATCCATATAGGCTATGGCACCATCATATTGGGCGATCACATAGTCCTTATCCGTAATGCCGGGCGGCATCCAACTGGCGAAAAAGTCGCGGAAGGGCTTGAAGTTCATCACCGGCTCCATGGACTTGTTCGCCGGGTCGCACTCGTTGCCGTGATAGAACATGCGCTCGAAGGGCGCGGGCGGCAGGTAGGGCGCGTGGGGGTCCATATGCCGCAGGAAGAGGAAGAAGGGCTGCGGCTGCGCGGCCAGGCGATCCAGCTCGGGCAAGGCCACGGCATTCAGGTTCTCGGCCTTGGGGCTGCGTCCCTCGTTCCAGCTTCCCCAGCCGGCGTATTCTAAGTAGGTGTCAAAACCCCGTGCGGCGGGATTGCCCTTAAAGCCCACGTTCGTGGTATTATAGCCGGCCTCTTTAAGGATCTCGGCTAGGGTCCTGACCTCAGGCCGCATGGGCCCCTTGTGGCGCAGGGCCACCACCTGGTTAGTGAAGCAGTCGGTGCCGGTGAACATGGAACCGTAGCCGCTCGTGGTGGGGATATGCGGGCTGTAGGTGCGCTCAAAGAGCGTCCCCTCGGCGGCAAAACGGTCAATGTGCGGTGTCGTCAAACGATGATAGCCATAACAGCTCATATGGTCGGCGCGTAGGGAGTCAACGCCGATCAATAGGATATTGGGCTTGCGCCCGGCTCTTGCTGGCATACGTGAATCCTTTCTCGATGTGTTTTTTGTAGAGACGCCTCGCCGAGGCGTCTCTACTCCTCTCGGCGCATGTTCCCCTCGGCGAGGCGTCTCTACTCCTCTACCGCCCCAACTTGGCTCCGAACTCAAAGGCTCGCCGCATCAATTCGGCGTTGGCGGCCGCATCCGTCTTTTCCCAGCAACTCGCCGCCAAAAGCGGTTCATGGAACTCCATGCCCAAGTACTCTGTGCCCGTGCGCATCATGTTGACTGTAGGGCTGGCTGTCTCTGGATTAGAATCGGCGAAGGCGCAGATCAAGAGGAACTTTTTGCCCGCTAACTTCTCGCGGATGCCTTCTTGATCCATAGCGTACCAGCGGTCTACGAAGGCCTTGGCCTGGGCGCTAGGCCCCCAGAAGTAGATGGGCGTGCCCAAGACGATGACGTCGGCTTCAAGCATCTTGTCATATAAGGGCTGCATCTCGTCTTCAACCAGGCAACGCCCGCCTTTGCGGCAGCCGTCGCAGGCCCGACAAGGGGTGATCCTCGCCTTGGCCAAAGAGATCTGCTCGGTTTCTGCCCCGACGCTGGCCGCCCCGCGCAGGACCTCGGCCACCAGTGTCTCTGTGTTGCCGCCCTTGCGTGGGCTGCCCACGAATCCGATGACTTTCTTCATCGTTCCAGCTCCTTAGCGACGTGCTTTTTCTAACAGGTCGGCCACCCAGCCCACGCCCAAGTCCTCTAACTTGGCCCGCGTAGGGGCAGCGGTGGCGGAATCCCAACCCATTAGCTCATAGAACTTGTGTAAGGCCTGGGTGAATTGTTCCATGGTAAACGTTTTGCCGGCTACAGGCCCTTTGGAGAAGGCTTGGGTAAAGCGCGGATGAATCCTATCGTCCTCTGGGCCAAAACCCTCGCGGGCGTTGAAGGCGCGAGCCATGTCATAGGCCCGCTCGGCGGCCAGCCAGAGCTCCATGACCGAGGTATTCCAACCCGTGGCGGCGGCAATGATCTCTGTCTTCTGCTGCGGCGTCCAGGCCTGGAACATGCAAAAGCCGGTCAGGTTATCCAACACACGCCACATCATCGCGTAACGTACCATGCGCGCCTTGTCCGTACTGAGGTCATCAAAGGGCAGCGGCTCTAAGATACCGAATGGCTCCAGTCCCTCAATGCCTCCTTTGGTTTGATAACCGTTATCATGGACGCTGTGCATGTGATCGGCTCCCGTAGGTGAGACGGCGATCCCTATTCCGTGGCCGTATTTGACGCGGGGGTCATGCATGGCCACTTCCTGGCCTTTGATCTGGATGGCGTAGTTGATCGCTCCTCGCCCGATCTTTTGTGCGGCCCGTTTGGAGCC
>DAOTVR010000249.1:0-5747 GCA_034436315.1 Anaerolineae bacterium
AACACATCCAGGTTAATCACCAGAGCTGGTGTATCCAATTCGTAGATGTTCATCGCTCCCCCTTACAAGTTCAGAAGCCGGCCTCGCGCTGCAGAGCCTCACGGTCCACGATCACCAGCCTCCCGCGCTCGCGGCGAATAAGGCCTTCCTCTGCAAAGGCGCGGAGGCTGCGCCCTACTACGTCGCGGATGGTGCCGATCTGCGCGGCGATCATCTCTTGGGTCCAACGGTGTTGCGCCGGACTCTCCTCTGCGTGGGTTAACAGGAAACGCGCAAGCCGGGCTCGGACAGTATGCAAAGCCAGGTCCCTGGCCAACCGGCTCACTCGCCGTAGTTGAGAGGCCAGATAGGTCGCTGCCGCCAGCGCGAGGTCGGCGTGGCGTCGCATCAACGCCAAGAAACGGTCGCATTGGATGACGTAAAGCGTTGTTTTGCCCAATGTCTCAAGTGTGGCCAGGCTCCCGGCGCCGTCCAGCGCCGGGCCGAGATCGGGGCATTCGCCCGCCGTCAGGTGAGCCAACACATAATCGCGGCCCTCCGGCGAGACCTGATGCATACGTACCAACCCCTTGGCGATAAAGTGCACTGCCTGACAAGGATCCCCCTCCAGGACGATCACCTCGCCCGAGGCGTACTCTCGTCGCGAGGTCACACGGGCGATCTCTTCCAGAGCTCCCTGGCTCAGCCCGGCAAAGAAGGGTAATTTGGCTAGCTCCTCTACCGAAACGCCCATCGTTACGCTTTCTGTTCGGCGGCTTTTGGTGTCTCCTCAGCCAGAGATGACTTGATCTGAATCCCCTCACTGAGGATCTTGTGGATAGGACAATAATCAGCAACCCGCAAGAGCCTCTTACGTTCCGCAGGGGATAGTTGTCCCTCAAGGGTGATCTCCTGCTTGATGCTCTCTTGATACTCCTCCTCGCTTTCGCAGTGCTCGCAATCTCGGGCGAAGGCTCGCTCATAGGTCAAACGAAGCTGTACGTCGGCCAGAAGCAAACCGTGGGCTTGGGCGTAAGTGTGTAAGACGATGGCCGTGCAACAACCTAAGCTCGCCAGGAGCATACCATAAGGAGTCAAGGAGCGAATATCCTCTACGGGGGCCAGTTCCATGTCAGAGGGATGCTCGGCCTCCGCAGCCAGGATCACCGTCCCAAAATCACTATTTTGCCGGACGACGAGCAATTCTCCCATGTAGAGGCTCCTTTTTACAGACTAGCTTATGGTGCTTTATCCAAGGTGATCTGCCCACTGTTGCGTGCGGTGTGCGGGGCGTTGAATTGCGCTGATCCGGATAGGGCGGTGATCACTTTATAGGTCCCGCCGGGCGCCAAGGGCTTGTCGTACTGGTCGCCGGAATCCAGGGGGATCTGCACCTCAAAACGGGTGAGGCCCCCTTCCTGAGCTCCCGCAAAGGCCACGATATCGCTCGTTCCTCCCAATTCCTCATCTGCCGGATGGGTGGCACCGATCTCAGCGGTGCCATAGGCATCATAGACCTTGGCCTGCCCTTCAGAAAAGAGGCCGATGAGATAGTTAGCCCCTTTCATCCGCCTCTCGGGATCCAGCCCTACCGCCACCCATCCGTTCGTCTTGCCCTCAAAGGCGATGTAGAGATACTTGGCGTCGTTGCGCCACCAAAGGCGCACATCCCCGATAGAGGTTTCATGGGCATATTCGCCCTCGCTAATGATCCCGTCAGCGCTCCACGCGGCCACACCCCGCGTTGGAGGAGCCTCGGTGGGCCCGGCGGTGGGCTGGGCAGTTTCCGCCGGGATCGGGGACTGTTCGGTGGGCACCTTAGCTACCTCAGTTGGCTTCTCTGGGCGAGGCGAGGGGATTGAGGTAGCCGGCCCGACACAGCTAAGAAACGTCAAAGCAAGGAACACCAAGAGGAGCTGACATATTTTTCTCATTTGATCCTTCCTTTTTGTGTGACGCTTAAACAGTCCGGGACGAAAGCGTCCCGTGAAAGTGGGGAAACAGATCCGTGCAACAAGTTGCTACAGCGATTGTAGTGAGATTCCGCCTGCCAAGCAACCCCGTTGACTTTTGCTTTGCTTTGTGTTACATTGGTATTGCCACAGCATAGAGTGTTGAAAGGAGGTGAGAAGAGCAAGTTCGCGTAGCTGTGGTCGCCCTTGAATGGTTGTGGCTTGTGTTCGCTTGTTATTTAGCGTGGCAATTGCCCTGTTCCATTTCAAGGAGGACTAACATGAGTGTCCGTATGACGCGTCGAGATTTCTTGCGTGGGACCATCTTGGCGGTTGGTACTGTAGCTGCAGCCGAATTTCTACAGGCTTGCAAGCCGGCCGCTCAGCCCACTAGCGCGCCAACCGCACCTCCCAAGGCTGAACCCACTAAGGGGCCTGCGGCGGGGGGAGAGATCATCGTTTGGATGTCTGACGACTGGTCAGGCCAGGCGGACAAGTTCGCTGCTTACACCAAGTATGCCGAAGAGTGTGCTACCGAAACGGGGGTCAAAACCACCTATAAGCCCGTAGACTGGACGACCCTTGGCCAACAGCAACCAATTATCATGTCCTCAGACAAGTACGTCGTGGATATCCTCGACCTTGGTGTGACTGACGTTTTCAATTATGGCCGTCAGGGCAAGCTGGTCGCTCTAGACGACCTGTTACCCTCGGACATGTTGCAGAAATGGCTTCAAGGCCCACTTAACACCGGCAAGGTTGGGGGGAAACTGTATGGCCTTTGCGTCTGGCCAAGCTGGATGATCGGCTTCTATAACAAGGAATTGTATGAAAAAGCCGGCCTGGATCCCTCCAAGGGCCCAGCCACTCTCGGCGAGATGGAGGAGCACATTATCAAGTTACAAGCCATTACCAAGCAGGCCTACCTGGATACCTGGACCGATTGGCACTGGACGCGAGTCTTTCATCAACTGGTCTTTGCCAAGGATGGCAATTATTGGCAGGGGGGAACAGCGGATAATCCCGATGAGATCAAATGGACCTTTACCACCCCCCAATGTAAAGAGGCTCTGCAATGGATGCGCCATATGTACCAGGACAAGTTGTTGAGCCCCGACAGTGTGAACCTGAGCCAGCAAGACATTGCTGACAGGTTCGCTCTGGGTGATGTGGGGTTGACCTTCAATTGGGAGGGCTTTGCCGCCATCCTGGAAAAGCCTGACGTCTCCAAGGTGATCGGCAAGGTGGGAGCTTTTGGCTTCCCAGGCGATAAGCCGGGCAAGGCGGTCGCCCAGTCGGGGTTTGAATATATGTGTATCCCCACCAGTGCCAAGAATCCCAAGGGAGCTGCGGCCTGGATGACCTGTATCAATAAACCGGAGATCATCAAAGCTCGTGCTCTATCCCAGTATTACAACCCCGTTTATACCGACATGTACAATGACCCCGAAATCCAGAAGAAGTTATTCTACTGGAATGTGATCAAGGAGATCGAGTCCAGGACCCTTCCGCAGAACTTTTATCCCAAAGCGGGAGAGGTCAGCAGCTATCTACAGGGCAAGATCCAGGAAGTGGTGATGGGTACGGGCGATATTGACGCCGTGCTGGAGGACCTGCAAAAGTTTGCTGAGGAAAAGAGCAAATAGGCCGCGATTTGCCGGCCGGTTGGGGACCGCGTTACAGTCCACAGCCGGCCGGCTTATTGGTTTGCCCAGTGGTGGCGCAAAGGAGTGAAACATGAGCCTGGGTATTAAGGCTTCTGGGCAGGCGAAAGCTGCGGATACGGTAAAGGGCGGCGTGGCTCCGAGCGTAATACAGCGGCTTAGCCTGATGGGCTTTCTGGATAGCCATCCGGGACTCCTTGGCTGGTTTCTGGCAGGCCCGACCTTCTTATTAGCTGTGGGCATCGTTTTTTATCCCATCCTGTATGGCTTGTTGGTCAGTTTCTACGATGTGCATATGCTTCGCGCCGGCGTACCCAAGTTCGCGGCGATGGTTCAGGGGCTGTTCGGTGCAAAGGTTGAAGGGCTTCCCAAGTTTCTTGGCCTGGGGAACTACCTCAAGGTTTTCACTGATCGCCAGCTGCAGAGAGCGATTGGAGCCTCGTTAATCCTAACCAGCATCAACGTGCCGCTGGACTTGATCTTTGCTATGATCGTTGCCCTCGTATTGAATCAGGATTTCCCCGGCCGGGGCATCGTGCGCAGTGTAGTGATTCTCTCCTGGGCGACTCCCGGTGTGATCAATGCCATTCTTTGGAAGTTGATGCTTCGCTCGGATGGCATCGTGAACGGCGTCCTTCTGGGGTTGCACCTAATCAAAGAGCCGGTGACCTGGCTTTTCTCCACGACCTGGGCTTTCTTCTGGGTGATTGTCGCTAATTTGTGGAAGGGTAGTCCCTTTTCGGCCCTGATATTGCTTGCAGGGATGCAAACGGTGCCTCAGGAGCTTTACGAGGCGGCGGAAATAGATGGCGCCGGGCCTTGGGCGCGTTTTTGGAACATTACTTTGCCTCACTTGCGCTACCCCATCACGCTCTTGGTGATCTTGGGCGTGATCGGCGGGCTGACTTCTTTTGAGCTCTTGTACATTTTGACCGGTGGAGGCCCGGCGAACTCGACTTTGGTGATGGCCTATTATGTCTTTAACCATGCCATCCAGTGGGACAATCTAGGCTACAGCTCGGCACTCTCTTTCTGGCTTTCAGGTGTGGTGACAATTTTTGGAGTCCTCTACTGGCGGCTGGCTTCGCGACGGGATGAAGAGTGATTCGCTTGGCGATAAAGCCGTTAGGGAAGGAGGTTTGGGAAAGTGTCTATATCCGCATCAAGGCGTTTTCTTGGGGTTTTGACGGCTATTGCAGTCATTCTCATCCTGGTTTTCTACCTGTTCCCTTATTGGTGGGTAATCACGACGAGCTTTCGGACGCAGGATGAGGAACGGGCTCAGCCATGGGTATTTTACCCTAACCCCGTGCACCTGGACAACTACGAGGCGATTCTGTTCAAGAACAGCTTTGATATCATGACTGGCCTTCAGAATAGTTTGATCGTAGCGGCAGCACCTACCGTGATCTGTGTTCTCCTGGGATCCTTAGCGGGTTACGCTTACGCACGAATACGGTTTCCTTTCCGTGGGCTGTCCATTGCCCTGATTTTGGCCACGTGGACGATCCCTTGGCTACTGGTGATGATCCCGCTCTGGGTGATACTTTATGACCTTAAGTTAATTGATACCAAGCAAGGCTTGATCATTGGCTTTTCCTCAGGGTTCGTGCCTATTACCACCTGGATCATGTTAGGGCATTTCAAGTCACTCCCCACCGATCTGGAGGATTCGGCGCGTATAGATGGTTGCAGTCGTGTGGGGGCGCTGTTTCGGGTTATCCTTCCGATCTCCACGCCAGCCATCATGGCTGCAGGAGCCTATGCATTCATCAGCAGCATGGGAGAGTTTATGTTCTCCCTGATCACCACTACGACGACCAAGTCCAAAACGCTTCCGATCGTGCTGGCTTCCCTTGTGGGTAAATTCGTCACGGAGAAGACCATCATGGCTGCGGGCACGATCATTGCCTCTATATTCCCTGTCGTGCTGGTCATGATCTTTCAGCGTTATTTGATCGCTGGGCTTTCGGCAGGGGCAGTCAAAGGATAAGGGCGTGAGCGAGAGGGTTACCTTTTACCTTGATAACTCTTGCCGAGAACTTCTCGCCCGGCATGCAGCCTGGTGGAAACGCCAGGGGACGCTCTATGTTGAGCCCTTTCACGCCCCTTTGGGCAGGCTGTGGTTGCCCCTGGTTGGGGGCGGGCTGGC
>DAOTVR010000250.1:0-3216 GCA_034436315.1 Anaerolineae bacterium
AGGCTCAATCAGGGCCGCCTGCTCCACGGGGATCTCCGCTGGGACGCGATGGTTGATGGCGTTGGCCGGAAAGCGCATGTACTGGGCCCAGGAGCCTTCGGCGCGCCCCCTCTTAAAGCCGTAGATATCGTGTTGTTGGCACATCCAATACTGGCCCCTTCGGCAGAAGCGGCAGCGCCAACAGGGGACGATCTGCTCGGAGACGGCGTGGTCCCCGATCTCAAGCCCGTACTTCTCCCCAGCCCCCTCGCCCAGGGCCACCACTTGGCCGACGAACTCGTGGCCGGGCGTAACCGGCACCTCAATGTAAGGGGCGATCTCCGCCGAGCCCCACACGCGGGCGCCGAGAAAGGTCTTGACGTCGCTCGCGCAGATCCCGCTCGCCAGGACGCGCACCAAAACCTCGCCTGGCCCGATGGAGGGCACTGGCACCTCCTCTAAGCGGTAATCGCCGGGGCCATAGACGCGCACAGCTTTCATTGTGGTGGGAATCATCATCCTCCGCCTCTTTCGGTGCGCTGATTGCAGAGCGCACGACGTGTTAGATAGGATCCACCTCTCGTGTAAGAACTCGGCATCGCCTAGATAGTACGTCGTTTCTCGGGGGTTGCAAACACGGAGGAGAGCTCCGGCAGCTAACGACGGTCCCTTGGTCTCACCGCCGCCGGCGCTTGAATCGCGAGCTTGATTCTACTATCATAGAGCCTCTGATAAAGCTGTCCCAAAAGATAATGAGGCAACATAATATGGAACATGAGGAGGTCGGATATGACCTTTAGGGCGGGAGCGGCACGGGTGATCATTACCCCACCCGTGGGAGTGGAATTGGCCGGCTACGGCTTCGGACCAAGCGTGGGGATTTTGAGCGATCTGGAGGCGCAAGCTCTGGTGCTTGAGCAAGAGACTGAAGTGGCAGTGATCGTGACCGCCGACTTGCTCCTCTTCGGTAGCGACTTGGTCGCCGGCGTGCGGCGGCGCGTACAAGAGACGCTGGGCATCCCTGCTGAGCGGGTCTTGTTGGCAGCTTCACACACTCATTCCGGCCCGGCGGCCGGCTCCCTAAGGCAATGGGGAGTGATAGACCCCAGTTACGTGCGCAACCTGGAGGCCCAGCTTACCGGGCTGGTGGCGATGGCCCAGCGCAACCTGCAGGAGGCTCGCGTGGGCTTTGCCATAGGCCCAGTGGAGAACATCTCGGAGAACCGCCGGCGTAAAGGTGGCCCCATTGACGCAGAGGTGTCCATGCTACGCGTGGATGACCGCTCGGGAGAGCCGATAGCCTTGCTCTTTAATTTCGGTTGCCATCCCGTAAGCCTACATAGCTACCGCAACCTGATCTCGCCGGATTATCCGGGCTATACACGGGAGGTCCTTAGTGGAGTGTTAGACAGTGGAGTCGTTGCGATGTTCGCCTTGGGCGCCGCCGGCGACGTTAACCCTGCAGGGTATGTGGCCGGCCAGACAACACCGCGGCGCTCGCGGCAGATCGGGGCAATCCTGGGCTGCGAAGTAGCCAAGCTGGCCTTGGGCGTGGAAACGCTCCCCAACCCAGAATTACGGGCCAAAGGCGCGATGGTTGAGGTCCCCCTGGCTCCCTTGCCTGCGGAGGCCGAGTTGTGGGCACTCTATGAACGTTCTGCAGCCCAAGCCGCGCAGTGGAGAAAAGAGGGCCGGCCCTTCGCCGAGGTCTCAGTGGCCGAGATCCAGCGCGATTGGGCACACGATGCATTGGCCGCCTTGGCAGCCGGCGCCGTGTCGCGTTCGCGTCCTTGTGAGCTCCAAGCCCTTAAACTGGGCGGGGCAGCGCTCCTCTTCATGCCTTTTGAGGTCTTTGCGGAGACCTCGCTGGCCATCAAGGAAAAATCGCCGGCACAGCCAACCTTCCTCTGTTCGGTGGCGAATGACACCTTAGGCTACCTCCCTACTGCCGAAGCCTACGAAGTTGAGGATTACACCAATCCGCAAGGCCTGGCTCCAAAGATCTACGGCCTTTACGCTTTTGCTCCCGGCGCGGAGCCATTGGTTCGCCAAGCCGCACGCGAGCTGCTTCGCTCGCTCTTCTGAGCGACACACTCTCAGGAGCTTAGAAGGAGGACAGATGGCAAGTTCCGTGAGGATCGCCTCGGTGGAGCCGAGCGTCTTCTTTGTCCGCGAGGGCGAGACATTGAGGCAGGTAGTGCGCCTCGCCTTGGAGAACGAGGGAGACGAGCGCGAGTTCTACCTGGGGGTGCGGGCCGAGGGCCTAGAGGAGCTGCGGCCTTTGGGCTCAGTGGGCGCCGGCCGAGTAGTGAGCGAGGTCTCTTTCCCCGACATCCGTTGCCCCACAGAGGTGCACTTGAGTCTCTGGGCCGCAGGCGTGTTGCAAGATGAAGCCAGGATCCCCTGGAAGCCGGAGAAGCATTGGGAGGTATACCTCGTCCACTACGCCCACCACGACCTGGGCTATACCGACTTGCCAGACAAGGTGCTCGCCGAATACGATGGCTTCATGGACCAGGTACTGCGCTATTGCCAGGAAACTGAGGATTGGCCTGAAGAGGAGGCCAAATTTCGCTATCTCTGCGAGCAATCCTGGTCGGTGGTGCACTTTGTGGAGCATAGGCCTCCAGAGGTGGTAGAGCGCTTGGCGCACTTCATCCGCAATGGGCAAATTGAGGTGAGCGCCCTCTTTGCCAACGAGATCCAAGAGCTCTGTGGCCACGAGGAGCTGATTCGCCTGCTTTACCCCTCTTTTCGGCTCAAAAGGGAACTAGGCATTGAACTCGCCTCTGCCGAGCACAACGACATCCCCGGTTTCGCCTGGGGGCTGGCGAGCGTTTTAGCCGGAGCGGGCATCCGCTATTTCTCGCCGGGGGTGCCCCTGTGGTATTTTGGCCGCGGGGAGGAACAGGTACACCCTCTGTGGGATACGGCCGAGGCCTTGCCCCTGACGATGCCCGCCGCCTGTTGGTGGGAAGGGCCGGATGGCGCGCGGGTGCTCCTCTGGTCTGACCTGCATGGCAACGAGTGGCAGCCTTATGATCTCCAGCAGGCCCTGAGCGAACTGCCGGGGATGCTGCGTGACCTGGAGCGCCAGGGTTATCCCTACGACATGGTGAGCTACACGCTCCGCGGGGGCCATCGCGATAATGCCCCGCCCACCTTGCGCTATGCGCACCTGGTGCGAGAGTGGAACCGCCGCTGGGCTTATCCCCGGCTGATCAATGCCACCAACGC
>DAOTVR010000251.1:0-4345 GCA_034436315.1 Anaerolineae bacterium
GCATGATCGCGAGGCGCCCCCTTCGCTTGCCGAGGCCTTGGGGCGCTTTTCCGGGGCGGTCTGCGGGGGCCTGCGCCAGTGGGAGACGATGGTGCGCGGCACCCCGGAAGACATCCACGCCGAGGCCGCCGAGGCCCTGCGCCAGACAGGAGGGCGGCGCTTCATCCTGGGAACGGGCTGTGTGACGCCCATCGTCGCCCCCATTAGGAACCTCCGTGCCGCCCGCCAGGCGGTGGAAAAGCGGTTCACGGATGCGCCGTCAGGCGCTTGATGTCCTGACGGACCTACTCCGAACGCTGAAGGGAGGGATATGGCCATGAGCACGGAGGTTGAAGCCCGCTACCTTATTCCCGATCAGGTGCTCTTTAATAAGCTGTTGCGCGCAGAGTCGCTGGGCGGCTACAACCTAACCCCGCAGGGCACCCTCAAGATCGTGGATCATTACCTGGATACCAAAGGCCGCGCGCTCCTCCATCAGGGCTGGGCCTGCCGGCTGCGCTCGCAGGATGGGGCCTGGATGGTAACCCTCAAGGGCCCCAAGGAGACCCAGGGGGCCATCATCTCCCGCCGCGAGCTGGAGGTGCCCCTGGCGCGGCGAGAGGAGGACCTGGCCCACTGGCCCCCCGGCGAGCTACGCGAGCGGGCGCGTGAGCTGACCGGTGGCTTGCCCCTCAGGCGCTTATTGACCATCCGGCAGACCCGCCACAGTTTCCTGGTGAGCGAGGGACCGCGCCGGGTGGCCGAGCTCTCGTTGGATGTGGTGTACACCTTGGGGAAGGGCACGCGCCATCGCGCTTACATGCTGGAATGCGAGCTTTTGCCGGAGGGGCAGAGGGCCGATCTGGAGCGCCTGAACGAGTTCTTTCTCCAGCACTATTACCTCGTCCCCGAGGCACGCTCCAAGTTGCAGCGCGCCCTGGAGCTCGTGGAGCTGGGTAGCTCGGCCGACGAGGGCCTCTCGCCCGCGGATGGACCAATGTCTGTGGAGGCTATCTGTGAGCGCTACGACCTTAACCTACGCCGGGCTATGCACGTGGCCAACCTGGCCGATGCCCTCTACGAGGGCCTACAACCCTTACATCGGCTCGCCGAGGAACGGCGTTTTCTTCTACACGTGGCCGCGCTCTTGCACGATATCGGCGCAGCCACCGACCGCGCCGAGCGGCATATCGTCGGCCGAGATATTGTCCTGCGTCAGCCCATCGCCGGGCTGGACGAGGAGGGCCGGCGGATGGTGGCCGCGGCCATCTATTTGCAGCGCAAGCGGGTCACTTCCAAGCGCCTAGAGCAAGCTTTTCCCCAGCCCCTATCCGAGGAAACCCGCCGGGATGCCCTGATTATCGCTGCCCTCCTGCGCATGGCCGTGGCCCTGGATGCCTCGGGCACGCAGAGCACCCTTATCCAGAGCGTTGAGCTCTTGGATAAACGGGCGCGCCTCACCGTCGTTGGGCCGTACGCCGCTGAGGATGCGGCCCAAGCGCGCAAGCGCGCCGACTTCTGGGCCGAGCTCTTCGGGACGTTTCCCGAATGGCATGTGCTGGAGGCGCCCAAGGGGAGCACCCTTGAGGAGCGCGCCGAGATCCCCGCCAAGGATCGCCTGGGCCTCGCTCCGGGGGATACGATGCGCGAGGTGGCGGCCAAGGTGTTGCGTTTTCACTTTGAGCGCATGTTGCGCCACGAGCCAGGGACGCGCCTGGGCGAGGACCCCGAGGCGCTCCACGACATGCGCGTAGCCGTGCGGCGGCTGCGCTCGGCGATGGGCCTCTTTCGCGCCTATCTGGGTGGGCGCTACCTTTGGGAGTGTGCCAGCGGCCTGCGCGAGCTGGGCCATGTCCTGGGGGCCGTGCGCGATATGGATGTGGCCCTGGAACGGGCTCGGGCTTACCTCGCCGGCCGGCCGCCCGAAGAGGAGGATAGCTTACAAAGGCTTTTGGAGAGTTGGCGCAGCCAGCGCGAGGAGGCCCGCCGACAAATGCTCGCCCACCTGGATGGCCCGGCTTATAGCGGTTTCTTGAGCACCTTTCGCGACATGCTGAAGGATCTCAGCTCCGCGCCAAGAGGGTTTACGGAAGATCACCTGGCCATCCAAGTGGCCCCACGCATGCTCTACATTCGCTGGCAGGCGGTGCGTGCCTATGAGCCCATCCTGGAGGACGCACCCATTGAGCTTCTGCACGCCTTACGCATTGATTGCAAGCACCTGCGCTATGCCCTGGAGTTTTTCCGCGAGCTGCTCCCTGCCCGGGTCGCGTTGGTCATTCCCGAGGTGGTAGCCCTTCAGGATCATTTGGGGGCTTTGCACGATGCCGCTGTGACCGTGCAGATGCTGGATGAGCTGCTTGCGACTCCCGCCGAGGCTGAGAGATCGGGGATCGGCGCCTATCGTCAAGCTTGCTACCTGGAGCTTCAGCACCTGATCGGCACCTTCCCCGCTGCCTGGGAGCGTTTCTCCCAATCCAAGCCGCAGCGCGAGTTAGGCGATGTCCTGCTCGGCCGCTAAAGGGGCCAAGCGATCATCTCAGAACCATACCAAACTCGCGCCTCCGGGAATGCTTCGTGGGGCAGCTCCTCAAGATAGGCTCGTACGGGTTTTGAGCTCGCTGACAACGCTTGCCAGGGCCTCGCGCAGTTGGACAAAGACCTCTTGGATACTTCGCGTAGCATCCACCTCGCGGAAGCCATACTCTTGCCCCAATTGGTCAAAGGCGGCCAGCATGCGCTTCTGATGCTCACAGAAGCTCTGGTAGTAGTCGGTGTAGCCGAGGTAATCCATCCCCGACTCCCAATAGTCAAAGCCCCGCGCGCTCAGGACGCGAGGGATGAGGTGCTCTACGTCGCTGCGCAGATAGAGGATCAAGTCGGGCACGAGGGCAAAGCCCATCACCGAACGCAACCAGCGCCCGTCCACGCCC
Organism: Anaerolineae bacterium; assembly: GCA_034436315.1. Lineage (GTDB taxonomy): Bacteria > Chloroflexota > Anaerolineae > UBA1429 > UBA1429 > DAOTVR01. The sequence continues at coordinate 2,913 of DAOTVR010000251.1, forward strand.
CGTACCATGGAGCGGGCGACCAAGGAATAAAGATAGCGATCGGTGAGCACCACAAAGCCCGCGCGCAAGGCGGGGATGATCTCGCGCTCTAGGCGGTCGGCAAAGTCGGCAGCGTAAAAGAGGGCCATGGTCAGGTTGCCCAGAGTGTGCCCCTGCTTGGCCTCGGCGATGCCCACGCTGGCCAGCTCGGAGCGCTTCAGGCCGGTAGTATAGACGGCATAGCCGTTAGCCTCCAGCCATTCGCGCAACAGGGCGATCTGCGTAGAGCGTCCCACGCCATCCGGCCCCTCCAGCACGATGAGCTTGCCGGCCAGTTGCGTCACGGAGATTCCCGGCAACCCCCGCCCATAGAACTTGACCTCGGTCATGCGCCATCTCCTTCGTGCTGCAGGGTATCCAGGTAACGGCCCGAGAGTTGCTCGGCGGAGAGGACATGTCGCCAGGGGTTGTACTCGGCGCGCAAGGCCCCCGCCAGGTGGGGACGGATGATCTCGCGGACGATCTCTTGCTGGGTGACCAAGGGGAGGCTGGCATCCACCACCGAGAGGTTGAACTCCTCCACCAGGCGCTCGTATTCGCGCAGGATGCGCCCCTGAAAGATGCGGTAGCTCTCGTAGGGATCGTCGCTCAACCCCAGGTCCAGGCCGGCCTCGTAATACTTGAGCTGCGGGCGGCCAATGATGATGCGTCGCAAGGATTCCTCCAGCGGCACGCGAAAGTACAGGGCCACGGTGGGCTGTACGGCGAAGGAGTACATCTCGCGCACCCATTGGGGGTCCACCCCCCGAGCGGCGTCGCGTGCAAAGGCGGTGTAGATGTAGCGATCGGCGAGTACGATAGCCCCGGCCCTGAGGGCGGGAATGATCTGCTGCTCCAGGCGATGGGCGAAATCCACGGCATGCATCAGGCTGAAGGTGGTAGGGGTAAGCAAACGCTTCTTCTTGCCGCGCTTGGTAGTGTTACTGATGAGAGGAGAGGAGTTCCACTCGCTAAAGGCCACGCAGTAACCCGAGGCGATCAGCCATTTGCGCAGGAGGTCCAACTGCGTGCTCTTGCCCGAACCATCAATCCCCTCCACGACGAACAGCTTGCCGGGTAACGCTGTGCCATCCGCTAATCTGGCCATAAGTCCTTGCCTTTCGACATCCAAGCAAACGAAAACGAACGCGATAAACGATATGCGCTCACAGGAGAACAACTATATGAGCCTGCTCTTGGTCTCAATACGTAGGTGAGATTGTATCTGTGAGAGGCCGCTGCGTCAAAAAGCCGTTATAAGCCGGCCGAATGCCAGATCCGATCCAGTGATTCCGCCGTCGCTGCGACCGCCTTTTCCGCTGGGAGCTCGCGCAGCCAGGCGCAGAAAGGCTCCACGATGACCGGGCCGCTGTAGGCGATGCGCCGCAGGGCTCTCATGAAGGTGACGAGATCAA
>DAOTVR010000252.1:0-1914 GCA_034436315.1 Anaerolineae bacterium
AAGGAAGGGGATATATCCGCCTTTAGTTCTTGCCCTGTACGCCATGAGATGCAGCTTTTGTTGCAGATCTAGCTCGCCCGGAGCCCAAGGTGATCCCCAAAGAACTGTTCGCCAGTTACGTAAAGGACGCCCTAAGGGACCTCTACAGCCCAGGCCAGCTTCAGATCCATCCCCTGGTGGAGCTGTTGGTGGCGCAAAATGTGGCCCAAGAGACCAGAGGGCAGTATCTGCGCCAGGTCATCCTGGAGGCCATTGAATCCTTGCGGCCCGCGGAAAAGGTTGCCTTCAGCCGCCCCGAATGGCTGGGCTATCGGGTCATGTGGCTACGCTATGTAGAGGCCCTAGAGCCGTTGGAGATCTGCCGACAACTGGGGCTGGGGCGTACGTCGTTCTACGCATATCACCGACAGGCGCTTGAGGCCGTGATCAGCCTCCTGTGGGAGAGATACCAGAGGCAGCAAACCCTTCTCAAAGGCCAGAGCGTCACAGAGGCTCAACTTGCGCCAACGGAGCTGGCCAGGGAAGAGGCCATCCGCGCCGCACACAGCTCCGAACGCCAATCGGTCAGCCTGAGCGCGATGCTAGAAAGCGTCAAGGAAACCATCCTCCCCTTAGCCAGGAATTATGGCCTTGAGTTGCGCGTACACACTCCAACCACCCTGCCCAACACGTTCGCCGACCCGGCCATCCTGCGTCAGATCTTCCTCAGCGTGCTGACGGAAGCAATCGGCCTCGCCGCCGGGAACACCCTGGAGCTAAGTGTTACCCTGAGCGACACACACACCCTGTGGAAGCTCTGCGGCCTGGCAGCCTCTAAAGTCGCCAAACGGGACTTGGAACATTCCACGGGCTTTGTCGTCAGCCGAGAGTTATTGCAGGTCTATCAAGGCCGGCTTTGGCTTGAGCGGGACGAACACGGCGCGCCGACTCTCCTCTTGAAGGTGCCTATCGCTCGTCCCAAGACCATCTTGATCATCGACGACAACGCCGACACGCTGGAGCTTTACCGGCGCTACCTGCTTCCTAGGGGTTTTACCTTGCGCGTGGCGCGCAACAGCGATGAGGTCCGCGCGTCCCTGAAAGATGCCCTTCCCGACCTGATCCTGCTGGATGTGCTCATGCCTCAGCAGGATGGCTGGGACATCCTACAGCGCCTGAAGACAACCCCTGAGACAGCCAAGGTGCCCGTGATCATCTGCTCCGTCCTCAGCCAGCCGCATCTGGCGCTGGCCTTGGGCGCGGCCAAAGTGTTGCAAAAGCCGATCGATCAAGGGACCTTAGTTCAGGCTGTACAGGCTCTTCTGGCTCAGGAAGATAGGAAGGACTAAGCGCATCCAATAGGGCTTGCAGACACCGGGCAGCTCTGGCGATATCTACCGGCCTCTTGCAGCGCACGCTAAGAGGCGTCTCCAGGGCGGCCTGGCCCTCTATGCGATCCCGCGCGGAGATGATCACGACCGGCACGTCGCGCAGGCGTTCATCCGCGCGCATTTGCGCGATGACCTGTTCCCCATCCAGCCGGGGCATGACCAGATCCAAAAAGACAACGTCGGGAAGCTCCCTCTGCATGACCTCCAAAGCTTCCAGGCCATCGTAGGCCTTGAACACTTTGTAGGGCCTTGGAAGGGTGGTCAACATCCGCTCTAAAAGGCGCACTTCGTCCGGGTCGTCGTCCACAAGGAGCACCGTGGTCTCGCCATCGCGCTCCACCCGCCTCATGACCATGTTGAGCGTCTCGGGCATGATCGGCTTGACGAGATAGCTGAGCACCCCCTGAAGGTAGCTCCGTTCCCTCATGCGAGGCATCACGCAACTGATAATGGGGATATCAAATGGCTCCTGCGCGAGGCGTTCGGCGATCTCCGCAGCCATCTCAGGAGTAGCTACGACGGCTCGGGGGTGCAGTTACTCTAT
>DAOTVR010000253.1:0-30546 GCA_034436315.1 Anaerolineae bacterium
AAACGCGCGAAAGCGCGGTTGAGCTGCTCCTTATCCAGATGATAGCCCATTTGCTCCAACTTGTCAGCAAAGGCATGGCGGCCAGAGTGTTTGCCCAATACCAACGTGCTTTGAGTCAAGCCCACCGTCTTGGCATCCATAATCTCGTAGGTCAGGCGGTTTTTCAAAATACCGTCTTGATGAATGCCCGCCTCATGGGCAAAGGCATTGGCCCCCACGATAGCTTTATTAGCCTGAACCGCCAACCCAGTATAGTTGGACACCATACGGCTGGTAGGGTACAACTCGGTCGTGTTGATATTGGTCGTCACCCCGAAGAATTGACGCCGAGTATACAAGGCCATGACGATCTCTTCCAGAGCCGCATTGCCGGCACGCTCCCCTAAGCCATTGATGGTACACTCTACCTGACGCGCCCCCTCCAGAACCCCTGCCAAACTGTTGGCCACAGCCATGCCCAAATCATTGTGACAGTGGGTGGAGATAATGGCCTTCTCAATGCCTGGCGTGTTCTCGCGAATGCCTCGGATGAGAGCGCCGAACTCAAAAGGAGTCGAGTAGCCCACCGTATCGGGAATATTCACCGTCGTTGCCCCACACTCAATCGCCACGGCCAAAACCTTATAGAGAAACTCGGGGTCAGAACGGGCTGCATCTTCAGGAGAGAACTCAATGTCCTCACAGAGCGACCGCGCGTAGCTCACCATCTGGCGAGTTGTCTCCAACACCTGCTCGCGCGTCATGCGCAGCTTGTGCTGCATGTGGATATCCGACGTAGCGATAAAAACGTGAATGCGCTTCTTCTCGGCATCCTTCACGGCCTCCCAAGCGGCGTCAATATCGCTCTTGACGCAGCGGGCCAAACCGCAAATCGTCGGCCCTTTGACCTCGCGGGCGATGCGCCGCACGGCCTCCAAATCCCCAGGTGAGGAAGCAGGAAAGCCAGCTTCAATCACATCGACGCCCAACCGAGCTAGTTGCTTGGCGATCTCCAGCTTCTCATCAGCATGAAGTGTCGCGCCTGGCGATTGTTCGCCGTCGCGTAATGTTGTATCAAAGATAATCACTCTATCCATGGTAAAATCCTCCTGGTATTTCATCCCTCGGCTCTCTCTCAGCACAAGGTGACTCATCAAAGCGGGCAAGTCAACATCAGCTATGGCGGGCCTCCCGATCCTGCAACACCACTGCCCAACGTGGCAGCAGGACCTTTCTTAGGAAGCCCGCCTAAGTAGCGGCAGCTCCAAGCTATCAAGAAGAGCCTGAAAGCTGGCCTCAATGATGTTGACGGAACAACCCACTGTTGTCCAGGAGCGTTCGCCGTTTGAGGCGTCAATAAGTACTCGGGTAAGAGCCGCAGTAGCGGCCTTCTCATCTAGGATGCGCACTTTGTAATCGGTTAATTGCACTTTATCCAGCTCCGGGTAGAAAGGCAAGAGGGCTTTACGCATCGCCTTATCCAGAGCATTGACCGGGCCAACGCCTTCAGCCGCGGTATGCATGATCGTGCCGTTTACCCGCGCTTTGACCGTAGCTTCGGCCAGGATGCCCCTGTCTGAACGCTTCTCTACCAACACCAGAAAATCTAACACTTCAAAAGGAGGTTGGTAACCGGGTTGAGCACGGCGCACAAGGAGTTCAAACGAGCCCTCGGCCCCTTCAAATTGAAAGCCTTGGTTTTCCAATTCCTTCACGCGCTGAGCCAGACGACGCAGCTCCTCGGCACTAAGGTGAGTATCCAAGGCCAACTCGGCCACCTTATAGGCGATGTTACTGCGTCCGGCAAGCTCGGAGACGAGGATGCGCCGCTTGTTACCCACCTGAGCGGGATCCACATGCTGATAGCTATCTGCCACCTTCAATAGAGCGCTGACATGGAGGCCGGCTTTATGGGCAAAAGCACTATGGCCTACATAGGGCGCATGATCATCGGGGCGCAAGTTGGCCACCTCACTGATATAGTGTGCCACATCGGTCAAGATCCTCAAATCGCCATTGGCCAGCGCCTGATAGCCCATCTTAAGTTGGAGATTGGGTATAAGCGTACAGAGGTTGGCATTCCCACAGCGCTCGCCATAGCCATTTATAGTCCCCTGGATGTGTGTCACCCCTGCTTCCACAGCGATCAAGGTATTGGCGACAGCCACACCAGCATCATCATGGGCATGAATGCCCAATCTCGCATTGGGCAGCGCTTGGTGAACTACGCTCACAATGCGGCCAACCTCTGAAGGCAACGTCCCTCCGTTTGTGTCACACAGCACTAAAATATCGGCGCCAGCCTCAGCTGCCGCGCAAAGGCTCTCCAAAGCATAGTCCGGGTCCAACTTGTAACCGTCAAAGAAGTGCTCGGCATCGAAGAGAACTTCTAACCCATTCGCTTTGAGGTAAGCTATCGAGTCGCGGATCATGTTCAAATTCTCTTTGAGAGACGTCCCCAAGACCTCGGTCACATGCATCCTTGAGGACTTGCCCACGATCACCGCGACCGGCGTCCTGGCCTCCAGCAATGCTCGAAGGTTGCCGTCGTCCTCAACGGATACACCGGCGCGGCGTGTGCTACCAAAGGCGGCCATCTTGGCATAGCGCAGCTCTAAATCGCGCACTCGGGCAAAAAACTCCACATCTTTGGGGTTGGACCCCGGCCATCCGCCCTCAATATAAGCCACTCCAAGCTCATCTAGTTTTTGGGCGATACGCAGCTTGTCCTTGACAGAGAAGGAAATGCCCTCACGTTGCGCCCCATCGCGCAACGTGGTATCAAGCACCGATATGCGTCTTAGCGCAGGTTTTGCTTCCTGGCACGATTGTTGAACATCAGAGCTCATCTGCACATGGCTTTCAGAGCACTCGCCCATATGTGATAAACCGCCCTCCCCTAGATAGCCAATCTACCGAGTAAACCAAGACACTGCTTTCTCGTTTACTTGGCATTGAGCCAAGGCATCATGGCCCGCAACTGACGACCGACCTTCTCGATCAGCAAATTCTGCTCACGCTTGCGGATCAAATTGAAGCTGGGCCGCCCAGCCTGATTCTCCAGGATCCAGTTACGTGCATAAGTGCCATCCTGGATCTCGGCCAACATGCGCTTCATTTCCGCCTTGGTGGCCTCGGTAATCAGCCGCGGTCCTCCTGTATAATCGCCATGCTCAGCCGTATCGCTGATCGAATACCGCATGTAGGACAGTCCACCCTGATAGATCAAATCCACGATGAGTTTCAGCTCGTTGACGCACTCAAAATAGGCTATTTCCGGCTGATAACCGGCTTCCACAAGGGTATCAAAGCCGGCCTTGATCAGCGCCGTCAATCCCCCACAAAGGACAACCTGCTCGCCAAAAAGGTCTGTCTCCGTCTCTTCCGCAAAGGTCGTCTCAATGACTCCTGCCCGCGTACAGCCAATGCCTTTAGCATAAGCAAGGCTAAGCTGCTTGGCCTGACCCGTGGCATCCTGATAGACGGCAAGTAGCCCCGGCACGCCCTGGCCCAGCGGAAAGATCTCACGCACGCGATGCCCCGGAGCCTTGGGAGCAACCATGGTCACATCTATCTCCTGCGGAGGCACGATCTGTCCATAATGGATGCAAAAGCCATGGGCGAACATGAGCATTTTGCCCGCTTTAAGGTTAGGAGCGATGGCCTCGCGGTAAATCTCCGGCTGCTTGCTATCCGGAGCTAACATCATGATCATGTCCGCCTCTGCCGCGGCCTCTGCAGCCAGCTTCACGCTCAAGCCAGCGGCTTCGGCCTCTCCCCAAGACTTGCTGCCCCTATAGAGGCCAACACGCACGTCACATCCGCTATCCTTCAGGTTGAGTGCGTGCGCGTGCCCCTGACTGCCGTAGCCGATGATGGCGATCTTTTTCCCTTTGAGAAGGGAGAGGTCCGCGTCCTTTTCGTAATAGATAGTAGCCATTGATCCTCCTTAAAATGAAAGTATTTCTGCGAGTCCTAGGCGAACAGCCTCTTGGAAATCCGCTAGTACCAGTTCATAGCGTACCCCCAGAGGCATTTCGCCAAAGCGCTCGCTACAAACCCCTTCAGTGGCTGCCCCCACTCCCTCCGACGCCTCCAGCTCCGCGCACCATGGCCACGCGCCCGGTGCGTGCCAACTCCTTGATACCGAAGGGTCTGAGCATGTTAATCAATGAGTCCACCTTATCTTCGGTGCCGGTGATCTCTAGGATCATGGACTCAGGATAAACGTCAATGATCCTGGCGCGAAAGATGTCCGCCAACTGTTTGATCTCAGCACGAGTAGCAGAAGTGGCATGGACCTTAAGCAAGGCCAGCTCACGAAAGACGGCCGCCTCCGTGCTGATGTCACTCACTTTGGTTACGTTCACGATCTTGTAAAGCTGTTTAGCCACCTGCTCAATGACGGCATCATTCCCATAGACGACAACGGTCATGCGCGAGATGCCGGGAGTCTCACTATGCCCGACGGACAGGCTTTCGATATTATAGTTGCGACGACGAAAGAGATTAACCACTCGTCCAAGGACACCCGGCTTGTCCTCCATCAGGGCAATGAGTGTACGCCTGGAATAGTTACCACTGTTTGGTGCTACGCTCATAGTTGTCCTCTCGCAAAATACTCATCTGATGCTCAGCGCTGCTTAGCTTTCCAAGGGGCGGCGGATCATCTTGTCTATGGGCTGACCCACGGGCACCATGGGGAATACGTTATGCTCCCTTTCGATCTGAAAGTCAATGAGCACAGGCCCTTCTATGGCCAGGGCTCGCTGTATGGCTTCAACCACTTGGCTCTTCTCCTTGACCGTGATCCCCGGAATGCCATAAGCCTCGGCCAGTTTAGCAAAATCGGGCCCCAGAATGGGCGTGCCGCTATAGTTGCGCTTGAAGAAGAACTCCTGCCACTGGCGCACCATGCCCAGATAGCCGTTATTAAGGATAGAGATCTTGATCGGCAACTTTTCCTGAACGACTGTGGCCAGTTCTTGCACGGTCATCTGGAACCCCCCATCGCCGGCCACCACCCAGACAAGGGCATCCGGGCACCCGATGGCCACACCCATGGCAGCCGGCAAGGCAAAGCCCATAGTGCCCAGACCACCTGAGGTGATCAATCCGCGACGCCTCTGGTGCAGATAGTATTGCGCTTCCCACATCTGGTTCTGTCCTACATCGCTGACCATGATTGCCTGTCCCCGAGTAGCTTCCCAAATCTGACGCACGACATATTGGGGCACGAGTTCCGTCGTATTTCGCCATAGGATGTCTCTCTTGCGCGTATCCGCACGCCATTCCTCAATGCGCGCAAGCCACTCAGGATGGGTAGCCGGCTGCACCAAAGGCACCAGTTGCCGCAGGACATTCAGCGCATCGCCGACGATGGGCAGATCAACGCGCACACGCTTGCCGATCTCAGCAGGATCCACATCAATGTGAATGATCTTGGCCGCCGGAGCAAAGGTAGAGGCCGTGCTGGTCAGACGGTCATCAAAGCGAGTCCCGATCCCTACGATGAGATCCGCCGACTGCATAGCGTGATTCGCATAGGCTTCCCCGTGCATCCCACCCATTCCCAGACAAAGGGGATGTGTCTCAGGGATGGCACTCTTACCCAAGAGAGTTGTCACCACGGGGATTTGGGCCTTCTCTACCAAGGCAAGTAATTCGTCCTCTGCACGCGCGATGATTACTCCCCGTCCGGCGATGATCACCGGCTGCTTGGCTTGATTGATCATCTCCGCCGCCTGTCTGATCTGGCGCACGTTGCCATGAAGGTGCGGCTTATAGCCTGGAAGGTTCACCGATGAAGGGTAGTCGAACTCCGTCTCGGCCAATTGAACATCTCTGGTGATGTCAAGCAACACAACACCTGGTCGTCCCGAGTTAGCCAAATAGAAAGCCTCTTTAACCGCAGTAGCCAACTGGCGGACATCGGTGATGAGATAGCTGTGCTTCACGATCGGCATGGTGATGCCCGTCGTATCCACTTCTTGGAAAAAATCGGTCCCCAACACCGTTGAGGCTACCTGGCCCGTAATAGCCACTACGGGAGAGGAATCCATTTGAGCTGTGGCGAGGCCGGTAACCAAATTCGTAGCCCCAGGGCCAGATGTAGCCATACACACGCCCACTCTGCCCGTAGCGCGAGCGTAGCCATCCGCAGCATGAGCTGCTGCTTGCTCATGGCGAACAGTAACATGGCGAACGGGATAGTTCGGCAACTCGTGATACACGGGCATGATGGACCCGCCGGTGATGCCAAAGACCACCTCTACCCCCTCGCGGACCAGGCACTCCCAGAGAATTTGAGCTCCATTCAATCTCATGCTCATCCCCCTCATCCTAGAGGCTACTCTTTCAAGATCGCGCCGGTGCTAGCTGAGGTCACTGCCATGGCGTAACGGCGCAAATACCCCTCCCTAACTCTTGGCTCAAAGGGTGGCAAAGCCGCGAGTCGTTGGGCGATCTCGGCTTCGGGCACTGCCAGCTCCAGGCGGTGGGCAGGGATATCAATGACGATGGTATCCCCATCGCGCACCGCCGCAATGGGGCCCCGGGCAGCGGCCTCAGGAGAGATGTGCCCGATCGCTGCTCCCCGCGAGGCCCCAGAGAAACGGCCATCTGTGATCAAGGCCACCCGATCGTCCACGCCCATACCTGAGAGGAGCGAGGTGGGCGTTAACATCTCCCTCATGCCCGGTCCGCCTTTGGGTCCCTCATAGCGAATAACGATCACGTCCCCATCTCGGAAGTTACCGGCCATGATAGCCGCCGTGGCCTCTTCCTCCGAGTCGAAGACACGTGCCGGCCCAGAATGTCGCATCATGGAGGGCGCAACGGCAGCCTGTTTAACGATAGCACCCTCTGGTGCCAAATTACCGAATAAGATCGCCAGCCCTCCTGTCGGCGAGTAAGGGTCACTTCCGCGACGGATGACATTGCGATCAACGGCTTCATAATCCGGTGCCCAGGGCGATCCCGGAGCCAGGTTATCACCTACGGTTGCCCCAGTCACTGTGAGGGCATTCCGCTCAAGCAGGCCAAGCTCATCGAGCTCATGCATAATGGCCCCAATGCCGCCGGCATAGTAGAGATCTTCAAGGTGTTGATTGCTCGCCGGCGAGAGCTTGCAAAGGTGTGGCGTTTGTGCACTCAAGGCATTAATCCGATGTAGATCAAAAGATACGCCCGCCTCATGCGCGATAGCCAACAGATGTAGAACTGAATTGGTCGAGCCCCCCATGGCCATGTCGGTGGAAAAGGCATTGTGCAAAGCTTGTTCATTGAGAATATCGCGTGCCTTGATGCCGCGCCGCAATAACTCCATCACCTGTATACCGGCCTTCTTGGCCAGAGCGAGCCGCCGGGAGCTGACTGCAGGCGTTGCCCCATTACCGGGCAAAGCAATACCCAATGCCTCACATAAGCAGCTCATGGTATTCGCCGTGAACATCCCTGCGCAGGAACCACATCCCGGACAACAAGCCTGCTCAATAAGCTTGGCCTCTCTCTCAGTCATCTTTCCCTTGGCGGTAGCGCCGACGGCCATGAAGGCGCTATTGAGGTCCAGGCTCTCCGTCCCACGCCGTCCAGCCAACATGGGCCCTCCGGTTACCACCACCGTAGGTAGGTTCAACCGAGCAGCAGCCATAACCATCCCAGGGATGATCTTGTCGCATGAAGGAATCAGCACCAGAGCGTCAAAGGCATGGGCCTGGGCAACCGTCTCCACCGAATCGGCGATGAGTTCACGGGAGGAAAGGGAATATTTCATTCCGGCATGGCCCATGGCGATACCATCGCAAACGGCTATGGTATTCACTTCAAAGGGGGTACCACCAGCCATGTAAACGCCCGCTTTGACGGCTTCAGCAACCTGACGCAAGTGAATGTGACCAGGAACGATCTCGGTAAAGGAACTGATGACACCTACAAAGGGCCGTTCAAGCTCCTCCTCGGTACAACCAAGAGCCCACAAAAGAGAGCGGTGGGGGGTACGCTCCAGTCCTCGCTTCACCACATCGCTTCGCATGACCAACACCCTCCTCTTCGTCAAGATAGCGCTCGGACACAAGCCCACATTAAACAAAAAGCCATCGCCCGCGAGGAGTCGTCCTCGCAGACCATGGCCCCATCGCACAACAAGGCCTCCTAGGCCTTAGCACCCCGCCTTTGAGGGCTATAGAAAGGAACCTTCCGATTAAGCCTAATTAGCAAGAGGGCCTCACCCGAGTTGGGTGAGGCCCTTAACCATCTCTTAAGGCTGCAAAAGCTATTGCGGCCCCCTCCCAACCGGCAATGGCTCCTCAACGAGGAGCACATCTAGCACAACAATCACAATGCCAAGCAGGAAGAGGGCACTCATAATCATCTCTGATCCCGCATCACAATCAACTTACAAAAATAGCATATCATAGTTTGCCGAATTTGTCAACCCATGCGCAAGAGAAGCGCCATGGCGAGTGCATTCTCCCAAGAACTGGAGATCGCGCCCAGCTGTCGCTCCCGCATCCGCAGTCGATTCCAGTGTATTGGGACTTTGCACGCACCGTGGGAGAAGTGCAAGAAGCGCAAAACGGGGCTTGACGGCTTGCTCACTCTTTTGGTATAATGGATGAGTGTCAAGTTGAGATCGGGTTGTACAAGGGGCATCGCTCAAGAGGTGGAAAGAGGGGACTTGACCAAGTGAACGTGTGGCGTTGAACGCATCAACACAAGGAGGTGAAGCAGCCAACAATCATACTGTCTTTGTATTGCCGTCATCATTTTATGCTCGCAAAAACAGACTAAGGAGGAAGGATGTTGCGTAACAAAAAGGGCCTTTATGTATTGGGTATCCTTGCTCTAGTAGCGGTAGTGGTCCTCAGCGGATGTGCCAAGAGTCAGGCCTTGGCCAAACAGATCAACCTGAACTTGGGCACGGAGCCCCCGACCCTCGATCCCAACCTGGCTACCGACACGACCTCGGTACAGTGCGACGATCTGCTTTTCCTGGGCTTGACCGACTACGACGAAAAGACCCTGGAAGTGATCCCCGAGCTGGCTACCGAATGGAAGGTCTCCGATGATGGCCTTGTATGGACCTTCAAAATGCGCAAGGATGTCCAGTGGGTCCATTACGATCCAGCCACCAAGAAGGCCAAAAAGATGGGCCCCGTGACAGCTCATGACATTGTGTATAGCGTCAAGCGCACCCTCAATCCAGAGACTGCCTCAGATTACGCCTATGTGGACTATATCATCAAGAACGGCGAGGCGGTGAACAAGGGCGAAAGCAAAGATCTGGATAGCATCGGCGTGAGGGCCATTGACGATTATACCGTGGAGTTCACCCTCGAGCAGCACGCCGGTTATTTCCCAGGCATCGCCAGTATGTGGGTCAACCGCCCTGTTCCGCGGAAGGCCATCGAGCAATGGGGCGAGAAGTGGACCGAGCCAGGCAACATCTGGACCAATGGCCCTTACATGCTGGAAAGCTGGGAACATGAGAAGAGCATGGTCATGGTCAAGAACCCCTACTACTTCGACGCCAAGAACGTGTCCATCGAGAAGATCAATTGGGCCATGATCACCGAGGAATCCACCGCCTTTGCCATGTATGAGAACGGCGAGCTGGATGTTGCTGCTCCCCCACTGGACGACATGGAGCGCGTCAAGGCCGATCCGCAGTTATCCAAGGAGCTGTATATCGCTCCAGTGCTCTGCACCTACTATTTCGGCTTCAATACCACCAAGCCGCCCTTTGACAACCCCAAGGTACGCAAGGCCTTCTCCATGGCCATTGACCGCCAGAAGCTGATTGACACCGTGCTCAAGGGCGAGCAAAAGCCAGCCAAGAGCTTTGCCTGCCCGGGCATCTTTGGAAGCGTCGCTGAGGATCCCAACTTCAAGGGCGTCACCTTCGATCCGGCGGGGGCTAAGGCGCTTTTGGCAGAGGCCGGCTACCCTGATGGTAAGGGGCTGCCTGAGATCACCTTGATGTTCAATACGAGCGAGGGTCACGCCAAGATCGCCCAGTTCGTGCAGCAGAGCATCAAGGAGAACCTCGGCGTGGATATCAAGTTGGCCAACCAGGAATGGAAGGTCTATCTGAAGACGGTGACCGAGGATGCCCCGCAGATGTACCGTATGGGCTGGTGTGCGGACTATCCCGACCAGAACAACTGGGTGCTGGAGAACTTCCATCCCACCAAGGGTTCAAATAACCCCAAGTGGAATCCGGATAAGGATCCTGCAGCCAAGAGGTTTGCCGAGCTGGTCGAGAAAGCTGCCGCCGAGCCCAAACCAGAAGAGCGCAAGAAGCTCTATGCCGAGGCAGAGAAGATCCTGGTTGAGGACGAGGCGATCATTGCTCCAATCTACTACTACACGCGCGTCGTCTGCACCAAACCTTATGTCCAGCGTGGCTATGCCCCCTTCGGAGGCGAGCACATCGACAAGTGGAAGGTGCTAGCGCACTAGGCTTTGGTTCGCAACGAGTCTCACAGCCACGTAGCCTTCTGGCTACGTGGCTGTTTTGGTAACCCCTTCAGCCCTAGAGAGCTCATTTAGAGGGATCTATCTTGCCGCGAGCAAAAGAAAGTGGGCTTTGGAAGTGGCTTTGGCCATCGGTTCCTCTAGGCCTGTACATAAGCCGCCTGATCGCCGAAAGCCTCGTTGTACCATGGCGTTTGCGCACGACCGTCCTCTTGGCCTTGGGGTGTATTGCTTTGTGCTTGATGCTCTTCACCTTGCTAAAACGCTGCAAACTACGTGTTTGGCCACTAGCCTTGCTCTCAATCTACGTGCTTTGGCCCTGGGCTGCCCCTGCATTCGCCTTGGCGTTACTTCTGGTAGTGATCTGCATCTCTTGGGCCATAAATGCCCAACCCCGTCCCGGCAGCTTTTGGCCGGAAGTTCTGGTATCTCTCGCAAGCCTCATCCTTTACATCGGTACCCTAGCTCCCACTGTGCTTCCCGCGGATAGCGGAGAATTTCAGTTGGTGAGCTATGTCCTGGGGATCGCTCACCCACCAGGGTACCCGCTCTACACCTTGCTGGGCAAGCTGTTTACTCTCCTTCCTTTCGGCGATGTCGCCTATCGTCTGAATCTCTTCGCCGCCGTTTGCGGCGCAGCCACGTTAGGGATCATCGCTCGTACTGTTCGCCAAAGCACGGGTTCATGGGAGGCCGCGCTTGTCGCTGCGGCAACTTTGGGCCTGAGTACCACCTTCTGGGCCCAGTCCACTACGGCCAATATTCGTAGCCTAAGCGCCCTCCTCACAGCCCTGTGCCTAGCCTCGCTTTTGGGCTGGGGATCACAATATCCACGCTGCAAAGTCTTTTCTCGTGAAAATCTCAGGGAGAGCCAGATCCAGCTGGGTATACATATACAATCTTCAAGTCGTAATCGGATGGGGAATCAAAATGCATTGCTCGCCTTCGGCGCTTTCTTTGGCTTAGCCGTGGGTCATCACTCCTCACTCTCTCTTTTGGGCCTGCCTTTTTTACTCTATATACTCATCTGCGATCCACATCTCCCATTCCGAACTCGCCAATGGTTGCCGGTGCTCGGGGTTTTCCTCGCCTCGCTCTTGGTCCTGCTCTACCTGCCACTACGCAGCTTCATGGGCGCTCCATTTGACCCGGCGCCGATTCGCTCCTGGAACAGCTTTATCAGCCATGTCCTGGCCCTGGGGTTCCGAGGCGACATGTTTTACTACCGTTCATTGCCGGAGCTACTTGCGCGTTTTCGCGTCTGGTTGAACATCATGCGCCTAGAATTTGGCGGGGCGCTCTCATGGGCTGCGCTTGGAGCTGCATTGCTCCTCGGTATACGTCGCTGGCACGTCCTGCTGCTCCTGGGTGGCGCTTGGGTTATCAATGTCCTCTCTGTCATCACCTATCGTGCCCCTCAAACCGTGGAGTACTTGATGCCCTCCTACGTCGCCCAGGCCGTAGTGTTAGGCTATGGTCTGGGAATCGTTTTGCGCTCCGGTCTGCGTCGCTCCCTTGCGGGGGCACTCATGGGCTTGCTTTTGTGGATCGCCGTTCTAAACGGTACGGCGAACTACCCTAGCTTTCGCCTCCTGCACCACGATACCTCGGCCCGCGATTACGCTCAGACGATCCTGCGCGAGGCGCCTCAAGGAGCTCTCGTGCTCTCTAATTGGCATCGTGCCACACCCTTTTGGTATCTACAACAGGTGGAGAAATTGCGCTCGGATGTCGAGGTGCGCTATGTCTATCCCCAGGGAACACAGCCTAATGAGGAGGTGTGGCTCCAATACATTGCCGAGGCATTGCCCTCTCGCCCGGTTATCGTCACCAACCGTTTCTATGCGTTCACGCAAACGCATTATCGTTGGATCCCCTTTCACGGCGCTTGGCTGGTACATGCCAGTCCTCTTTACGCTCCGCCCGCACACATTGAGACAAAGGAAACCTCTTTTGAGGAAGGGATTCGCGTTTTGGGCTACCAGATCGATGACAGCGATCTTGCTCCCGGTGAAACGCTGACGGTGCGCATCTATTGGCAGCCAACAAAGCGGCTTGAGCGCGACTATTCCTCCTTCGTACACCTGGTCGGCCCACAGGGCGTAGTCGGACAAGGGGACATCGTTCATCACGCGCGCGAGTATTTGCCCGGCGAAATACGCGTTGATAGCTACGCTTTCCCTCTGCTTCTGCACACGCCACCGGGTGAGTACAAGTTGATCTGCGGCTTTTACTATGACACGGGCAGTGGTTTGCAGCGTCTACAAACCCAAGGGACAGACCATTTCCCGCTCGCAAACATTCACGTACATCTCGGTCAAGAATCCGCTACAACGCTTCATCCCCTCAACGAACGCTTTGCCAACGGCCTGGTGCTCACCGGCGTGGACTATGATCGCAGCGTACCAGGGCAACTACGTCTCTATCTCCATTGGCGACACGCCGATCAGCCATTTCTCGCGCGACTTAACTACCAAAACACGGCCGTCCACCTGGCTCGCCAGAATGTACCTGTCGCCCAAGCCGAGATACCCGCCCTAAAGCCCGGATGCACCGCGACGATAGTTTTGGATATTCCCGATGGAGAAGGGCACATCACACTGAGCTTGTCAGATATTGAGGGCCGCCCTATACCCGCGCTTGGCCCCTGGCATCTGCCTACCCAAAGAGAGGTCCGCTTGAGGCCGCCACGAGGCAAGGTACGCTACATCCCCTTAGGAGGCGACATCGCCTTCGTCGGCTTCAAGCGAGTACCCGAGTCAACAGCAAAAGGCCAAGAGCTATGGCTCCACCCGCGGTTTCTGGCCTTGCGCCCTTTGGTGGCGGATTACTCTATTTCTATAGGGCTAAAACGGCGAGAGCCCTATTGGGAGAAGAAAACAGATAGCACCCCGGCTTTGGGAGCCATTCCCACCCTCAAGTGGGTGCAGGGCTGGCTAGTAGAAGATGCTCATCTACTGACCATTCCAGAGGACGCCCCTTTGGGCCAAGCGACCGTCACCTTAGAGGTCTATGATGCCTTCACCCTGGAACCATTACGTATCCTGGATGAGCGTCTAGTCGCCTTAGGACAAGGAACCAAACTAGAGGTAGAAGCGACGAATATAGATCGTTAACCTTCACTTAAATCGACGGTAAAGGAGGTAAATACTCTAGGGCACAGAGATACCCTCAACGGTCACTGTGCCCATCGCCTTGAGGGTCATGCGATCATAAAGGACGACCTCCAATTGGTAACCCGAGCCTGGAGCTGCATCGTCGGGTAAAACCAATATCACGCGATCGGTGACGAGCTCTCCGGGTACCCAAAGGCTGGTAGGATAACCGCCGAGAAGTGGAGGGAGATCACGTGAAGTCAACTGACTTCCGTCAGGGCGGTTCAGGCGCAGGGAAAGCATGTAATTCAGAGGGGCTTGCCTCTGCGTCCGCCAAGTTAGCGTGACCTCTAACAACCGTTTCTCAAGCCAAGCCGTCTTTACAGACACTAGATCAATCACCGGCAAAGCCCACTCGGGGCCAAAATGACCCAATGCGACCTCCTGGCCTGTGGCCCGGCGCCCTGTCGTGACTTTCACGGGACTCAGAGCAGGCGTACCCATCGGCATGCCGTTGCTGGCGTACACGTTTTGCAGCTTGCCATCCTGAAGCACAGAAAGCCGTGGCACATAAAGCCCAGGGGGGATATCCTCTGGTAGAAGTAGTTTCAGCGTCGTGTAAGCGACGGTTATGTCGGCTGTAGCCTGAACCCACACAGGACTCGGGGAGAAAAGATGCGCCGTCGCCCCCACCAGCTCGACCTTGACTTGGGCCCCTTTCGCCCATCGCCAATGGAAAGTGACCTCCAATGCCTCGCCTGGTCTGATCTCCGAGGCGCTGAGGGTATAATCTAGCAACCGGTTCGCCCCGAAAAAGATCCCCCCTGGCTCTTCATGTAAATAGGGAGCGCGGTCGAAATCCATCACCAACGGCCCCTTGGGCGGAGCGGCCTCTACACTCGGCTCCGGAGCCACGAGAATCTGCAAGATAAAAGCCATCAAAACGATCACCACGATTACCGCGCCTTGCCGATAGCGCGCCGAGCGCCGACAAGGGTAAAGCACCAAAACTAGCCAAACCAGCAACCCCAGCGCTGAGACCCATAACGTGTAGCGACGTACCGGCGTGCGCTCTAACCGTAATTCGACACGATGTGCTCCGGGCGAAAGCCTCAACCCCACCAAGCCCAGACCCTTCAGAGGCTCTACTCCCTGAGCCTGGCCATCCACGGTGGCTTCCCAGCCAGGATAGAAAGTGGTATGGAAAGCCAGTAGGGAAGGGGCAACAGTTTCCAGCTCCCACGTTTCGCTGCTCGGCGTACGTTTAATAAGCTGCGCTCTGGATAAACCTCCCTCCAACGCTAAAGGAGCGGGCTTTTCCCCGTCATTGAGTTGCACCCCCGAGACAAAGGGCCTGGGCAGCATCTCTTTGGGGAGATACTCGTGGCGAATGGTTGTACCGATATTCCCGGAATAAGTTTCATAAAGCATCAAGCGCTGGGGAGTGATATCTGCCTCCGTGAGCGGCAGGAAATCTAGGCGCAGTCCGAACAAGCCAAAACATGCCGTCAATAACGCCAACCCAGCAGCCTGTTCTCTGCGCATCGGCCACAGATCGGCGATGTTCGTCACAAGTAACCCCACAGTCAGCGCTTGCACTGAAAGCAACCGCCACGGAAACTGTGCGTAGGGCAATAGTGGCACATGCTCCCAGATCCATCTGGATGAGGGCGTGATGAGCCACGTATAGACTAGGAATGAAAATGCCGCAACGACTTGCCCGGCCGATAGCTTCTCTTTTCGGACAGCTCGCACGGCCAATATCGCGAGCCCAACAAGAGCCAGTACGCCCTGTACCAAGCCCATACTAAAGGGGTTATGGCGAGCATCAAGTGTGTAGTCGTGAACAGGATTCCATTGTACGAGGTCAACAGTGCGAAAGTGTTCGGCAAAATAAAAGTAACCCGTTGTCTGATCTTGAAGCTGTACGAGTGAGCGCTCGCGTATCGCAGGCACCCAATACCAGGCACTCAGGATCAGGCCCAAGGCAAGGGCCATGCTCCCTATCCCTAACCTGCGCCAACGCCCTTGACCAGGATGCGACACAGCCTCCCCAACAAGCCACAACCCGACCAGGGGGGTAAAGAGCATTGCCGAGATGTTGTGACAGACGATGAGCAAAGCGTAGCTCACAGCCAGCCAGGCAACGTGTTCCACGGAAGGACGCTCTTTCACCTTAAGCACTGCCCAGAGAATCAATGGATACAGAGCGAAAGCGTAGAATTCTGAAAGAGAGTCTCCCCTCACGTAAACATTAGCGAGATGGAAAGGCGCAGCAGTATAAACTGCTGAAGCCAACAAGGCGCCAGCGCGGTTAGCCCCCATCTTGCGGGTCAATCCATACATCGCCATACCCGCTATCAGAAAGCCTAGAAGCTGGGTGAGCTTGATGGCCCACAATAAGCCGCAACCGGCTAGATGCAAAAGAGCAGCGATGTAATAAGGAAGGGCAGCATAAAAGTCAAAGAAAGGATAACCCAATCCATAAGCTCCATCGGGCATCCAGCGCGCAGGAAAGGTTCCTCCCCGCAAACTTTGGGCGAGCTGGTGAACGCGCTGCACAAGGAAAGGAGAATCGCCTCCGGCCCGTGTGTTGAGGATCCCCGCCCCCATAAATAGCGGCAGTGCGGCTAACACAGATATCGCCAAAGCCAGGAGAGGATAAAGACTCTCCTCCCCAAATTCCCTCCACATACGCCTCGACACGCCATGGCCAAGTTCTGCCAACGAGCTAGATGCTATAGGCTCCGTTTGCGCTTTCATTTGGCCTCGCATTTGTACCGATCAGAATATCAGTCTACCAAACTTTTCCCAGACTCAACGCCTTCTCCCGAGAACCAAGGCGAGCAGCAAGATGAAAGCCAGTCCAGCCACAAGAATACCGCTCATGTTAGAAATACGCTGCGATAGTGTTAAGGGCGTCTTGGTCGGTCCTAATAAGGGCACGAGGCTTGGCATGGAAGTCGCCGTGGGTCTAAATATGGTCGCACTGGGCTTGGGCGTGAAAGTGACCGTCGGCGTCGGCTCAAAGCGATCGGCGAAAAACAAATCCACCCGGGCGCCTGGAAAGATGGTTACCATCCATTGATTCGGCGATGTAGAGACATAGCCGGGTGGATCCACCTCTGTGACGAGATAATTGCCTTCTTCCACCACCTGAAAGGCATAGGGCTCCGAGACTCCGTCTGTAGTGTGAGTAGCTAAAGGTGTGCGCTGGGCATTGAGCAAAGCAATCTGGGCTCCGGCCAAGAGCACCTCACCTTCATCCCGCTTGCCGTCGCCGTTACGATCTTCAAAGGCGAGCACGCGAACCACGCCGGGCACGGGTGTGGGCGTAGCCGAAGGCACCAAGCTAGGAGTCAAGGTGGGGGTCTCACTTGGTACGGGCGTATTAGTCGGCGTAGATGTATGCGCCGGCGTGTTGGTTGGGCGGCGCGTATTTGTGGCCACTGGCGTCGGCGGCACGATCGTCACACAAACATCATCAAAATAAGCATCATTATGCTTCAGCCGGAACTCGGCATCACCACGCAAGTAGATCGTCACCGCACCCCCTTGAGCGCGCGCCTGTACCGAAAGCTCAACCCATTGGTCTAAAACGTTGCTCCTCGGCGACCAAACGACGTTGGGAGAGTTCCAGTCCGTACCCCCTGTAGGATCTATACCTACCGATAACTGGTAGTTGCCTCCGACAGAGACTGCCGGATCATCGCCAGAGGAACTCCATGCCTGTGCCCAGGCATGCACGGTGACCAAGCTGTTAGGCGTGACATTGATCCTCTGATAGATCCCCCCATGATGCGTGGCATAGACGCTGCTCCACTTCTGGGCAAAGTTCCCCTCACGGACACGGCGCCGTCCAAAGCGCGAAGCATCCTCGGGTTGATACTCTGGGCGTCGGTTATAGCCATCCTCTTGGAATGGGCCTTCCTGCCAGAAAGGCTCCCAGGAGTTGGCCACTACGACCTGGATGGCCCCCCTGGCCGTAAAACCCCCTTCAAACCCCGCATTAGGCAAGACATTTCCCGGACATTCCGCGCCGACTGGCCGCGCGAAATAAAGGGAAGCCCCAAGGGTCAGCGCGCCTATCATGGCGAACGCCCTGAAAAAACAACCCACTCGCATGAATTTCTCTCCTTCAAAGCATTATGGTTCGTTCACTGTACTGAGCACAAAGCTATCAAAGTCGGTCGGATGACCAGCCTCATCAAGCAAAACGAGACGCTTCAGCGTCTCCCATTGATACAAACCTACCGATATCTGACAAATGCCCTCGGCATAAGGCGCGGATAGGTGCACCAAATGACGATCCTCAATGAGATTTCCCACGCGCCATAACGGCATGGGATAGTAGCCGCCGGCTGGAGGCCCATCATGTTGGCCAATACGCACCCCTTCACACGTCACATGGCAAAAAACAGAGTAACTTGTCGTGATGGGCGAGGTCGCCTGCCAATAGAGCGTCACCAGCAACTCTTTTTCGCTCTGAGGTGTCAGGCGATAACCACTTAATCGGATGCCCCCTTCCCAAACCGCGTTTGCATTATGGGGCGCAAACCGAGCCTCCTCACTGCGAAAAACGACATAGAGCAAGCGGCTCGTTGACTCCAAGTCCCCACGCTCCTGCGCTCCTTCGCGCACCGAAATCAGACTGTTCGCCGGTAGAAGCGAGAGAGCGAAACGATTATCCTCAAAAGGCCAGAGGATCAAAAGAGCGTCTCCCTGAACCTCATGAGTGGGGAGATCAGCGTCTGGAGGAGGCAAGATGTTCAGGGCCCCAGACAGGGGACAAAGATAACGCACCGAAGCCCAGTTTTCCCAGAGCCTTCGGGCCATAAATACCTGACGCTTCGGCCTAGGCTGACCTTCCCGGGCCGCCAACCCCCTGCCCTGCCAGCCACACCCAAGATAACGGTTAACCTCCAGGGCCATCTCGGTAGCCGCCGTCTCGAAATGATAGTATACGCATTCGCTGCGCACATGTCTTGCATAGTCCGTCACGCTGGCCACCGCGCTGACAGCCAATACACCCCACACCAGAGCCAAACCAGCATTGGCCAGGCCTCTTTTCCTCATCGCCTCTCGTAACCCGCCAAGCCCCAATGCCGGGAAAAAGAAGAGCACCGGCAAGACACCTGTGGCCCGCAACATATGTGGCGCACCCTCGGCCAATATGGTGGGCAAGAGCATCGTGGCCAGCCAGATAAGACAGAGCGCATGAGCCGGCCCACGCTTCACTCTATAGACCGATAGGCACACACCCAACACGAAAGCCAAGCCTGAGAAAGCGTCAAAAACCGGCCTAAAAGGCACATTATGTCGGGGGATGAAATCGCCCCGCAAGTTAAAGAGACCAAGCGCGTTCAAGGTCTGGCGCAGCAGGGTGCCCCACAAATTCCCGCCATGGACCTGTGGATTCAGGATAGATACTTGGTTGGCACGGATAAAGGCGCTTTGCCAATGCCCTAAGAAATAGATCCCTAAGGGAGCCACAAGCATCGCGCCCACCAGACCAAAGAGAGCCCACCCCTTTAACCAGAAAAGCTCTCGGTGCCAAAGCCAAAGATAGCCAAGAAAAAGCACCAACGCGATCACGCTGAACCGCGCCGCCAGGTACGTGTAAAAAGAGAGACCATAGATAATCCCGGCGCCAACCAAAGGGCCCAAACGCCGCGTATGTAATCCACGCCACAAAAGCGCGAGGGAGAGCGCCTGAAGAGGGGGCATGGTCACAGCCCGAAAGGCGACGCGACTCAGATTAAGCGTCCAGACCGTCGCCGCAGCCAAAATCGCAGCGAAGGTGGCCACTTGGCGATCAAAAAGCTCTCGCCCTAGCCAGTAAAATGCGGGTATGGTCAACGTGCCTACCAGAGCCGAGACGAGACGGAGTGCCCCTGGAGAACGCCCCCATATGGCCACGCTCACGGCTGCCAAATAGATAAAGAGTGGTTCCCGCCCGTTATTGGCCTCAAAGAAAATGGGGGTCTTGCCCTGAAGTACTTGCAAAGCATCAAGCCCGTTGAAAGCCTCATCACGGTAAAGGCCCGGGGGAAATGCGTCTAAAGCAACTAACCGCAAGGATGCTGCGGCCAGCGTGATGAGCGCCAAAATAACCCACTCAGGAACCGCCCTGCCCCAACTACGCCTCAAAATCATTCCTACGCCCGCTAAATTGAGGCTATTATACCCTCGGCAGAAGCCGTGTCAATCTCGCATCATCCCCCTAGTTACTTTTTCGCCGCATCGTGTCATCCATGCTAAAATCCCTCTGAACGAAATGGGGACAAGCGCACACTTATGAGTAACTCGGCTTTCATCAGGCTGGTTGGGGTCACACGCACGTATCGGACGGGGGCCCAGCTCTTTTACGCTCTTAAGGACATCTCTCTATCCATCGCGATGGGTGAATTCGTAGCTATCGTAGGCCCTTCGGGGAGTGGCAAGTCCACGCTACTCAATCTAATCGCCGGCATCGACAAGCCCACCGTGGGCGAGATATGGATTGGGGGGCTACGCATAGATCGTTTGGACGAAGACGCCTTGGCCCGTTGGCGTGGCCACATGATCGGCATCGTCTTCCAATTCTTTCAGCTTCTACCCACTCTGACGGTCCTGGAAAATGTGGCCTTACCGTTGCAATTGCGCCAACTTTGGGCCTCTCCCTCCCTTGAGCGGGCGAAAGAGGCCCTGGCACGTGTGGGTTTAGGGGATCACGCGGACAAGCTCCCTTCGGAGCTTTCCGGGGGGGAGAAACAGCGCGCCGCTATTGCACGAGCCTTGATCAACGACCCACCTATCCTCATCGCTGATGAACCCACCGGCAATCTGGATTCCTCAACGGGTGAACAGGTAATAGATTTAATGGTCAAGCAACACCGTACCGGGAAGACGGTCATCCTAGTTACCCATGAACCTCGGCTAGCCGAGATCGCTTCGCGACAGATCCACCTACTTGATGGGCGTATTGCAGAAGACTCTTCATCCCCTCTTAGCCAACCGTGAACTTGCTTATGACCTCCTAAGGCTGCTCATAAAACCTGGGGGAAACACAAGCCTCGCCCGTCGTAAGGGATATCGGGTGGGTCAGCGGCCTCAAGCCGCTCTCGCAGCGGCGAATCCTCCCGCACGAACAAAGCGCTCACGGGATCCTCATAGACGACGATCCAGCCCGGCTGGAGACGCAATAGATTGTGGGTTGGACTTCCGGCCCTTACTAAAGCCAGATCTGTTGGATAAGCCTCCAACAGCGTGCTCCAATCCCTCTCGCCCCGCATAAAGTGCAAGTTTTGCTGGTAGACCTCCTCAGAGTAGATCGTCTCTCGCCGCCCATCTATCGAGACCTTGATATCGGGGCCTAGGTGCCAAATGGCGTACTCGCCCCAGTCGAAATCAATAGCTAGATTCCCCTCGGGCACCGCCGTCTTGAGCAAAGCCACCGCGCGCACCGGATAATACGCCTCTGGGAACTGAATACAAGAGAACGCGCCACGCCAACCGGCGAATTGATAGCGTGCGAGCGGCACCAAGACAGCCATCACGAAAACCGACAGAAGGAAAAGCCAGGGCACAAGGACCCAAGGAGGGCGTCCCTTCAGAGAAAATCTTTCGCGGGGAAACCGCCTGGTCCAAACATCGTTCACGTGTTCTCCACCCAGGATCGTGGCCGAAACTGCAAAGAGAGGGAGGTGACGAATAGCAACAAAGGGGAGAAAAGCTGTGCAGGCGTATACCACCATTAGGCTTGGTTGACGCTCTAGTCGGCTATATAAAAGCCCGGCGATGCTCAAACCTAAAGGGACCAAGTAACTTATGCCCGCAACCGAAATCAGCTCAAGCGGCTGCCATTCGCGAATTTCCGGTCTGGGAACGGTCGCAGTACGCAAGAGAAAAGCCCATAGCCTCAGCCCATAAGGATTAAAAAGGGTGCCAGCTACGGCCAAGACGATTGGCCCCAATAACGTCAAGAGCGTTCGTAACCGGATCGGGTTCTGAGCTCTTTGGATGAATCCCTGGATAATATGAGCACACCCCCAGATCACAAGCACCCCTACGCCGGAAAGAAAGCCTCCGTGACAATTGGCCCAAACCACAAACAAAGGGGCCAAAAGCCATAGGCTGCGAGCACGACCACGTTCCGCATGGTGGATGACCAGGATGGTTAGCGTGAAGAAAAGCAGAGTGAAGAGCTGGGGACGAACCGTTATCAGAAACCGCCAAAGGGGGATCGCCGCTGCCGCAAGAAGCAAAATCGCCACCTTCAAGGCTCTAACCTGAGAGCGACGCAGGTGGGCATACAGCAACACAAAGGTCAGAAACCCTACGAAGAGCTTCAATAAGACGAGCCCCCTGGCCCCGGCTATGGCAAAGATCCCCCAGAAAACGACCTCCGCAAGCCACTCGTGGTTAATCCACGTCTGGCCTCCGGTAAGATAAGAATAGGGATCTTGATAGCCGATCTGGCCCGATTCCCAGATATCCCGTCCGAACCTAAGATGTCCCCAAAGATCCGGATCCGCCAGCGTCCGAGAGTAGAGCAAGATAAAGACGATCACCAACAGCGCGATCGCTCCCACATTCGGCCATTTGCCCAGCCGATTATCTCTCTTCGTCTGGCTTACGGATCGCTCCACAAAGCAGACTCCTCTCTACTACGATGTTAAGACGCTTTTATCTGGCTTACGGGAATAGATCAATACCTCAGCGGACCCTGCTATCTCCATGGGTAGGGGGATACGTTTGATCAAGCTGTAGTTGGCCTGAAACCAAGCATCTCGGTCAATGCTCTTGGATGAGAAGTAAGGTAGAGTCACCACATAATCCGGACGGGTGGCTCGGACAAAGGACGTCCCGATCGCTCCAACAGCTCCGTGCAGGCGCTCGTCTGCCGGCACCGGCAGAAAAGGCAGGGCTTGCGGTGAGACAAGCCCACAGGCGTCGTAAATATGCCCCCGAAAATAAAAACCAAATGCGCCGATCTCTGGTGCGGCTGCGGTGGCTGTCGCCGAGGCCATGTCGTTTAGCCACATGGCTGCTTGGCGGTACGCCTCGACCCGCATACGGTCTGGAGTAGCAACCGAGGGATTGAGGATGCGCCCAGCACGCCACAGAACCGCGAAATCCCCAAGCTGGACATGAGCGACAACGACCAGGCCAAGAAACGTTAGAATACCGACCAACATCCTCCGCCCCAGTGTTGAGACCCATCCTGCCCTGTCGGCGATCCACACCCCGAAATGAGGCAAGCCGGTGACGATCGCCAGAGCCCAGAAAACCCAAATCATAGGTAAGTACCATTGGAAGACGAGCGTATTGGCCAGCGCATACAGCGCGATCACCGAGACCAGCATCATTGGAGGCGCCCAGCCAGCACGTTGTCGCGCGCCAGGAGAGACTGAAAGCCCATGCAAGCTCAAAGCCAGGATAACGAACGTAACCAACGCTCCAGGCCGAGGAGCAGAAGCCATGGGACGCTGGAGCCAGCCCCAACGACTCAATTGGGCCATGATATAAGCAGCAGCCTCCCCTCGTGGCAAGACGTAGAGGGGCGCGCTTTTGGCGATGAGCGAATGCGGCACAGGGGTGCCATAATATGGCGTAGCAAAAATTACCCAACCTGCCAGCGGCCACGCAACTAACAACGGGGCAAGCCAATCTCTCCTCCCCTTGCGAAGCAGCCAAGAGAGGCCCCAAACACCCACGACAAAAACCCCCTCCGGCCGGGCTAACAGAGAAAGGCCAGCGAGGATAGCCGCAAGCCGGGACCGTTGATAAGCTAACGCCCAGAAAGCTCCGATGGCAAGGGCGATAAAGAGAAAGGTTTCCATCCCTCCCGCCGAGACATTCAACATCTCAGGGCTAAGCGCTAGGAGGCTGCCAAGACAGAGCGCCGGCAACCACCGTCCTAGGAGGTGATAGCTCATGCCCACGAGGGCAATCGCCGAGAGGAGGTGAAATAGCGCGTTTGCCCTCACAGCCAGGGTTGGCAAGGCCACAGCGGGAAAAGATGCTTTGAGGAGAATCAACCACAGCACATAGAGAGGCGTCGTGCTGCCAAAGACTCGTTCCGAGACATTGTAGACAAGGCCGCGCCCTGCCAAGAAATTGGCCACATAACGATACGTGATGTAGGCATCATCAAAAGGCAAGATCTCGACTCGGGCATGATAATAAACAGAATAAGCCAAGGCGAGCCCGAAGAGAGCACGGCCCAGCATTGTCCCCACCATAGTTAGGGGGAAGGATAACCTCTTTCTAACTTGCTCTAGATAGATACCCATTAGGTTGCATCGTTCATTAGCGTAAGAGCCAGCGCCATTGTAGCCTAGCCCAATCAGGCGATCAACTTCCCCAATCCTGATTTGCCAGGGGTGGACGGTCAGAGTATAGTGCCCTTTCAAGAGGACTTTTGAGAAGCAGCAAAACTCTTCTAGGAGTACATGGCATAATGCATCACGACTGGTACGATGTCGAAGAAATCCTGCCCGACGTTTTCCGCATTAACGACGGAGACCTAGATACATCCTACGTGCTACGCGGTAGTCAACGGACAGGGGTCATTGACACAGGACTGGGCATCGGGGATTTGGCCTCCATAGTAGCCAAGCTGCATACAGCGCTGCCCTTAGTGATCAACACCCATGCTCATCCCGATCACTGGCAGGGAAACCATCAGTTCGCAGAGACCTCCATGAGCCAGGAAGAGTGGCGCATGGTACAGAGTTGGGCAGAAACGATGGCGAAGGGACCCAAAAGCAACCAGAAGGAACGCTCCGTTTTAGATTTGCTCAGACCCAAAAGGCCTTTTCCGCCAAACTTCAAGCCCGCCGAGTATCAACCCTTTCGGATCGTACAGCCCACCCATCTTTGGGCAGACGGAGATAGGATTGATTTGGGCGGCCTTCAGCTGGAGGTGATCCTTGCTCCGGCCCATACACGGGGCAGCATTTGCCTTCTAGAGCGCAAAAGGCGATTGCTGTTCACCGGCGATACAGTCTTATATGGGACGATCTGGCTTCATCTACAAGATTCAGCATCGCCTGACGAAGCTTTCTCGACGTATGAGCGACTGGCCACGTATGCTCCTTTGGTGGATTATGTACTGCCCGCGCATGGCACGCGAGTCCTTCCAGGTGAGTTTCTCGCGCAGCTGAACGCCAACGCCCGCCGGGTCAAGGCAGGCGAGGTTTCCCCGCGTTTCACGAGAACCTTTGCCGGCAACGGTTGGTACTACGATTTCGGGAGCTATGGCATGCTGTTCGCCCAAAAGATCCTGGCCTAGATACAGCCAAGTTTTTGACAGGATTTTTCGCCCCAAGCGTCAGAGTGACACGGAGGTCAAGAGTGGACAGCTTCAACGTCTTACGAGAACAACTCAAAGACCTGGATTTCCAAGTGCGTAGCTGCGCCTTAAGGGAGTTGGCCTTGGCTTGGAAAGCAGGTCGGATACACTGCAAGCCTCAGAGCGACCTGGTCAACATGCATTGCCACACCTGCTTTTCCTATAACGGTTATGGTCATTCGCCGAGCTCGCTCGCTTGGTTGGCCAGAGAGATGGGCTGGCGCGCGCTCGCCACGGTGGATTTCGACGTGCTAGATGGCGTTGAAGAGACTTTAGCCGCTTGTGACCTCGTCAACGTGCGTGGTGCAGCAGGTCTGGAGACGCGCGCTTATCTACCGGAGTTTGCCACCTATGAGATCAACTCCCCAGGCGAGCCAGGCATCCTTTATCACATCGGCGTGGGCTTTGTGACGCGACAGCCCGTTCCCGCAGCGAGTGCGGTTCTAGAGGCGATGCGCCGTCGTGCGGCAGAGCGAAATCGCGATATGGTCAAGCGGATCAACGCTTATCTGGACCCTCTGGTCATTGATTATGATCGGGACGTGCTTCCTCTGACCCCTGCCGGCAATGCCACCGAACGTCATATCCTCACGGCCTACGACGCCGCAGCCCGGAGGCTCTTTCCACGCCGAGAAGCCCTTATCGCCTTCTGGGCCGACAAGCTAGGAGTGGATGCCGAGCACGTAGCGGCTTCTTTAGGTGAGACCCCTACACCCAACGAACTCGTCCGTTCCAAACTCATGAAGCGCGGCAGCGTGGGCTATGTCCAGCCGGGTCCAACCACCTTTCCCCCCTTTGACGAAGTAACGAAAGCGATCATCGCTTGCGGGGCAATTCCGATCTACGCCTGGCTAGATGGAAGCAGCCAGGGAGAGCAACGCATTGAGGAATTACTGACGCTCCTGATCAACAAAGGAGTAGCAGGGATCAACATCGTGCCCGACCGCAATTGGAACTTCCCGGATCCCCAAGTCCGGGCGGCCAAGGTGCGCGAGCTTTACCGCGTGGTTGATCTGGCTCGGTCATTGGATCTCCCGATCCTCGTAGGCACCGAGATGAACAAAGCCGGACAGCGCCTAGTGGATGATTTCGATGCCGAGCCACTGCGCCCACTGCGTGGCGATTTCGTCCGGGGTGCAGACTTCCTGTATGGGCACACCGTGATGCAGCGCGCCTTGGGACTAGGCTATCAGAGTGAATGGGCACGCTCCCACCTGCCCGGAAGGCGAGAGCGCAACGCTTTCTATGCCACCGTGGGTCGCTTGGTTGAGCCGGGCGCCGAATCTTTGCAGCGCTTGGCCAAGCTCGATGTATCCAAAGGCCCCGATGCGGTTGTTGCCCATTTAGAATCGCTTTTCAGATGAAAAATCCCTTGCGCCTTCTATGCTGAGCGCGCGCAAGGGGATAGTTTGAGCGAGCTGGCGAGGTGGATATGACGGATCTGGTGAAAACGTTCAAGGAAAAAGCCGAAACCCTGGTGTCGGCCATCGACCGCAAAGGGGGCGTTCGGGCAACCCTTGAGAGTTTGCGACGCCAAATGGCCGAATCCGATCGACGGAGAGCGATCCACAACGTTAGGGCGGAATTGAGACGCATACAGCAACAGATCGAAGAAATGATCAACGCTGTAGGCGTGCAGGCCGTCGGATTGTATGAGGCTGGCAAGCTCACCTCGCCCGAGTTACAACCATTATGCCAGCACATCGTGCAGCTTAAAGCGGCCGTCGCCCAGCAAGAAGCGGAGTTGGCCAAGCTAGAGGCATCAGCTGCTGGAAGCAGCGCCCTCGGTGCCAAGCTTTGTATTGCCTGTGGCAAGCCCCTGCCCGACAAGGCCACGTTTTGCCCCTATTGCGGCACCGCCAGTCCGAAGGCCATGGCGAAGCGCTTCTGTATAAACTGTGGGAGCGCATTGCGCCTTGAAGCCAAGTTCTGTGCCAAGTGTGGGCAGGCCGTACAAGACTTACCCTGACCGAAAAAGGTCGGCTCATGCCATCTCCTGAAACAGGCTCTGCCTCGTCCAAGCCCGTGCCTTGGGGACCGCGTGATATCGCGTATGCGGTTTTGGCCGCTCTATCCCTTGTCCTTTTGGGGCTGGGGATAAAATGGGGCGCCGCGCGACTAGGGCTTACATCGCTCTCCGCCAAGAGTCGCGTATTAGCCGCCTTTGCCCTTGAGGCTGTCCTCGTGATACCCGCCTGGGTCTGGGGGCCCGGAAAATACGGGGGTGGCTGGGCTAGCCTCGGGCTAAGGCCTTTCCCATTCGGGAGATCCGCAGCGTTGAGCGCTGCCTCTTTGGCCTTCATCATGGTTATGAACACGATCTGGGAGCCGGTGCGTCGTCACTTGGGCTGGCCAGGCCAACCCAATTACCTGCCCTTCTTCGGTGAAGGGTTACCAGGGCTAAGCCTGGCCCTACTCCTAGGCGCCGGCGTGGCCCCTTTCGCCGAGGAGATCTTTTTCCGCGGTTACCTCTACGCGGGCCTGAGAGCACGCTGGGGTCTCGGATGGGCGATGTTGGCCTCGGCGGCGATCTTCGCCCTCCCACATCTAGTTCCTGGCGTCTTGCCGCCGATTTTCTTCACTGGCTTGGTGCTGGCCGCCGTATTTGAAGGAAGTGGCTCTCTCTGGCCATGTATCGTGCTACACAGCACGGTCAACGCCCTAGCCTTCATCGCCGCGTATCTGGCCCAGCGCTTGTCTGTATAGAGCCTGCCAAGGGTTCCCCACGAGCGCAAAGCTATCGCAGGAAACCCTTAGGCGTCATTGACCGGCTGCGATCGTGAAGACTGTCCCTGCCGAGCGACCGAACACGTCGGCAAAGTACATCTCGTAAGCCGTAGCAGGCATCACCTTGAATTGTCCCGGCGTAGTGCAACGCAGCGAGTACGTGTATTCGTAAGTGCCCTTGGGCAGGAAACTGGCAAATAGAGCGACCCTCTCGTCGCGAAGTTCGGTGTGGCTAGCCCAATACCGGTAACCTTCCCAAGGCAATTCCTCGGCCGATGTCTCCTCTTCCCCTTTTTGCTCCAACTCCGGCCCCCGCGCCGCGGCGCTAGTTGTCTTCAGGCTGGTATCAACCGCCTCACAACCCGCCGGCAGAGGATCTTCCAAGACCAGGTAGTACAAATCATTGGGAGCTATCAGCGTCAGTTTGACCGTCAGTACATCGTTCACCGTAGCCTGGCTGATCGGTTTCTTTGGATCGTTAGCTAAGTAATACTGGCGCTCCACGAAGATACCACGACTCAATGGACGCACTTGCTCCGCGGGGACAAAGTAGCGCAGAAAAGCGCTATAGTACAGCTTGCCGGTGCCCTTTTGCCCGCCTGTGGTCGTGCGCTCCAGAATGAGATCGTTATCTCCCTCCAGTCGCAAAGCACTAACGGGCCACTGCATAAGGACGGGCTTGTTTACATTCGCAGAGCTTACCGCACCGCTGATCTGCCTGACGCCGTTTAACCAAAGCCCATAGGTATAGTCCGCCGCCAACTCTCCGCTTGCGACCATATAGTCCGTCAGAGCCAGGACGGACCAAACATTCTCCTGCGTCGTCTCCCAGCGGCCACTGCTGCGCGCAACCATCAGCCAGCGTACCACACTAGGCAACAGACTACTCTCCGGGCGCAGGCGCACCAGAGCACGAAGGATGATGGCCGTCGTGCGGATGTCCGTGTTCATCGCCCAGCCATCGGGCCTTTTCTCTTCCCAATGAGCTCCACTAGCGCTGAGGATGGCAGCGTTGGCCAGCTCGTTGACCAGAGCGCTCGGGCGCGAGGACTCATCAGGGGCCAGGATATGCAAAGCCATGGCTAAATAGGCCCGGGCATAGAGCGACATGCTGGCGCGCCTCTCAAAAAGGTTCACCGCACGCCCTAGGTCTCCTTGACCTGCCTCGGCGAGCGTGTAAAGCACAATCGCCCGAGCATCGTACTCCGCTTGCGACTCCTCTTGATCCAACCACCCTCTGAGATAGGCAATTCCTTGCCCTAGGGCGCCCTGATCCACGCTGAACTGGGCACGTTGGGCCTCAACCAAACCAAAGATCACATACGCACTCAAGACAGGGTTGCTTTCCTCATTAGGCCACCAGCCCCAGCCACCATCTTTATTCTGCAGGGCATAGATCCGCTGTAAAGCGACCGCAACCTGCCGGGGCAACTCGGTCTCTAACTCCATATTCCGAATACCGAGCTTCTTTAGCGCCCGATAGGTGACCACATTGGGTAGAAATCGGCTTACAGTTTGCTCAATGCAGTCGTATGGATAAGTGCGCAGGAACTCTAGCCCTTCCTGCATGCCTGCGGCAAGGGAAGGTTCCAAGATCACCTTGAGCTCTCCCAGACTTAGGTCAATGACTTCAGGAAGGCGTACCAGCTCTATAACTTGCTCCTCCACTTGTCCTGAGGTACCCACCGTTTCGGGTGTGCTGGGATGGTAGATAGGCAAACGAAGCTCAACAGCGTCCGAGTACTGTCCGCCAGAGGCCCTGAAACGCAGCTTAGCCCGCTCTGCCGCGCCGACAACGGCCGGCCAGGACACGGTCTCCCGCCCACCTGCAGGGACTCGGACAGATTGTCGGCCATTGCTCACCGTTACCCCCTCAGCTTCTAGGCTTACGACTACCTCAAGCTCTTGGGGGGTGTTATTATGCACCACAGCCCCCAAGACGGGCCGGTCGCCGATGACCATAAAACGGGGAACCACAGGACGAACCATTAAATCCAAATTGGCGATTACATCTGCCTTGGCCTTACCCACCTCAGTCTGAGCCGTAATGGCTTGGGCCCTCATGCGCCAAGTGGTCAGGTTGTCCGGCAACTCAACGGTCACGCTGGCCCGTCCTAAAGCATCGGTGCGCACAACGGGCGCCCAGAAGGCCGTATCGGCGAACTGTTGCCGCACTATGCCCTCCTCAGCGCCTCCACCACCCTTGCCCATGGCCGCTTTCTCTTGATCCCTGCGGTCCACAGATACAGCCAAAGTAGAGGCTGTGCTCACCCCCAGCCCACGTTCGCGATAGAACCATTGCACGATGTCGCGGGGATCGGCGCCCGTCAAGGACTCCACCGCCAGATCTACTAGGTGAAGTGACAGCTCCGCTTCCACGCCGCGCCCTTGATAATCCTTTACCTCAATGGCATAGGTCACTTTGTCACGCGGCTTGTAAAAGCCGATGCGATCCGGGGTGATGGTGATTTGCAACTCCTTCCGTTCCGTAGAGACCGAGAGCATCACGTAACCAACCTTGAAAGTTGCCACAGGGTTCGTTTCGTCAACCCCCTTGACGATCACTACGGATACATAGACATTCGGCGCATACTCGGGCAGGATCGGCAAGTAGAGTTGCTCGCTGTTGCTCTCCAGATCCAAGAGCCTGTGCTCCAAGATATGGCCGCGCTCAAGGGTCAACAAGGCCTTTACTTTACCTTGATAGGGCGAAGGGATAAGGATCTGGGCGGTTTCTCCGGGGCGGTACGATTTCTTATCGGCCACAAGCTCGATCCGATCGTGGTTCTGCTGTCCCCAGTTGACCCACTCGCGATCGCTGATCCACAGGAAGGTGGCGCTGCGTACTTCATTCTCGCGCTCATCCAGCCCTCTGGCCACGACGCGGTACGTACCGCCCTTTTCGGGCTTGAAGCTCACCAGCGCCTGACC
>DAOTVR010000254.1:0-5891 GCA_034436315.1 Anaerolineae bacterium
GCATCTTTACCATGCCTGAGATCGCCGATGTTGGCCTGACCGAAGCGGAAGCCAAAGAGGCGGGATTGGATTTCCAGGTCAGCCGATTTCCCTTCAACGTGAACGGGCGCGCCGTCGCAATGGGCGAGAGCGAGGGGCAGATACGCATGATCTGTGAAAAGACCTCCAACGGGCGCGGCGGTAGGGTTTTAGGCGTACACATCATGGGGCCCCAAGCGAGCTCCCTCATTGCGGAAGCGGCTTTGGCCATGCGCCTTGGGGCGACAGCAGAGGATATCGCGCAGACAATTCACGCTCATCCTACGCTACCAGAGGCATTGATGGAGGCAGCCATGGCCCAATTGGACGGGGCCATCCATTATGAGCATAGGTAGCGCTCAGCACTCAGCCGTCAGCTAGTCTGGCTATTTTTACTGATAATAGAGAACCAATTGTTGAGCGTCTTTACACGAGCGGGTAATACCTGACATGGCAGACAAAGCGGAAAGAATGGTCATCGGCACCTGTAAGATAGCGCTGCAAATCCCCGGCTGCACGTCGCTAAAGCAGAAGCGTCAGGTGCTCAAATCGGTTATAGCGCGCGTGCGTAACGAGTTCAACGTCTCTGTCGCCGAGGTGGGACACCAGGATAGCTGGCAACTAGCTACCTTGGCGGTGGTTTGTGTCTCTACAGAGGCAGGTTACGTACACGGCCTGCTAGAGCATGTGGTGCGCGCCATTGACGGTGGGCACTTTGACCTCGTGCTGTTAGACTATGAAACCGAGCTATTGTGAAGACGTCGGATAAGGACGTAAGGTGAGAAAGACAACCCATTTTCCGACGCCTTACGAGAGCCGGCCCAGGGAGGCGAGCCATGGTTTTTGACATCTTGAGCGTGGCAGGCAAGTGGGCGACCATCCTCTTGGCCTTGGAAGCCTTTTTGCTCTCTCTGATACCGCTTTTTATCCTATATAAAATCCTCCAAGGACTTTACCATTTCGTGCCCAAGGTCGCTCCGGCACTACGTCGCGTGCACCAACAGATGCTCAAGATAGCGCGCGGCATCAAGCGCTCCATGGCCCTTATAGCCGCGCCTTTCATCTGGGCTCATAGCGTTACGGCCAGAATACGGGCTTCTATGACGAGCCTATGCCGCATCCTGCAAGGGAGGTGAGCTTTGCGAGACGATCTTTACTACATTGTGGGTGGCGCCGCTCTCGGGGCCATGTTGGGAGCTTTGGGTGGGTGGCTCTTCTCACGCTATGGGAGCAAGCCTCGCCCAGGCCCTTCCTCAAAGAAGACGGGCCTGGATAAGGGCAAGCTGATGCGCTTGGGTTGGTCGGTAGTGAAAGTGATCCGCGAGATCGTAGAGTTGCGCTCATAGCCCGGGTAAGACCTCAGGACGGAAAGACGTCACGCTTCAGGACCTTAGCGCGTTCGCTGAGGTCTTCTGCGCTCAGAGCAGCAGCGTCCTTTGACATGAGGCAGCGCTTTCATATAATCTCGGCGGATTGCTGTGCGTTTTGTTAGCGTCTTATCTGAGGAGGCGTTCAGTGTACCGAATTCTAGCCAAAGAGGCCTTGACGCCGGTGACCAAGCTTTTCGTCATTGAGGCGCCCGAAGTGGCCCTCAAGGCAAAAGCCGGGCAGTTTGTGATCCTGCGGGTGACGGAGGAGGGTGAGCGCATTCCACTCACCATCGCCGACTATGACCGCCAGGCAGGCACGATCACGATCGTCGTGCAAGAAGTCGGCAAGACGACCAAGCTCCTGGGCATGATGGAGGTGGGCTATTGTCTGGCAAGCTTCACCGGCCCGCTGGGCCGGCCCACGGAAATCGAGCGTTACGGCACCACGGTTCTCGTGGGAGGAGGATTGGGCATCGCCCCGATCTACCCCATATGCCGCTCGCTCCGGGAGGCGGGCAATTACGTCATTGGCATCATCGGCGCACGCACCAAGGAGCTGCTTTTCTGGGAAGAACAGATGCGCAGCGTGACCGATGAGCTGATCGTCTGCACGGATGATGGCAGTTACGCCCGCAAAGCTCTGGTGACCGTGCCCCTCAAGGAGCTTTTGGAGTCGGGGCGCCGGGTGGATTGCGTCTGGGGCATCGGGCCGGCGATCATGATGAAATTCGTCGCCCTCACGACCAAACCCTTTGGGGTCAAAACGATCGCTAGTTTGAACTCCATCATGGTGGACGGCACGGGGATGTGCGGCGCTTGTCGCGTCTCTGTGGGGGGCAAGACGCGTTTCGCCTGCGTAGACGGCCCCGAGTTTGATGCCCATGAGGTGGATTGGGACCTGCTTTTGGCTCGTCAGCGCATTTATCTGGATATGGAGAAGTTGGCCTTGGAGACCTTTGAGCGCGAGCTTGCTCGCGTCAAGAGTTAGGAGATCAACAGATCATGCCAAAAGATAGGATGCAGATTCCGCGTCAAAAGATGCCTACGCGTCCGCCGGAGGAACGTCGGCGGAGCTTTGAGGAGGTTGCCCTCGGGTTTGATATGGATTTGGCCCTCGCGGAGGCTAACCGCTGTCTCCAATGTAAGAAACCCTCCTGTATAGAGGGCTGCCCCGTGCAAGTGCGCATCCCCGAGTTCATCCTGGCTTTGCGCGAGGGCGACATGTGGGGGGCAGTGGAAGCCCTGAAAGATAAAAATAGCCTGCCCGCGATCTGTGGCCGTGTCTGTCCTCAAGAGACGCAATGCGAGGCCAAGTGCGTCCTGGGGCGTAAGGGTGAGCCGGTGGCGATCGGTCGCTTGGAGCGCTTTGTGGCCGATTGGGAGCGAGCTCAAGGTGTGCGCATCCCCGAATTGCCCAAGCCCTCCGGAAAGCGCATTGCTATCGTCGGCTCGGGGCCGGCGGGCCTCACCGCAGCAGGAGATCTGGCCAAGATGGGCCATGCGGTGGAGATCTTTGAATCGCTTCACGTGCCCGGCGGGGTGTTGATGTATGGCATCCCCGAATTCCGTCTACCCAAAGAGGTTGTTCGGGCAGAGATAAGCTACTTGGAAAAGTTAGGTGTGGTCATTCACACCAACACGGTGGTTGGCAAGCTCTACACATTGGACGAGTTACTGGAGCGTTTTGATGCCCTTTTCTTGGGCACGGGGGCCGGGCTTCCCATGCTGTTAAACATCCCCGGCGAGAACTATAACGGCGTCTACTCGGCCAACGAATTGCTCACACGCACCAATTTGATGAAAGGCTACCTCTTCCCCAAGTGGGATACACCTGTCAAGGTCGGAGAGAAGGTGGCAGTAGTGGGCGCAGGCAACGTGGCCATGGATGCAGCGCGCTGCTCGCTGCGCTTAGGAGCTAAGGAGGTACATATCGTCTACCGGCGTTCGCGCCAGGAGGTTCCGGCACGGGCGGAGGAAGTGCACCACGCCGAAGAAGAGGGGATCATCTTTGATTTCCTGACCAACCCGGTAGAGATCTATGGCAACCAGCAGGGCTGGGTCACGGGGATCCGTTGCATCCGTATGGCATTGGGCGAGCCCGACGCTAGCGGCCGACGCAGCCCCATACCCATTGAGGGTTCGGAATTTGATATGCCCATGGATACGGTGATCATGGCCCTGGGCACGCGCCCGAATCCCCTGGTGTTCACCGATGCGGTGCGTCTGGAACGCACGCGGCATGGGACGGTAGTTGCCGACCCTAACACCGGCCGGACTAAGATGGAGCGCGTCTGGGCAGGTGGAGATATCGTCACCGGCGCGGCGACGGTGATCAGCGCCATGGGCGCAGGACGCATCGCAGCGACGGATATCGACCGCTATCTGAAGGATAGCTCCGGCCCCTGGTGGTCGGGGCAAGGGTGAGTTTACAAGACCTGACAGTTTTTTGTAGCTGTCAGGTCTTTCTGTTTTTAGGGGGCGTCCATGAAAATCTACATCATGACCGATATGGAGGGGGTCGCGGGGGTCTTGGATCACGATAACTGGTGCCAGCCCCCCGAACGGGGTTACCCCGGCCGCTACTACGATTTGGGGCGCGAGTTCCTGACGAAAGAGGTCAACGCGGCCATTGAAGGATTTTGGCAGGGCGGTGCAGATGAGATCATCGTCTCCGATGGCCATGGTGCGGGAGGCATTAATCCGGCCTTGCTCGATCCTCGGGCCAAGCTACTGCGCGGCTGGCCTCGTGGCTACCCTTTCGAGCTGGACCAAACCTTTGATGCCGTAGCCTGGGTAGGACAACACGCCAAAGCGGGCACGCCCTACGCCCACCTGGCCCACACACAATGGTTCAACTACCTGGATCAGACGATCAACGGCCTGAGCATCGGGGAATTCGGGGAGTTTGCGCTCTGCGCCAGTGAGCTGGGCGTACCGGCCATCTTCGCTTCCGGGGATGAGGCTTTTTGCCGCGAGGCGAGCGCCCTCGTGCCCGGCATTATCACGGTGGCAGTCAAACGCGGGTTAACCCCCGACGATGGGCGCGACCTTGATACGCGCGCCTACATGGCCCACAATTTAAGCGCGATCCACCTACATCCCGAAGTAGCCCGGCAAGCTATCCGTGAAGGAGCTCTGAGCGCAATGATCCGCTTCCGTGAGTCGCGCGAGGGCTATGGCCTAGTACGCCTAGAACCGCCTTATGAACGCGTGACGGTCTTTCGCCCCGATGAGCCGGGCCAGCCCAAGCGCATAGACCGTGCCTGGCACCCCACAAGCATCATTGCCCTGATGAACCTGCCTTTTATGCCTCAGCCTCTACAGGAGTGAGACAATTCACCTTTTGCCTGCACGGCGGCGCCTTAAGCGGCTGCGTAGCCCCCAGGACCAAAGCGACAAATTCACCATCGCGCGGCGGACCTTGTCGCGGAAGCGCCGCCACGCTCGCCCTAAGGAACCTAGTACGCCTTGTCGCCCGGGTTCTAGGCGCCCCTCGGCCGGCATACCCCAACGAATCACGGCTGTGGCCCAGGCCAGCCCTGC
Organism: Anaerolineae bacterium; assembly: GCA_034436315.1. GTDB lineage: Bacteria > Chloroflexota > Anaerolineae > UBA1429 > UBA1429 > DAOTVR01. Next base: position 4,932 of record DAOTVR010000254.1, read on the forward strand.
CCCAAAGCCGGTGAGGAGTACGTGATCGCCGGCCTTCAGGCGCCCTTGCTCCGCGGCCTCAGCTAGGGCCACGGCAATAGAAGCGGTGGACATGTTGGCGTAGCGATCTACATTAACAAAGACCCGTTCCATCGGGATGCCCAGCCGCGCGGAGGCCAGCTCGATGAGGCGCAAGTTGGCTTGATGGGGGATAAAGAGCTCAATGTCGTCCCAAGTCAGCCCGGCACTGGCCACCGCCTCGGCCGGACGGCGCAGGAGCGTCCGCACGGCAAAATCGGCCGTTTTGCGGCCATCCAGCTCGATCGTGTGGTAATGACGCTCTAGGGTCAAGGGACACATGGGGTATTCGCTCCCACCAGCCTTGACTGTCAGAGCCTGATAGTCCCTGCCTTGCGCGCCCAATCCCGTAAACAAGATCCCCCCTGGAGCTTCGCCTGCCTCTAAAAGCACCGCGCCGGCGCCATCACCAAAGAGCACACAGGTGCGCCGATCACGCCAGTTGACGTTCTTCAAGACCACCTCTGCCCCTACGACCAGGACACAGCGGTAAGTGCCGGAGGCGATGAACTGTTGGGCTACAGCCAACGAGTAGATGAAGCCAGAACATCCGGAGCGCAAATCAAAGGCGGCGGCGCGCGTGGCTCCCAGCATGGCTTGAAGGACGAAAGAGGCCCCCGGCAACTGCCGGTCCGGTGAAGAGGTAGAGACAATGATCAAATCCAGATCATCTGGCCCACGACCAGCGATAGCCAACGCATCCCGCGCCGCGCGGGCCGACATATAGGCCACGGTTTCTTCGCCCGTGGCCATGTGGCGCTCCTTGATCCCCGTATGCTCGGTGATCCAGGCATCGCTGGTATCCACGATCTCGGCCAGGTCGTCATTCGTGAGCACGACCTTGGGGATATATTTGCCCCAGCCCGTGATATACGCATAACGAGTCAATGAAAGCTCCTTAGA
>DAOTVR010000255.1:0-1810 GCA_034436315.1 Anaerolineae bacterium
CCCCCCAACCGCTGCGCGGGATGACCGGCGGGCGATCCAAGGCTCCCAGACGGCGCGTAGCGGCCAGTTCCCTCGCGGTAGGGCCGGCGCGAGAATCAATACACACCAAACGCACGTTCCGCAAAACCGGAGAGGTGCTCCCCGCCGTCGTCCGCAGGGAAACGCGATATTGTAACCAGCTTCCCGCGCCGAAAAGGAGGTCGGAGGCATAGGGGGCCCTGGTATCAGCCCGATCCTCCGCCGGCCCTAGCGTCCGCCAGGCGCTCCACGTCAGGCCATCGGCGCTGGTGCGCAGCTCAAAAGTGATGGAAGCGCCATCGGGCGACGAGGCGAGCCAGGTCAACCCCAGGCCGATGAAGGGGATCGGCGCGGCGAGCGCCTGGGAGGTATAGCTCCCTTGGGTATGCCCCGGCTCAAGCTCAAGGGCCCCATCGCCGACATCGGTCACGCGCAAGCCGTCAAAAGTCCCCCCCGCCCAATCCTCTGCCGTAGAATGGGTGAGGCTCTCCGCGAGGGTCCCCGATGCCGCGGGCAGCGGCGTGGGCGTGGGGGTCGTGGCCCCGGGCACGGCCACCGTAGGCCCCTGGAAGGCGCCCACCAGGGGCAGATAGGCGGCGTTCCCATAGCCGTCCTCAAAGGAGAAGCGAAAGGTGTGTTGCCCCGCTCCCAGCCGGGTAATGAGCCTATAGCGCCAACTGCCGCCCGCGCCGCCGGGGACGCGCTCCAAAGAGCGAGAGCGGCCGTCGATGATCACATTGGCCACGGCCGGCGGCTCGCCCATCTCGCTGGTATAGGTGGCCTCATAGGTGAACTGGGTATTCTCATCGCCGCTGAGAGGCTGGACCGAGGCGCTTGTGATGTGCCCCGGCGCGGGGGCCGCGACCTCTATGCCCGTGTAATAATGTCTGAGGATTTCCGCATAGCCCCAACCTCGCTGGGCAAAGACCTTGGCTCCCTGTTGGCACATGCCCACGCCATGGCCGTACAGAAAGGTGTAACCACAGGGGCAGCTCACGCTGCGGCAGTAAGGTAGATATCCCCCCCAGACATCCTCCGAGTTGCGCGTGTGCCCGTCACAATGGGCGAAGAAGAAGGCTGAGATGATGTTGCCATTATAGATGCCCACAACGCCGTGGGTATCGTCCACGGCACGATCGGTGGTATCATAGTGGGTGGCGCTCCAGGCCTGGCAATGGGCGGTGGTGCACACATCGGCCCCTTCCGCAGCATGGGCATGGCGTGTGGCGGCATAGCTACGCGCAGCGACGGCTTGGGCACGCAGGGCCTCTCTTGGCCAGGAGGGGGGCACCTCGCGGGGCACGACCCCCTTGAGGTACTCGTCCATCTCCATGACCACCACCGTGCCATCGGGCATGAGCACGCGAATGGTCTGAGGCACGCTCACGGCGGTTGAAAGGGCAAACCCGCGCGCTTGGAACTCGGCCACCTCCTCTGCCGAAAGCTCCTGGGAGGGATGCATCAGCTTCTCCTCAATGATCGCCTGCTCCTCCGGGCTGGGATCGGCGGGGATCATCTCAAAATCAAGCGTCCCTGCCCAAGGGCTACCCAGGCGTTGGCGCGTATGGGTCATGCCGATATAGCCCGGAGCCTGGGCGCGCACGTCATAAGTGCCCCAAGGGAGCGAGAGCTCGTAGGTTCCATCGGCTCCGGAAAGGGTCGTATAGTCTCCCGCGCTGATCGTTGCCCCGGCGATGGGCAACCCCGTGACCAGGCTGGTCACCCGGCCAGCGAAAGCGCCGAAGGCGGGCTTTCGTTCGCGCTCGGCGAAGGGCATCCCAGAGCCCGCCTC
>DAOTVR010000256.1:0-11497 GCA_034436315.1 Anaerolineae bacterium
GAGCGATCACCACCGCGGTGCCCGGCCATATGCCCATCGTCTTCACCAACCCCTATACCGACCCCGGCTTTACCCCCGTCGTCCGCAAGTATGTGGACGAGTTAGGGTTGCGGCTCGTGCAGACGACCCATGCCGATCATATACCGTGCGTTGATCCGGGGGTCTTTCGAGCCGATGATCGCCTTCCTTACGCTCTTGGGCGCGACGCCCTTCCCCAAGACGGGTCCTATTTCGACGCGGTCCACCGAATGGTCAGCGAATCCCCTGGGACGCACCGTTGGCTCAGCTTGCACGACCACTTGGATAGGGTGGATGTGGCTTGTAGTTGTGCTGAGACGGCTATTGACGCACTCTATCGTACCTATGGCGCGGGAGGCACGGACGAGGTTTGGGTAGCTCCGGCGCCCGTCGTGTATCAATACCTTATCGTGCGGGACCGGGCGATCGTGACCGAAGTCAGCCGAGAGATGCGCGGCGAGCCGCCCGCCGGCTTTGTCCTGCCCACCCCTTCGCCGACGCCGATGCTCTACACGCTGACCTTGCAACAGGGGGCGAACTATGCCGGCGTGAAGGACGCCTATATCACCTCCTACGCTCCGAACACCAACTACGAAAGAGGCTCTTCGGCTACAGGTTTGATCATCAGTTCACCGGATGTACCGGTCTCCAGTTTGTTGCGCTTTGAGCTCGGCCAACTACCCCCCAGCGCGATCGTGAAACAAGCTCTTCTTCGGCTTTACGGCTTGGAGAGGCGAAACACGAACGCGTTTTGCATAGAGGCTTATGCCCTGTCGCGCGATTGGGATGACGCCAGCGTCACCTGGGTCCGGCCACGCCCCGGAGAGCTCTGGGGATCCCCCGGTGCAGACGCGCCCGGCGTGGATCGCACCGCGACGCACAGCGGTGCCAGGGCGCTGGTGGACGGCGTTAACAAATGGTACGACTTAGACCTCACGGACTTGGTACAACAATGGATAGCCAACCCTGAAAGCAACAAGGGATTGCTCTTGAAGGGACAAGGCGCGTCTAATCACGTTGCCCTGGCCAGCTCGCAGTATCCTGACACTCGGCTGCACCCGGCGTTGATCATCACCTACAACCTGCCGACAGCCGAGCCGGTGATCACCCCTGGCCAGGGAGATGCCTCTTTGATGGGCAGAGTGCTCTTTGAGGGGAGAGGGTCTGCGCCGTCGCCGACCTGGCGTGTGCCGATCACAATCACTATCCAACGCGAAGAGGACGCCACGCCGGTTTGGCGCGGCCAGCTCACGACCGGACAATACGGCGAGTTCCTGATCGAGGACTTGCCATCGGGTGTGTACAGCGTCTCCATAGCCAGCGCGCACGCCCTACGGGCCATCCGGAGGAACCTTCACCTCCGCCCCGGCCCGAACACGATGACCGTTGGCCCCCTGGTGGAGGGCGATATCGTCCCCGATGGCTACATCACCGCCCGCGATCGGTCGGTGCTCGTTACGGCCTTTGGTTCCACAGCCGGAGAGACAAATTATGTGGCTCAGGCTGACCTCAACGATGATGGCCGGATAAACGTTCAGGATCTGACCCTCCTGGAATCCAATTATGGCCGCTATGGGGATGTCGTACAGTTTGCCGACTCCGGCAGCCAGCTCTTCCTACCCTATGTGCGCGCCTCAAGGCGGGTGAGCTCAAGTCCCCGGTCGTTGGCGATGGGAAGAGGACAAGGATGGGCGGAGGATCCCCCGCTCTCCCTGCCCATAGTGGGGCACAGCCCTCTTCTTCCTTTCCCCACGCCCACTCTTTGGGCCGGCGCACGCGACGTGCGCGTGCGTGGCCGATACGCGTATATGGTCGTAGCGACCTACGGCCAGGATCCAGGCAAACGCTTCGTCTACGTGCTTGATGTGCAGCAGCCACATGCCCCTACTCTGGTCAACACCTATAGCGGCCTCGCTTGGGATCCGGACGAGATTCGTCTGGACGGCGACAGGGCCTATGTAGCCAAGAAGGGCAACGGCGTGGACATCCTAGATATCTCCAATCCCCCGGCGATCACCTTTCTGGGAAACTTTGCCTATTCGTCTCAGCCGCCCCAAAGCCCTATCGCTAAGGGGGTATATCCTTTAGGTAATCTGATGTATGTGGCCGCCGAATGGGACGGACTACAGATCGTTGATGTCAGCAATCCGGCTCGGCCGGCCCTCTTGGGAGAGTGGACCAGGAGTGCCTTCGGCGAGGGCGTCTGGAGCGATGGCCAGGTAGCCTATATGGCTGCAAGCCACGCGTCGGGGTACGCTCAAGTGCGCGTATTTGATGTCTCGGACCCTAGGAGGCCTTTCAAGACGGCCTATACCACGACCCCGGTGCGCGGCAGCGCGGTGGATCTGACCGTCTCGGATGGGTATCTCTATGTTGCCGCTGAGGAAGGGGGCGTCCTGGTCTTTGATGTCGCCTCAAACCCCTGGGAGCCTGAACTCAAAGGCGCTTTCAGCACCTTCAAGGCCCAGAAGTTGGCCGTCGTGGAGCGCATCGTATATGTAGCCGATTACGAGGAGGGGCTTAAGGTGATCGACGCCACCAATCCGGCGGCGATGCGTCTGATCGCTCAGTGCGATACGCCGGGGCTTGCCTGGGGGGTCAGCGTGGCGAACGGTTACGCCTATGTAGCCGATGGAAGAGAGGGTTTACAGGTCATTGATTTGGCTCCTTTGACGCCCTCGCCGACGCCTACGCCGACATATACGGAGACGCCGAGCCCCTCGCCGACTCCCACGCTTACAGCGACGCCGTCGCCCACTTCCACCCCAACGCTCGTACGCGTGGGCATCCCGTTAGTGATGAAACGGAGCACGAGGTGAGCCAAGCGAAACGCCTCTCAGCTTCTACTGCCGCAATAAAGCCCGGGAAGCCCTTGGGCTTCTTGGTTTGTGCCCTGATTTTGGCTGCGTTAGGCTCTTGGCCCGCGATGAATGCAGAGAGCAATACGGCCACGACGGTGTTCGCTCGCTACATCATAGATCGCAGCCAAATCCCCTCTTGGGTCACCCATCAGGACTTGACTCTGCGCATCCAGGTTGGCACGGTTGAGGCTGTATGGGCCTGGGGCGATGGTCGGCCCCTCCCTGTGCGATACGACCGGCGACGAGGTCTAGCCGTCGTGACGACAGAGGCCTCGGAACTCCTTTTGGCCGTTCGGGGCGAGGGACTGACACAAGAGAGCATCGGAACCCACTCCAAGGCTCCGCTTAAGGAAGACAAGCTCTGGGCCTATAGCCTGACCTTTGACGATGGTAAGCTCTCAGTCTACCAGTACGCGCTGCCGGAGCTACGTCGCTATGGTTACCGAGCTGCCGTCGCTGTGATCGGCTGGTGGCTGGATCGGACAGATGCCCTAGAGAACGGTTATTGCCGCGTGGAAGAGTTGCGCGAGCTATTGGGAGCCGGTTGGAGCCTTTTCAACCACGGCTACAGCCATTACGCTACGGATATCAACCTCAATAACGCCTTGCGCTGCCAAGAGGCCCTCAGAGCGCGCCTCGGCTATGAGGCGACCGTCTTCACCGTACCTCACACGGACCCGGTGACGACTGATCCGGCCTGGATCGCGGTGATCGATGGGAACGTGTCCGTTCTCGGCCTGCGCGTTATGCAACTCAGCCGCGGTTGGGATGGCACGCCGTTTACGCTTGTGGACCAGCCTATCACGCTCCCCGATGCTACCTACAAGATGGGGCGATTGGATTACGCGAACGGCTCTCAGCGATTGCCGCAGAGTTATTTTGACGACGCCCACAGGCGGGCTACATCTAGCAATCCACAACATACCTGGATCAGTCTACATGGGCACGACCCTAACCCTCTTTCCCCCGATCCAGAACGGGTCAAAGAATGGTGCGGCCTGACCGAGTCCATAGCTTACCTTTATCATACTTACGGTGCTGGAGGGACGGACGAAGTCTGGGTAGCTCCGGCCGATGAGGTTTTCCAATATCTGGTGGTGCGCTCTTACGCCCGTGTCACGCGCTTCGGTACCGCCCCGCAAGAGGTTGGGCCGACCGTCGAGCCCGATCGTCTGGTCTCCTATCAGCAGGGTGTCGGAGGCTATACGGGATGGAGCGATACCTACCTGCAAGAATGGCTTCCCACGGCGACTGCCGACCAGGCGGGCAACCTCTACATTCGCGGGGCGACGGGCCAACGCAAATCGGCACTGATGAAGTTGGCTCTTCCCCCGCTCACGGGGGCCGAAGTCGTGAGCGCCACCCTCAGCCTCTACGCGACCGGTTTTTCCAACGAAGCGGGCCTCACCTTGAGCGCTTATCCCCTCCTTCGCCCGTGGGTTTCCGCAGAGGCGACATGGTCAAGTGCCTCCCGAGGCACCTCTTGGGCCGTGCCGGGTGCGCGTGCTCCCGGCGTTGATCGTCGCAGCGAAGCAAGCGACGCGGTGCTTGTTGCGGGTAGGTGCACTCAAAGCCAGCGCTGGTACGTGTTTGACGTCACGGAAGTGGTGCGCACATGGCTGGCCCATCCCGAAGAAAACAACGGCTTGCTGCTAGAGGCGGCCGATGAGATCGCCATGGAGGTGGGTTTCGCCAGCTCTGAGTATTATGATCCTAGCAAACGCCCGGTGCTACGGATCCTCTACCGCTGGCCCCCGCCAGAGCCGACGCCCACGCCCAGCCCCACCCGAACTCCTACTCCCCAGAGAGGATGGATCAGGGGAGAGGTTTGGGAAGATGTTAACTGCGACGGCCTGCGAGACGCGCACGAAGGCCCGCTGCGCGACGTGCTGATTGAATTGCGAGGCAACGAAGGCCTTTTGGACACCCAGAAGACGGGGGCCCGTGGCGAGTTCGCCTTCTTGAATCTGGCGCCGGGTATTTATACGGTGACAGAGATTAACCCGCCGGGCTACACGTCAACGACCGGCGACACCTTGAGCGTGGCCGTTTACCCGGGGCAGGAGAGCTGGGTACACTTTGGGAATTGCCGCTTACTGCGAGTTTACCTGCCGTTTGTGCGGCGGTAGCCGCCCCTGAGGCAGCCTTTCCCGGTTTGGGCGCGGGGAGCCTCTAGAGCGGCTGTAAAACGAGACTCTCATCAGGAGGACATGGGACCATGCGCTTTCTCAGACAAAGGATTCTGTGGTTGATCGTGCTCACTGCCCTGGTCATGCTGACCCTTTGGGCGAGCTTGCCGAGTTTATCCTCCGGACGAGCCCCCGAAAACAACGCATCTTCTGGGCCGATGTACACGCGTAAGGAGCGTTTTGGCATCGCCTTCGTCTCCGCGGTGCCCGAGGGCCAAGGGTACGTTACCCAGTCGCTGAGTGAATACAGGGTCGCTGCCCTGAAAGTCGGCTGGTATTCGGATTGGTCGTTCAACGCCAACCCCGCTCAGCCCCAGGACGATACCTTGGAGTATGTCCAGCTCATCAACGTGCGTGCCGGCAGTTGGCCGCCGGATTGGTCGGCAGTGAGGGAGGCAGCAACCCGGAACCGAGGGGCGATCTGGATCATCGGCAACGAGCCGGAAGGCGTCTATGGTCAAGGCAATCGCACCCCCACTGAGTACGCCGAGATCTATCATGAGGCTTACACCCGTCTCAAGAGCTACGATCGGGACGCGCGCATCGCCATCGGTGGGGTCATCGAGCCCACGCCCTTGCGGCTGCGCTGGATCGAGGAGGCCATGGCCGCTTACCAAGCTCGCTACGGCACCCCAATGGAGGTAGACGTCTGGAACATCCACGTGCAGATCTTGCAGGAGAAAGAGGGCGATTGGGGCGCGGGGATACCGGCTGGCATCACGCCCAGGCCAGGGGAAGCCCGCGAGTATGACCTGACCGATTGCGCCAGTATACCCATCTTCAAAACCCTGGTCACCGAGTTTCGTACCTGGATGAGGGCTCATGGGCAGCGCAACAAGCCCTTGATCATCTCGGAGATGGGAGTGCTACAGCCATCTGATTACATCGCCCCGGATAAAGAAAGCGGAGATCAGCGCATCGAGCAATTCATGGCCGAGACCTTTGACTGGCTGTTGAGCGCTACGGATCCGGATATCGGCTGCCCGGCTGACGAAAACCGCCTGGTTCAGCGCTGGCTATGGTTCAGCCTGAACGGCAGCTTCTGGGACCAAGACACCAACCCACGGGGCTTTAACGGGAGCTTGTACGATTACCGAACGAAGCGGCCCAATCGTTTCGGCCTCAAGTGGATCTATTACCAGAATCCTTACCGCCTGAACGTGCCTTTCGTCCGCAAGTAAGACAGGTCAGATGGCCTGGCGAAGCACCTGCTCGTAGAGGGCAAGGGTTCGTTCGGCTGTGTTTCGCCAGGAGAACGCTGCTGCGCGCGCTAGGCCGCGCCGACGCATCTCCTGGCGAAGCTCTGGATCGCGTAACACCTCGGTGAGGACGGAACGCATCGCCTCGGTATCTGTGGGGTCAAAGTAGCGGGCGGCATCTCCTCCCACCTCGGGCAAGCTTGAGGTATTGCTCGTGCAGACCGGGCTTCCGCAAGCCATAGCCTCCAGCACCGGTAGGCCGAACCCTTCCCAGAGCGAGGGCTGCACCGTGACCAATGCCCCACTGTAGACTGCGGGCAGGTCCTCATCGGCCACAAATCCCGGCAATATGACCTTATCCCGCCAGGGGATCCTCTCCAAATGTGCAAAGAATCCCTCATAGAGCCAGCCCTTGCCGCCGACGATGACCAGGCCATCGCTCAAGCCCATTCCCAGGAGCGGCCCACAAGCGTCGATCAAGCGAGATAGGTTCTTGCGCGGCTCAATCGTGCCCACCGACAAGATGTAACGCGGGGGCAGGCCGTAGCGCCGGCGCACAGCCTCAACGCGCTCGGCGGGCTGAGGCACAAAGCTGGGAGCGGCCGCCTCGGGAATGACGGTGATCCGAGCCGGATCGAGGCCATAGAAGGCTTGTAAGTCAGTCTTGGTGGCCTCCGAGACAGCGATGATCGCCGTGGCACGCCGGCAAAAGAGAGGCATGGCTGACTTGAGAAAGATATAGTTCCAGAGCTTGTGATACTGGGGATAGCGCTCAAAGACAAGGTCGTGTACCGTAAGAACGGTGGGAACGTGCGCCAGCGGAGGTAACAAATGCTCCGTGGCGTGAAAGAGCTCCGCGCCGGGTATCAAGCGATCCATGGATAAGTGAAGAAGCTGGCCCAGCCACACGGCCATACGCCAGGGCTTGTAACCCAACATGGTGCCCCTTGTAGGGTAGCCTTCCCAACCGGGCAAAGGTCCCCGCCGTCCAAGGCTATTCTGAAAGAGGCACAAACGCGCCCCCAGAAGTGGCTTAAGCTCTCTGATCAGGTTCTCGGCGTAGCGGCTCAGGCCGGCCTTGGCATGTACCGCGCTGGAGACATCCACATAAATGGCCATGACGATCTCATCAATCAGTCTTCAGCTACATCCGCTCCTTGGAAGGAATAGCCTAGCCGCCAACGGGTGAGGATCAACTTGGGATGCTTGGGATCTTCCTCGATCTTTTGGCGTAGATGCCAGATGTAGAGACTGAGATTAGTATTGACGGCCTTTCGCTCCTTGCCCCAAACTTGCCGGGCAAGTTCATCCCGAGATACGGGTTGCCCTCGGTGTTGCCAGAGGACCTCTAGTAACTTGAATTCAATGGGAGTCAGCTCTACGTATCGTCCCCCGATCTTGACCTGGTGTGGACGCCAGGAAAGAGCTAGTTCTTCTTGAGATTCAGCCTTTGAAGATCCTGGCCAAGCAAATATCCTGTCGCGTCGAAAAAGCGCCTCGCAGCGGGCGATCAACTCGGCGATGTGTAAGGGTCGGGCCACGTAATCGTCCGCACCCATATGTAGGGCGCGCACGGCGTATTCCTCTTGGTCTAAAGGGCCTATAACAAGCATTGGCAGGTCGGTAATTTGCCGCCAATGGGCGAAAGCCTGCCATTTAGGGTGAGAATCCTCCCCCAAATCATAGATGAGAAGGTCGAAATCACCACGAATGGTGCGCCACGTGGCCGATGCAGACTCGCTCAGTGTGATCTCATGTCCCGCTTTCTGGATCTCCTCGCGAAGCAACTCGTTCATCGCCTTATCATCGCTGACGAGTAGTATCTTCACGACCTCCCCCTTTATGACCTCACCTTCCTTTCAAGGAACTATTATATCATATTTTTGTCAATATGAGGTCAACATTTCGTTTAGATTTCGTAAAAAAAGAAGCGTCCGGAGCAAAACCTCAATACAAGAAAACAGACAGCTCGGCGTTTAGGCGTCTTACAAGAGAGTGCGCATCTAGGCGTTCCAAAATTCCAAGGGAGTCAATCCCCAGGTTGATCATACCACTCCAAAAGGCATCATGTGCCTGCTATAGGTAGTGTATTCACGGCCAGTATACTGCCACAGGTTGTGTTTTGAGAAACCCTTTCAAGCTTTCTTGTTTAACACCCTTTTCAGCTTCATGTTTTCATGCTATAATGGTCACGATCAATATAGAGATCGGTGTATACGTTGTCCATCTTGCAGCCGTCCTTGCATACAAAAGGAGAGGGCACAATGGGGTTCTCCAAAAGATGGCTGAGGGCAGCCCTCACAGCAACGGAGAACATCCCTTTCGTGGGTTGGCTGCAAAGCAACACGCGCAAGGGCCTTCTCACAGGGTTTCTTCTTGGCGCTTTTCTCCTTCTGCTTTTAGGCGGCCTTTTTGGGGGATTGAATCGAGGGCCAAGTGGGGCTGTGATCGGCGCATTAAGCGGCTCGCTATGTGGAGGGGCACTGGGTGGGCTTTTCGGCGCGATCTGGGGCACCCTCAGCCTTCCCCAAGAGGGGGCAGCTAGGGTCTCTATTGCATTGGACAAGGACGGAGGCCGCTATGCGCCTAGGGAGACGGTGAGCGGCTATGTGGAGATCTTCGCTGACGACACACTGAAGCTTAAAGGGGGACAAATCTACTTCATCTGTCGCGGCTTTTACGCCTATGACAGGATGGAGGAGGATCAAACGCAAAAGCCCGAGTTTGTGCGGGAATCGCGCCAATATCTCGTTCAGCAGGCCAATGTGGTTCCGCCGGGGATACTTCGGCGAGGGACATCTCAACGCTACCCTTTTAGCTTTGATATCCCCTACGATGCCTTGCCTAGCCATCATGGTTACATCTGTTCCGTGCGCTGGACCCTTCACGTTTTACTTGAAGCTCCAGATATTGCTCCGATTGAAGTACATCGGGAATTAATTGTAGAAGCACCTGTCCCTGCCTTGCCTCCTGTGCCCGGGGGATATCAATCGCTCACCCCCTCGCAGATATGCCAGCTGGCCTTAATTCTGCCCCGTGTGGTTTACGCCGAAGGCGAGATCGTGACCGCCCGCGCTCATATCACTCCGTTGGAGAGCTTTCACGCTGAAGAGATACGCGCGGTGTTATTGCGAGTAGAGAACACCCCCTTAGGTGACGATCATATCGTCTATGTGGATGGGTGGGATCCGAACTCGGGCTTATTCCGCGGCACACGTCAGCCAGGGGGAAAAGGCACGACGTACGTCTGGCTTGAGGATGAGTTGACCTTAAGCGGGCCGGTCAAGCTTGAGATCGCCGAATCCGTCACCTATCCCTTCTCTTTACGGATCCCTGCTCAGTGGCGGCCCACTCTCTCTACGAAAGATGGCAAAGTGGTCTGGAAAGTGGGCTTGATCCTCTCGCGCCCGGGACACGCCGACATTCGCGCGTTTCATGAGATCATCGTGCATACCGGCGTATCTCAATTGACCGAGATGCTAGAGCCTCATGCGTCCCCGCCGACCCAGGTTTCCAGTTCGGCCGACCTTGGGACTTCAAGCGCCAAAAAGAACCCTTAGCGCACAGAAGACAAATCTCCCCTGAGAAGCGTTTGCGCCCCGCCTTGTCTATCACCTCAGCGGGGCGCAAATGCTTCTCGCCAATAGAAGAACTGGGATTGCGTCCTTTTGGATTCCATTCTATTCTATAGATCTGGATCTGCTTCCTATCTCCAACAAAGCCAAGCAAAGCACGAGCGCTATAATGGTAAGTGACGTGGGCATCTTGGTCATCTCCTCATCGCCATCATGTCTGGGCCAAACGCGCCTATCCCCTTGCTCCTCGCTTTTTCCATAGATCAAGACGAAGGATTCGGCAAAACGATACGGCTGTTACTTGCAGAAGCGCGATAGACACCACCTAGCCTTTAGGCGGCGTCGTTCAGGGCTTGGCGCAGATATAGAGGACGTGGGGATAGGGATAGCCCGCATCCAAGGGAACGGCCGTTGTCCGAAAACCAACCAGTTCCAGAAGGGCCAGAAGTACAGGGGTATCAAGACAGTAGAACGGTAGATTGCCGTTGCGCAGAAAATCGTGAAGGTAATTCCAGATATATTTGAGAACTGAGGATTTGTTTACGTCTTTGATCAGCAACAATCCACCGGAAGGCAGACTTTCATAGCACTTTTTAAGCAGGGGAATTTGCAGGGTGTGGGGCACATGATGAAGGACATCGTTCATCACGATGCAATCCGCCAGGTCAAAATGGACCTGGTGGATGTCTCCTTGGATGAAATGGACATTGGGTAAGCTTTGGGCCGCTTGTCTGGCGATCGCTACGCGATGGGCCATCTGCTCAATGCCCACCACATAACGCTTGCTTGATTCCGCGGCTAGGAGTTGCGCCAGTGCCCCAAAGCCACAGCCTAGATCCAGCACCCGGCCACTCTGCGGGACGTAACGCATGACCTCTTCAAATGGGCAAATGCGCAGCCGCAGTTGCTGCTCAAGGCGCACGGCAAGGCTCACCCGGCCATAGCGGGCCATAAGGGCGCGCGCCTCTGGGCTTGAAGGCCAAGGACGCAGAAGCCCCAAACGCAGGGAACTCATCCTGAAGCGCAGTCCCTTGGACGGGACGGCGCGAGCATGCGCTTTCGAAGGCAAGGGGCTCATCTCATCGTACCTCAAAATAACCCAAACCGACGGCATCGGATCCATCGGTCAAGAGAACCCGCTGGCCGGTGTCGGCGTCGTAGAGGCCCACGAGAAGGTACAAACGCTGCTGACCGAGCTCCCCCGGCAGGAACAACCCGTGTCGATCTAGCACTTCCTCGCCGAGCTGCCAGGTGCTCGTCGGGCGCGCCCCCGCAGCCGGTGGGGCATCGTGCTGGGCTACAAGCCGGCCGGCGTCATCCACAGCATGCACAAAGACCTTATAATCACCAAGGACGGGCCGGGTTGTATCCCAGGCCAGTTCCAGTGCACAGGCTCCTCCGATTCGGGCATTTGCCGTCCATCTGGCGCTCTTGAGGCGGATGCCGTTGGCGAAACAAAAGTTGCCGGCCGTGCCTTTCCATTCCCCTTTTGGGGCCGCATAGGCTAAAAAGAGCACATCCTCACGCCATTCCCCGCCGCTAGGATAGAGGTTGGCATCCAGCCAATCCTTCAAAGGCCCATTGGGACCAAAAGTCCCCTTATAGAGCACGAACCAGAGCCGCTCACGCGTCCTGGTGTCGCGCTCAATACGCTG
>DAOTVR010000257.1:0-21522 GCA_034436315.1 Anaerolineae bacterium
GCGCTGGAGTCAGCAGGGAGCCCAAGCTATCCTCAACCTACGAGCCGCTCTCCTTAGCCATGACTGGCAGACGGCGTGGGCGTTGACGCAACCCCTGCCAAACTTGCCTAAATCCTGACTTGCTCCCAAACGACGTTTTTCTATTGACTTGGATTTGAGCATATGCTATACTGAGCATTGTACACGGGGCGAGGTATGATGTGGAACGTATTCCGGCAGCCGAGTGGCTAAGCTGGGGCCCTGGGCGCTGTGATCGTTTTCCTTTTAGCCGGGCCGGTCGTCAAGCAAGCCTCTCGGCCATTCGTTGAGAAAGGAGGTGGATTTAGCGAGAAGACGAGTCGTGCGGACGTTGCGTGGTTCCATCGTGGACGGTTTTGGCCTTGGGCCTAATGGTTAGTTTTTTTATCTAGCCATTAACCGCACAGTTCTGCCACGAGCGAACCAACGGGTTGTGCCTATCCCCGAATGCTGGGATGGCCAGGTGATGGGCAAGGTTTTCCCGGTACGATGAGTTTGCTTCACACATTTGTCCACAAGGAGATTCATTTGCATGGCCAGTGTAACCTATGATCATGTAACCAAGCGTTTTGGCGATGTCATCGCCGTCAACGATCTCACCATTGAGATCGCCGACAAGGAGTTCCTCGTATTCGTGGGGCCCTCTGGATGCGGCAAGACCACTTCGCTGCGCCTGCTGGCCGGCCTAGAAGAGATCACCGAGGGCAACATCTACATTGGCGACCGCTTGGTCAACGATGTCGCACCCAAGGATCGCGACATCGCCATGGTGTTCCAGAGCTACGCTTTGTACCCTCATATGAGCGTATATGACAACATGGCCTTTGGCTTGAAGCTGCGCAAGACGCCCAAGGCCGAGATCGATCGCCGGGTGAAAGAAGCGGCCGCCATGTTAGGCATTGAGGATCTGCTCGACCGCAAGCCGAAGCAGCTATCCGGTGGCCAGCGTCAGCGTGTGGCTCTGGGGCGAGCCATCGTGCGCGAGCCGGCGGTCTTCCTCATGGACGAGCCCCTCTCCAACTTGGACGCCAAGCTGCGTGTCGCCACGCGTGCGGAGCTATCCAAGCTGCATCAGCGTCTGGAGACCACCTTCATCTACGTAACGCACGACCAGATGGAAGCCATGACCATGGGGACGCGCATCTGCGTGCTACGCGACGGCATCCTGCAGCAGGTAGATACGCCGCAGGTGCTGTACACGGCGCCGGGGAACATCTTCGTCGCCGGCTTTATCGGCAGCCCCGCGATGAACTTCTTCGACGTCACGGTTACCGGCACGAAGGATGAGATGTATCTGGATGGCGGCACCTTCAAGGTACGCGTCCCGGCCCACCGTGCGCCAGCTTTGGTGGACTATCTCGGCAAGCAGATCGTCTTCGGTATCCGTCCTGAGGACATCCATGATCCCGAATATGCGCCACCTGCTATCGCCGGGGCCCCGGTCAAAGCCAAGGTTGACGTTACGGAGCTCATGGGTAACGAGATCTTCCTGTATCTGTTGACCGGTCCCAAGATGTTTATCGCCCGCGTAGACCCGCGTACTTCAGCGCGCGTCGGGCAAGAGGTCGAAGTGCTGTTCAATATGGACAATATGCACGCCTTCGACCGCGATACCGAGCTTGCGATACGGTAACAAGCGCATCGTCGCCGCAGTAGAGAGGAGAGAGACCCTGTGGTCTCTCTCCTTATTTTAGTTGGCTCATCTGCTCCTAAGGTAGGCGAGGATCTCTACCATGAGCACGATCAACGTGAGCAAGACGGCGGTGAGCAAATTCAGCAGGCGCAGAAACCTCAGCGCCATAAGGGTCATGGCCAGTATGCCCACGAGGAGGCCTTGCCTTATGGCTCGCGTCAGCTCTTGGGCTTTGCCGGACAAGGGGTTGAGGCGCTTGTTCAGGGCAAAGGAGAGCGGCGTGACCGTACACGCTATTGCGGCCCCCCAAATAACCAAGAAGATCGCCTGATTGACGGAATCGGGTGGCCGACGATGCATGAACGCGACCAAGCCAAGCCACAATAGGGCAGCCATAAAGGATAGAAAGAACATTAAAGCCCGATGACGCATCGCCCTCTCTCCGGTTGGGGTGAAACGATTATAGCGCTCGTCCTCGCTTTTACAAAGGCCCAGAGGATACGACAGGTTCCGGAGCTGATAAGACTGCATAAAGCCCGCTTAGCTTTTGCGAGGCAGTCGTGGTATAATTTAATAAATTCTTTTGTGCGGTTGTAGATGTCCATCGTCGTCGGCCAAGGCTTGGGCAAGTATTATGGAGCCCAAGACGTTTTTGAGAACGTTGAGTTCAGCATCGCTCGGGGCGACAAGATCGGGCTGGTCGGCCCCAATGGCGCAGGAAAGACCACTCTCCTGCGAATCATCCTCGGCCTTGAAGAACCCTCGCGTGGAAGCGTGTTCCGCGCTCGTGGCTTGCGCCTCGGCTACCTGCCTCAAAAGCCCAGTTTCCCCAGCGGACGAACGCTTAAAGAAGAGATGCTGAGCGTTTTCGCTTCTCTGCGCGCTCAGGAGCTTGCCCTGCAGGCGCTCGCCGATGAGTTGGCCACAGCCCAAGATCCGCGTGCAGCCATGGCCCGATACGCCGAAGCCGAGCAGCGTTTTGCACTGGCCGGGGGTTATACCTACGAGAGTCGCATCAAGTACGTCTTAAGGGGCCTAGGCTTTGGGCCGGAATACGACGATTGGCCCATCTCCAGGCTAAGCGGAGGCCAGGTCACGAGGGCGCTCCTGGCCAAACTCTTGCTCCAAGAGCCCGAGCTTCTCGTCCTTGACGAGCCCACGAACTACCTGGATTTGGAAGCTTTAGGATGGCTGGAATCCTACCTTCAGGAATGGCCCCATAGCCTTTTGGTTGTCTCTCATGATCGCTATTTCCTGGACAAGGTCGTCTCCAAGGTGTGGGAGCTTAACCACGGCTCTCTAGAGGTCTACCGGGGTCATTACAGCAGTTATGTAGAGCAAAAGCGGGCGCGTCTGGAACGACGCCAACGCGAGTACGAGGAACAGCAGAAACAAATCGCCAAAAGCGAAGAATTCATCCGGCGTTATAAGGCGGGACAGCGAAGCAAAGAGGCCAGGGGCCGAGAGAAGCGCCTACAGCGCCTGGAGCGTATTGAGCCCCCGCGGCCAGAGCGCACGTTGCACGTGCATATGGCCACCTCGCTGCGCGCCGGCGATCATGTGCTGATGAGCGATGGGGCGCTGATCGGCTTCCCGGGCGTCGCCGGAGCTTGTAAAAACGGGGATGCCGCAGGCGAGCAACGCGTGCTCTTTCAGACGGGCGAGTTCCTGATCCTGCGTGGACATCGGGTGGCCTTATTAGGCGCCAACGGGTCGGGCAAGACGACCTTCTTGCGCACCATAGTGGGCCAGATCAAGCCCCTTGCCGGCCAAATACGCCTTGGCGCCAGTGTCCGGCTGGGCTATTTGCCCCAGACGCAAGATTGGCTGGACCCTAACAAGACGGTCCTGGAACAGCTTCTTGCCTCAGGCGATATAAGGCCCGATCAGGCCCGGCACCTTCTCGGCCGGTTTCTGTTCTCGGGCGATGAGGTGAATAAGAGCGTCGGCGCGCTTTCGGGTGGGGAGCTATCACGCCTGGCCCTGGCCATACTGACCATGCAGGGGGCCAATTTCCTGCTTCTGGACGAGCCGACGACCCATTTGGATGTGGCATCTCAAGAGATCTTGCAGAACGTGCTCCAAGACTTTAACGGCACCATGCTCTTTGTGTCTCACGACCGTTATCTGGTAGATGCCCTTGCCACTCACGTATGGGTCATCCGAGATGGGCAGCTATGGCAGCATGAGGGGAATTACTCCAGTTACATCGCCGAGTTCGGGAGCACGCAAGGACGACCGAATCAAGTCGCCCCCTCGTCCCCATCCAGCATGCGCGGGGAACGGCGGCGACTGGAACGGCAGATGGAGCGGGCGGCTCAAAGGCGGGCAGCGCGCGTGGCCACCTTGGAAGCCGAGATCCACCGCCTCGAACAAGAGCTTTCCACGATGAGCGGGCTCATCAGCTTGGCCAGCTCCAATAAGGACGTGCCGCGTCTGCATGCTCTGACCCTAGAATATCAGCGTCTAGAGGCTACGCTCGCCGAGCGCATGGAAGAATGGGAACAATTGGCCGGCTCTGAGGTGGGCCAGGACTGAAATGTACGTCATCGGGCTGACGGGTAACATCGCTACGGGCAAAAGCAGCGTCGCCGCTATGTTGGGTCGCTTGGGAGCTTGCGTCATAGATGCGGACAAGCTAGCCCATTGGGTCATGCGCGCGGGGACAGAGGCGAATCGTCTTATCGTGGAACGCTTTGGGCCTCAGGTGCGTCGGGAGGATGGAGAGATCGATCGCCCTGTCCTCGCCGAGATCGTCTTCTCGGATGACAAGGCCCTACAGGACCTAGGGCGGATCGTTCACCCTCTGGTCGTGGAGGAGACGCTTCAGAGATTGAAAACCTGTCGGCGGCCGGTGGCCGTTGTGGAGGCCGTTAAACTCTTTGAGGCCCAGATGCACCTCTATTGTGACGCGGTGTGGGTGGTCACGTGCACCCGCGAGCAACAGATAGAGCGCCTCGTACGCACCCGCCATCTATCGGTGGAGCAGGCCGCCTTGCGCATTGCTGCCCAGCCCCCCGTGCAAGCCAAACTGGCGCAGGCCCACGTGGTGATCGACAACTCGCGGGAACTGGAGGAGACCTGGCGGCAAGTGCTACGAGCCTGGAACGAGATCCCCGGAGCACCCAAAGTGCCTGAGGATTTGCCCTGGGTGAAGCCCAAGGGGGAAGCATGAGGTTGGTCAGAGGTTGGCAAGCCCTTTCGCAACACCCGCGCTGGGTGAGCTGGGTCGTGCTTTCGGTGGGGATGACCTTTTTAGTGCTCTGGGCCGCGCAGGATAGAGGGCTATCGGTTGGGCAACTGGCCGGCCTGGTCGCCACTTGTCTGGGATTGGCGAGCGCTTGTGTGTGGATCCTCAGTTGGGAGTAGAGTTGAAGATGATTGAAACCAAGGTGGAGGGAGAAAAAGCCATGAGAGACACCCGCTCTTTGGGCGTTCTCATTCTGGCGGCAGAAGCTGTGCCCTTTGCTAAAACGGGCGAAGTGGCGGAGGTTATGAGTGGATTGGCCAAAGCGCTACACAGGCTGGGCCATGATGTTCGCTTGGCCATCCCTCGCTATTGTCACATAGACTTGGAACGTTTCGGGCTCAAGCCGTTTATCGGTTCGCTTCCCGTGCCGATGAATGGCCGCCACGAGCCGGCCTCGGTGTATTGCACGACTCTGGGAGACCGTGTGCCGGTCTACATGATCGACAACCCCAGGTACTTTGGCCGCAATGCTTGCCGCGTGTATATGGATGATGCGGAACGCTTCATCTTCTACTCTCGCGCGGCGCTGGAGATGCTCAAGCATCCGGCGCTCAACTGGCATCCCGACATCGTGCACTGCCATGATTGGCAGACCGCTATCGTGCCCAATTGGCTGGCTACCGTCTACAGGGATGATCCTTTCTTTGCCAAGGTAGCGACGGTATTCACCGTTCATCGGCTGGCCCATCAGGGGATCTTTGGATACCGCGTGTTAGAGGTCGCCGGACTCAATGAATATGGCTTCATTCATCACGCGGAACTCGCCGATCTCTCAGATCTGGTCGACTTGCTGGCTCGGGGCCTCTACTATGCGCACGCGATCACGACGGTGAGCGAGCGCTATGCTCGGGAAGTACAAACCCCCGAATTCGGGGAGCGCCTGGATCCGCTTTTCCGCGAGCGCAGTGAAAGGTTCTTTGGCATTTTGAACGGCATCGACACGGAGGCTTACGATCCAGCCCATGATACGTTCATCGCTTCGCGCTACGACGCGAGCTCATTGGGAGCGCGCACGCCCAATAAGGCCGCCTTGCAGCATCTCGTTGGCCTGCAAGAGGAGCCGGCCGCCCCTCTCGTGGGCATGGTATCGCGATTGAGCGATATCAAAGGGTTTGATCTCTTGATCCCTGTCTTTGAGAGCCTCATGAGCAATCTAGATGCACAATTCGTGATCGTCGGCGTGGGCGAGCAGAGATATCACGATCAACTGAGCGCCCTCAGACAGCGCTTCCCCGGGCGAGTGGCCCTGCAGTTCACCTATGGCGAGGCATTGGAGCGGCAACTTTACGCCGGGAGCGACCTCTTTCTGATGCCCTCCTATTGTGAACCCTGTGGCCTGGGACAGATGATCGCCATGCGCTACGGCTCGGTGCCAGTCGTACACGCGACCGGGGGCCTGGCCGATACAGTGCAAGACTATGACCCGCTTACGCGCACCGGGAACGGGTTTGTCTTTCAGGCGTATGACCCGATGGCCCTCTTTGCAGCGCTCGTCCGCGCGGCGGAGATATACAAACACCGCGATCTGTGGGAGTCTCTGCAACGGCGGTGCATGGCCAGCGACTTTTCCTGGGACAAATCCGCGGCGGCTTATGTGGATGTGTACCGTCGGGCGTTACATGCGCGCCTACAGGAAGTTCAAGGGGTGCTCTCGTCATCACCTGCGAGCGCGCAGGGTGAGGCGAACCCCGGTTACTAAGCTCAACCCTTTCGGATAAAGTGGCTCAAGAGCAGCATGTGGGTTTGCGAGCCCCCTGAGTAGGGATCTCTCGCTCATCGGTTTTGAGATGGCCTCGCCTTGAGATGTCTGTGTCCAGGATGATGGTAACCGGACCGTCGTTGTGGATCTCCACCAACATCCTGGCCTGGAAGCGTCCCGTGGCCACTTTCTTTACCCCCTGGGCACATAGCAGCTCAACGAAGCGCTCTATCAGGGGCGCAGCTACTTCCGGCGAGGCGGCCTCACTAAAGCTGGGACGGCGGCCACGACGAGCGTCACCGTACAAAGTGAATTGGGAGACCACCAAGGCCTCCCCGCCGATATCCAACAACGAGCGATTGAATTTGCCCTCTTGGTCCTCAAAGATGCGCAAGTTGGCGATCTTTTGCGCCAACCATTGTGCTTCTGTCTCCGAATCGCCCTCTTTGATGCCCACAAACACGACCAACCCCCGGCCGATCTGCCCGATGATCTCCCCTTCTACGGCTACAGAACCTCGGCTGACGCGCTGTATCACTGCTCTCATCCATGACCCCTTGACGGCAAACTTGCGATTTCGAACATATTCTGTTATAGTCTAATTAAAGAGAGGTGTGCGATGATCAAAATCATTATGACCTGGAACATCCGAGAAGGCAAGGAATCGGAATATCTGGAGTTCCTCAATCGCGAGTTCGTCAAGTCCCTCGTGAGCACAGGTATTCAGCCCACCGATGCCTGGTATGCCGTATGGGGTAAAGGTCCCCAAGTCCTGGCAGGTGGCGTTACGGAAGATCTGGAGACGATGGAAAAGGCCCTCAAAAGCGATGAATGGAAGGCCTTCCGCGATAGACTGCAGGAACTCGTCGTGGATTTCAAGTTCAAGGTTGTCGAGTCAACGGCTGGCTTCCAGCTCTAGAGTAAAATAAGGAGGAGCATTCCTTTCCGAATGCTCCTCCGGTCACGCTATTCTGGTAATACCATCGGCACCGACAGCCCGGTCTGGTATGCGTTGGTACAATCCTAATCCTTATCCGGTGAAGTAGCCTTCTCTTCTCCCTTTTTGCTGGCCGAATCCTTGCGGCCATTCTTGGATTCATGGGACGAAGAGCTTGAGGAGTCCTTGCGGTTGTCCGTGACGTAAAAACCGCTCCCCTTGAAGATGATGCCCACAGGATGGAGGATGCGATGAACTGGACCGTTGCACTCGGGGCATGTCTTCAAGGGCTCCTCTGAAAAGTGCTGGAAGCGCTCAAAGGTCACGCCGCATTCGTCGCACTGATACTCGTAGGTCGGCATATGCATACCCTCCTGCACGATCCTAGTGTGTTGTGTCTGGCCCAGCCATCCTGATTACCCGGACCCAGATCCACGCTAAGCCGCGATTATATTCCAAACAATTTGAGCGCGCAAATCGGGAAAGAGGCCAAACAGACGCCTAAACAGCGTGGGCTTGTACTCAAACACGATATGGTGTTCCCCCGGCGGAAGGGCCAGGGCGCGAAAGATACCCTCGGCGCGCAGGAGGGGAGCCTCAGCCCCATCCACGGTGGCCCGCCATCCGGGATAGGCCAGATCGGCCAACACGAGATAGCCCGGCGCCTCTAACCTCGCTCGCAATGACACGTAAGTGTCCCCATAGTACAGTATCTCCACGGGGCCTACATCCTTTCGGGAGAGAACCTCCGGTAAGCTCACCTCGCCGTCCGAGAGCTTTACAGCGGCGCTAGGGAGCGTATAAGCTCGGGGCAAGACATCCTCGTTTCGGTAAATGAGCACATCCTCGCTGCGGTAGACGATAGAGTGATCTCCAAGGCCCACCAAGTGTGCTACAAGCTTCTCTTCTCCTAAAGCCCCTATGAGGCGCACGCGTTCCACGCGCACAAAGGCCTCGGGGATGAGAGGGCGCCACATCACGGCTACAACTCGCAAGGGTTCGTCCGGCCTTACCCTGGCCAGATAGGTATGTCCAGGGTGCTCCTGGGGGGGAAAGCCGCTGCGCGCGGGGAACGTCGTTGCCACCGGCGGCATCTGATGTAGGATTTGGGCGCGCACATCCTCTCGCTCATAGGCCCACTCAGCCGTTTCAATGCCCGCTCGCACCGGAAAACCCACTTCTCGCCCCGACGCATCGCGAAAGAGCAGTTCCGCCACCATATGACCGTTTTCATAGCCGACAGAGTGGCTCAGATAGGATTCTATCTCAAGCTCAACCAGATCCGTGGGCGGCACACTCAACCAGATGTTCGCCGGCAGAGAGGCAAAAGGGTTCTGAACATCGTAGAGCTCTCGGTCCTCATCTACCGGCAATAGTTGGGGGATCAGGTAATATTTGACATTCAAGCGATTCAGCCGCTGGGCATTGAGGCTGTCCAGGTAGCGACCATAGTCCCTGGGCACAAGCGGCTGGTAGATATTCGCACTAGATAATCCCGAAGCCAAGGCCAAATTAGGGTAGAACGACTCCCGCATGACCGAAAGCGCTGGGAGGATCTCTTCCTTC
This sequence comes from Anaerolineae bacterium, assembly GCA_034436315.1. GTDB lineage: Bacteria > Chloroflexota > Anaerolineae > UBA1429 > UBA1429 > DAOTVR01. The sequence continues at coordinate 9,104 of DAOTVR010000257.1, forward strand.
ACGTAAATGCGGTAAAGCCCCTTATCTTGAGCGAAAAAGCTCAACGACCGCGGCTCGCTTACGACCTTCTCCCGAGGCATCGTTGGACTATAAGTCCGGGCGAGCACGTTCCCGTAAGCGTACAGATCCACCAGGAGGGCGCTATAGGCGGCCAGGGTCCAGGCCGGGGGCGCGCTATGTCCTTTAGCGACGATCACGCTGAGCGTAGCCAACATCAGGATCGCCGGAAGCCAGCGCCAGTGAGCTACCAATTGCTCGACGTCGGCAGCGCTCCAAACGCTCACCAGGACGGCGCTCAAGGCCAAGCCGCTCACGCCCAGCAGCCCCCAACCGATCCTCGTCGTGGGCTGTGCTTTAGGGATAAGTTCTTCCAAACCGAGCGCGGAAAGGGTGGCCAAGGCAAAGCTCGTCCAGTAAAGGTAGCGTGCGGGCACACGGAAGAGGTTCAGGAAGGGCACCAGGCGCAGATACTGGTAAAGGGGGTTCCATCGGCCCAAGGCGAGGAAGATGCCCGCTAGGGCCAGCCCAAGGAAAAATCGCGTAACTCGCGACCGCGAGTGCCGGAGGGCATGGCTGGCCAACGCCAAGGGCAACAGCCCGACATACCCCATCAGCTCCACCGAGCCATGCGGATAAGGGTTCCCTAAGAGAAAGGGCGAGACCAACGTGGCCAGTAAGGCCGGGTGTAGCGAGTAGCTGGTGAAAAAAGCGCTGTCAAGTCCACCCGCTCGCTGCGAAAGGCCGGTCAATTCCGCAGTGGCCCATAATTGAGGCGCGGCCAAAGCTACACCCAGAAACAGTGCCCCGACCCAACACCCCCACCCGCGCAGAGCCATGCGGGAAAGGCCGCCGGGCCAGGCGACGAACAGGGCATAGGCCGCCAAGGCCATCAAACCCAGGAGGGAGATCTGGGGATGGCCGGTCAGGAATTGAAGGCCCGTCACAACGCCTAACCCCAACGTCGTCCATAAAAGGTGGCGCCTTTCGCCATCGCGGGGGGCTAGCAGACGGTGCGTCAGGGCGAACATCCAAGGGAGCCAAGCGGCCGTCGCGATGATGCTCACATGGCTCAAATGGGCCACGTAGAAGCCCCCCAAGGTCAGTACCAGAGCTCCAAAGTAGGCCGCCTTACGCGAGGTGCCCAGCGTCCGAGCGTAGCCAAAGAAGCCCGCGCCCGCCAGGATATAGTGTAGGATGATGGAGGCATTCAAGGCGAGCTCTGGGGGCAGGAAACGGTCCAAGAGCCAATGCAGGGGGTAGAGTGCGCCCACCTCGCCCTCGGCCAGCAGGGGGTAGCCTGCACCGATGTTTGGGGTCCACCAGGGTAGCGAGCCGGATGCGAGCGCACGGCTTGAGGCGATTCGGTGGGGCAAATAGATACGGGCGATATCTCCGCCGTAAAAGATCTCACCCTGAAAGAGGACCGGCCTAAAATACACGCCCACTACGGCCACGGTGAGCGCAGTCAGAAGGATCCACGGGCGAAGTACGCTGTTTCGCACGTTTGCCGCCTTGAAGCCAAAAGGCAAGTTTCGGAAGCCGACAAGGGGAAAGCCCTGGCCACCCCTTTTGCTACAGGCGTTAGGCCGATTAAGAAACGGGGCGGATGCCCATGTAAACCGGGCCTTTGGTCAAGATGCGCAACAACGCCTCAGGGGGGCGACGGTCAAGGAGCTCATAGAGCTCTTTGACTGAGAGCGGCTTGTTGCCGTTGGCGATAAAAGTGCGAAAGACGGCGTCTATAATGGGCGTATTCGGCGAGATGTAGTCTGGCTTAAGGCTGCAGCAAGTGCGCAGACAATGCCACAGGGCATCCACGCGCACCACCTCGCCGGTCTGTCCGTCTATCCAGTCTATCTCCTCCACATCGCGTTGCTCGCCATAGTCGGCGCGGCACTGCTCACAGAGGATCTCCCTGAGATATACGCGCATATCACGGCGGTGCTGCTGCCACCAGTTGACATCAATATGGAACTTGGTCTCTATAGTAGGGGGATGCCACCTGAGACTCATGACGCTCCTCTCTACTTGCCTAGGTATGGGACGACTTGGTCCTTGATCAGATCCCCCCGGGACGAAAGCGGACGCTCGCGCATCTCGTCAGGGGTGTGGTATACGGCGCTTTGGAGCGCGGCGTTATAGGCCCAGAACCCGTCGCCCACGGGATCGTAGCATGCTCGCCGAGTTAGCTCGGCAAAGATGGGGACAGCCCCCGTGCGGCGCAAGAGGTTGGCCACAGAATAAAGGCTTTTGGCGTGTACAACGCCTCGGCCACTCAGTTTGGACAACTCTTCAAAGGCGCGACGGACAAGGGCCTCCAAGGGGAGTTGGGCGGCCTCTGTTCGCGCCATCAGGCGCGCGATCTCCTCCCGATTGGGCACGTCAAGCAACATGTTCGGGTCGCAACGCACGCCGATCACCGCGCGCTGCATCTGCAAAGCCAAGGTATCGTTGACCACGGAAGCCGAGCGCACCCACTCGCCTCGCCTATTCCGTGTTAGCCTCGCAGAGATGGTAAAGGTGAGCGGCTCATCCGTTGGAGTGACAGAGACTTGCCCGCCTACAACCATCTGGACAGAGGCGTACCAATCACCCAGCCCACACACATAGCGCCCCTCAGGGATCACCCAAACCTGAAAACGCTGCCCGCTTCCGGAGTCTACGAAGGTGATCGGCAAACGAGATCTTTCCTCACCGGGGAGCAGGCGCAAAAACCTGCGCGTAGCGGGCATAGTCCCGGCATAAAGATGCGGAAAGTTCACCTCGAAATGGACGCCCGTCGTTGCCAGGTCTTGTGGCGTGGCGGTTTCCACATCGTCCAACTCGTCGCCTATTTGCTCGATCAGATCCAACATCGTGATGCCCACATATTCCCCGCCGAAAGCGCGAAAAGCGGGCTTTAACACCTCGGGCTGGCGGAAGACCGCCTCGGGCTCCAAGGCCCGCAGGTACCACACGGGGTTTTCTGCCGTGCCCACATTGTCAAAGCGCCCATCTGCGCTCAGGGCGCAGTTCAGGGCAAAAAGCTGGGCCTCTGTGGAACTGGTTGTGGGCAACTCCAGCCCACCCAGGATCTCGCGCGTGGGCAGCGGATGACCGGCCTCATAAATCATGGCCTCCGCCAGGTTCAAGTAACCCACATGGACATCGGGCATCAACTCGCGGAGGAACCACGCGTCGTCAAAGCGCACAAAGCTGGCATTGGCGGCCAAGGCCTGCTCAAGGCGACGAGCTACATAGTGCTCAAAGGCGCGCACCAGGCTCGCTTCATCCACCTCCTCACTGCCCCCCAGGAGCTCCTCAATGGGACGATTGAGAGGGTGCGGCTGATCAAACCCGGCGACGAACTCCCGCTCGGGCGAGCCGTCGGCGAAGGCAACCCGAATGACGCTGAAGGGCCCATACCGAGGGTTATGACCCGGACGCACGGCGACCACGCGGCCTATTTTATAATCCAGCGCCGAAAAGGTGAGCTCTTCTCCGGGCTCGTAAAGCCCTTTGGGTTGGTAGAGGCGAATGTTCTTAGTTTGACGCGCGACAGCCTCCTTTTCGAGCTGATAGCGACGCAGGATGATCGCCGCAGCCAACGCCCCCAGGCGCTGAGGCTTGCCGGCCTCCAAGATCAGCTCGGCGACGAAATCGAGGTCTTTGTCAGATGGCTGATATTCGTCGCGCCAAAACGCCTCCGTTTGAGTCTGTAGTTTGCGAACGGCGGCCATTAACCCCTCCTAAGAACAAATGCCTCAATAACCGGACATCAACAAAGGCCCCGGCCAAACCCGGCCGAAGCCTTCCCCAGGTTGCTTCTTTTCGTACAGCGTATAAAGACCTGACGGTCATTGACAATCGGCGTATGGGCGAAGCAGGACTCGAACCCGCGACTTCTTCCTTGTAAGGGAAGCGCTCTCCCAGCTGAGCTATTCGCCCATAGGCTACAGTATTATCAAATACAAAAGTTTACCACAGAGTAGCCCGGACGTCAAAGACGTTCATCGCCTGATCGCCCTTGCCTGACCTGTTGAGCTCCGGCTATCATCGGCTCATAGACCTCGCCCAGGCCCAGCTCGCCGAGGCGCTCTCGGGTGGGCCAGGCGTTCTCCAGATCCCAGCCGAGCAAGCGATAATAGTCGTCCATCACCGGCCTGAACTGCTCCCGATCTAGAGCGTACCGCTCGCCCAGCAACGGATTGACCCAGTTCTCCGGATACTCAAAGGAGGCTAGCACCGACTCATCCATCTTGCGATCCCGTCCCCAATGCCGCACCGTTAGCGCTCGCTCCAGGGCGTAAACGCGCTCCGCGGCCTTTTCAAATTCCTCCTCCGTCCACGCCGTCCCGGTGCCGGCCTTGAAAAGATGGTATTCCACGGAGGGACCTTCTATATCGCCGATGCGACAAAAGCGATCCTCGGTATTGCGGCTGAAGATCAAGGGAAAGACAAAGTCATCGGCGGGCAAACAGTCCTTCATCACGGAACGCCGACTGTGATAAAAACCCTGGGAGGCTTTGCCCTTGTAGCCGCCATAGGGATCCAAAGCCTCGGGATCGCCGTAAAGACGCTGAGAGATCGCCCGGATGTGTTCCCACGTAATGGGGCGGTCGGCTGGGGCGAGTTTGTTCAGGGGGCTGAAATGCATCACATACCACGTTCCGCTGTGATCGCTGGGAATCGGATCACGCGTATCCGTAGCCCATTGCAAAGCCGATACCAACCAATAAGGGTAAACGATCGGATTGCACCAAGCCGCATGGCCGTCCCAGTGTCCGGCATAACCCCAGCCGGTATAATAGCGCCGCACCAAGTCCTCCCCTAAATGCAGCGCTTTGGCCGCAGCCCAGCCTCCCTCGGCCAACGCGTCACCCATGCCCTCGCGGTAGGCGATGGCGCGCAAGAACTCGCACCAGAACTCTGCGGAGCGCCAATCCATCGGCCGGCCGTTGATCTCCGAGATCAAGCCGGCCTCCTGACAGGCCTCTAACCAGGGCACCATCCCCACGATGATATCCCACTGATTGAGGCCGTAACGGTTAGAGAGCACATTCAGCTCAAAGCCACCGCGTATGCCCAAGCGCCAATCATAGACGCCTCCGTGGGGATAAGGGCCGTCATCTCCCAAGCCCTGGAAAATCCCGCCCACACATGTCCAATGTCCGCTCCACTTGCGGTTGTAGACGCAGCCGGGCACATCCTGGTAATAGAGGTTGCAAGGGGAAACGCACGACTCGGTGCAGGCGTAAAGGCGCACACGACCGGCACCCTCGGCCGCCAAGCGTTCATTCAGTTTGCGGAGGTTTTCGCCCATTTGCCGCGCGCTGCGCGCCTCCTCGCCGACGAGGCGGGTGATCTGGTGCACCCTCTCGGGATCGGCGAGGGAGACCCGCCCCGTGCCGATGACCGAGACCGCCTTTAGCTTCTTGGCGCCCATCACCGCCCCAAAGCCCCCCTGACCACAGGCCGAGGAGCTGGCCGTCTGAATGGTGGCGATGCGGCTCAACCGCTCTCCGGCAGGACCGATGGCCAGAGAACGCACGCCCTTGCCCTCGGTGGCCTCCAGCGCCTCCAGGGTGTCCAGGGCATCCTGCCCCCATAGCTCCTCCGCAGGCAGGATGCGCACCTCGTCGTCGCGAATGAGGATGCGCACAGGCGTGTCGCTGGCACCGGTGACGATCAGCCCGTCGTATCCGGCCCGCTTCAGCTCACCCCCGAAATGCCCGCCGATGTTGGAGCGGGTGAACCAGTGATAGGGGTAAGCCTGAGGGCTGAAGGTGCAGACCGTAGTGCGCCCGGAGTAGGGAGAGGAAGAACCGGTCAAGGCGCCGGGAAAGACCATGAGAGGGTTCTCCGGGGCAAAGGGGTCCACGGGTCGGGGATATTCGTCCCAGGCGATCTTGTGGGCGATGCCGCGGGCGGCCAGGAAGTGGGGCACATAGGGAGCCGTCTCCTGGACGCGAACGCTCATATCGCTCAGGTCAACGCGCAAAATGCGGTTCACCCAGCCATGGAGAGAAGCAAAACGAGGAACTTGAACCGTGACGGATCTCATGGGAGTTCTCCTAGCAGTAACGTATTCGCTCGTAGCCTATCATATAGCGATTCCGCTTGGCGTCAACTGCCGACCCTTTACCTTGTGGTCCGTTTTGTGTATCATCACCGTGACCTATGCGGCTGTGTATTCTCGTATCCGTTGAAGAGGAGATCAATGGCCGAGGAGTGGAGTGGACCAGCACTGCCTTTGAGCGCAAAAGATTTGGCAGCGTGGGAAAAGGCCGAGCAGGAGATCGAGGCCAACCGTTGCGGTGACGTACTCATCCGCGTGACCGATGAGCATGGCAAGCCCCTGCGCGACGTGCCCATTCGCTATGAACAGCGTCAACACGCGTTTCGGTTTGGCGTTCAGTATCCCTATCAGGCCCAGACCTACGATCTCCTGCAAAAGGCGGGCATCAACGCGGCGACCCTCTGGCTTGGCTGGAAGTACGTTGAGCCTGAGCGCGGCCTCTACAATTGGGGATATTTGGAAAAAGTCTGGAATCCCGCTGCCTTGTGGCAGCGTGGCTTGCGGTTGACGGCCCATGCCTTGAATTGGTTCAAGCCTCGTTGGCACGTCTTGCCTCAATATCTGTTGGAGACGCCCTTGGGCGAGTTGCCTCGCTTGGTCTACGAGCACGTCGGACATATCGTCCGCCGATGGGGGGCATATATTGAGACGTTCGAGCTGGTCAATGAACCCTTCTGGGTTGAGGCTGCGGCGATCAACCTGCGCCTGGAGGATATGGTCCGCCTCTGTAAAGCGACGGCGATGGCCGTGCGCGATGTGTTGCCCGAGGCTCGGCTTGAGGTGAATTTCGCCGAGATCTCCCGCGTGCCCAGTTATCAGATTCGTCCCTGTGACTTTATCGCCGCACTGGATGCAGAGGGCGTGCCCTGTGATAGCATCGGCCTGCAGATCTTTGAGAACGGCTATTCGGTTACCTCTCCGCCCACTTTCTATCGCAGCAAAACCTTCACGGGGATCCTTCAAACGATCGCCAAGTACGCCTCTCTGGGGAAGCCGCTCAACATTTCCGCTCTCGCTGTGCCCTCGGTGCCTCCAGGGGCCAAGCCGCCCAGTGGCTTCAAGCCGCCCTACGGGGCCTGGGATGAAGTGCGCCAAGCGCAGTATCTGGAGATGGCCTACACACTCTTTTTCGCGCAGGGTGAGATAGAAGGGATCACGTGGTGGTGCCCTGTAGATGGCCGCCTCGCCTATATCGCCGGTGGTGGGTTGTTGCGCGAGGACCTCTCCCCCAAGCCGGCTTACCACGCGCTCCAACAGTGGATGGCGCGTCATACCTCCTCCGGGTCCAGGTTCACCGACAACGAGGGCAAGGCGGTGATCCGCGGGTACGCGGGAACCTACGACATGACGGTAGGGTCCGGCGAGATGGGGCGGCGCTTCTCTCAGGTCATTCAAGCCCGTGAGGTCAACGAGCGCGTGGTCGTGTTGAGCTATAATCCCTGAGGGCAATGCGTTACGGTGAAGGGCAGGGCGAGCCGCGATAAGGCGGTTTTGTCTAAGGATAAGCGGAGGCATAAGGGGCGCCGCGTTTGGCTCGCGCTGGGGCTCATCGCCCTGGTTGTCGTAGGGGCGATGGGCTATCGTTTCTGGCAGCGTTCGTGGGCCCAAAAGACCATCTTGGTGCTCGCGGATCTCGAAACGGGGGCCCAACGCGGTTCGGTTACCGAAGCGATGGTCCACAGCCTGCGTGGAGCCTTGGCCCCTTATCGCGATGTGAGGATCGTTACCCTAGGGCGAGCGCTCAACGAGGCCGAAGGCCGCGCTATGGCGCGCGCAGAGGGGATGCAGCGCCGAGCGGCCATCGTCGTTTGGGGTGCGCGCGATGCCGATCGGGCAGCTTTGGGCCGGCTGTATCTCGAGCTTCTCAAGCTCCCAAGGGGTGTTCCGGAACCCATGCTCACCCAAAGCCTCGTCGTCCAGGTGAGGTTCTCGGAAAGGATGACGATCCCCGCCCTTTTGGCCGCGGGCGTGGCCCGCTATGTGGCTGAAGACTGGGATGGCGCCCTGGCGATTTGCGGAAGCGTCCTCGCGTTAAGCTCGGAGCAGCCTACGGATTCGGTCTTGAGCCTGGTTTACGTCCTGCTCGCCGATGCTCACTATGCCAAGGGCGATCTCACCCAGGCTATTGCCGCATACGGCGAGGCCCTGGCCATCAAGCCCGACATGGCCGAGGCGCTGGTCAAGCGGGGCATAGCCTACGGCGCTCAAGGCGACTATGACCGCGCCATCCGCGATTTCGGCCAAGCCATAGCCCTCCGTCGCGACCTGGCCGAGGCCTACTACTATGGCGGCAACGCCTATTACGCCAAACGGGAGCTGGAGATGGCCATCGCCTACTACGATCAAGCCATCGCCAAAAGGCCAGACTACGCCGAGGCTTATTGTGACCGCGGGTTGGCCTACGCCTCCGATGGCGACTATGAGCGCGCCCTTCGCGACCTGGATCAAGCTGTTCGGCTCAAGCCCGACTTTGTACGCGCGTATGCTAATCGCGGCAGTGTCTATTACGCGCAAGGCGATTACGCTCGGGCTATCGCCGACTACGACCGGGTTATTGCCTTGAAGCCCGACTTCGCCGAGGCCTACTTCAACCGAGGGGTGACCTATATCGCTCAAGGCGAGAAAGAAAGGGCCATCAAGGATCTTGAAAGGTTCTTGGAACTGAGCACCGATCCCGGCTGGCGCCAGGTCGCTCGGCAAAAACTTGAGGAGCTGGGCACACGGTAGGCCGCGAAGGCTTAACGCGTTTCTCAGGTGGCCATCTGGAGGGCAAAAAGACGTATGGCGTTGCCTCCCATGACCAAGGCGCGCTCCGCGTCGCTCATGGGGGTGTGCTCGTAGATGGCCTTCACGTAGAGCGGATCAAAAAGGGTCGCATCGGTGCCCAAAAGAACGCGTTCTGCGCCCAGCTCGCTCAGGGCACGACGAATAGCCCCTCTATAAGGCATGCTGCACGCAAAGTCAAGGTAGATATTCGGGCACGAACGAGCGGCAGCGATCCCCAACCGCCAGGCATCTCCGCCGGCGTGCGCGGCGATGATCTGTAGCTTGGGGTAACGCTGGGCCAAGGCAATCAACCCGGTCACCTCGCTCGCGCCCCAGGTATGGATCAACAGGGGACGCCCCCACTCCTGGAGTATCCCGGCCATGGCGTTCAGGCGGGGATCGTTCATCGGGCATCCGGAGTAATAGGTGTGGATCTTAACCCCCACAAATTGCGGGTTCGCCTCATAGCGCTTCAACTCCTGGACGGAAAGCTCCGGCATGGTGGGGTTGATCGTGACGTAACCGTACAGTTGGGGGTGCCCGGCGAGGCTCCGGGCCAACTCGTCGTTACCTGCGACCATGTCTTCCACCACAGCCCTGGCCGAGGAGACGATCGCCCGATCCACACCGCGGAGGGCCATCAGCCGCAGGTTCTCTTCAATCCCTCCCCAACGCCCAAAGAAGGGCCAAGGGCCCATATGTTGGTGTATATCCACAACGGGATGGGTGCTCATGCTCGTTCTCCCGGGACAAGTTTGAAAAGCCGACACGCGTTTCCGCCCAAGATCGCCGACTTGGCCTCCTCGGATAGGTCGGCCTCGCGAATCATGCTCAACGTAGGGACGATCTCCCAGTAAGGCGCGCCGCTCGCAAATAGGAGGCGTTCGGGCCCTAACTCGGCGACCAAAAGCTCCACTACGCCGGGTGTCACCAGGCGATGCGCTTCTAGATACAGGTTGGCGTGTCGTTTCATCACCCCGACCGCCTCGCCCAATATGCTGTAGGTGATATGGGCCAAGATCACCGGAACGTCCAGCCCTTCTACGATCCTCGCAAGCCGTGTGGCCTCACCGGACGCGCTCAACTCCACGGCAAGCGGCAAGCCCGTGACGGCGACGGCCTCCAGAGCGGCGTAAAACGGCTCACTCTCCAATGACCAACCCTGTGCGTGGGGCACAAAGCGAAAGCCCACGAACCCCTCCTGGGCGCAGCGCCTGATCTCGTCCCTCACGCCGAGATAGGGCGCTGGGTTGACGATCGCCACGGGGTACAGCCGGGGCTCTCTAGCGCAAAGCCCCTTCAAGATCGCGTTGCCCGTGCGCGCGTGATAGCGAACGGCGCAAAAATGCGTGCAGAGAGCTTGCGCCACGCCGGCGCGATCCATCTCGTGCAGCAAGGTGGCGACATCAAGCGTACGCTCATCTTCCGGCCGGGTGCCGATGCATGTAGCGGCATCTACGATCTGCATGCGACCATCACCTCTCCTGTGGGGAGTTCCCAGAGCGGGCTAAGCTTTGAGATAGGCGGCTTCAACCTTATGCAAGATGCGGGCGATGTCTTCCACCTCGCGCGAGGTATAGCCCTCGTGCCAGTAGACGACCATGTGGGCATCGATAGCCCGGCGCGCATTGGGGCAAGATCCTTCGTAGCGCACCTCTTTGCCGTAATAGGGACAGGTCCACGGGCAACCTGAGGCGCCATAGTTGGCCCTCTGGCGAATCCAAGGGGTCTCGTAAATGATCCAATCATAGTGAGGGTCGATCGGTGCGCCCTCCGCCGCGCAAGCTTTGGCGAACTGTTCCTTGCTCACCGTGAGCGCGTTCGGATCGACGTGCAAGAGGAGCAGCCAGTAGGACGAAACGGCGCCGGGGATGATGGTGCCCATGCGGACCGCTTGCAGATCGGCGATGCGCTCGCCCAATTCCGCGGCCAATGCGCGCCGACGGGCGACGATGTCCTGAAGTTTGCGCAACTGGACGCGACCGATCACGGCCTCTATCTCGGTCATGCGATAGTTCAGGCCCAAGAAGAGGTTACGACGTTCCGGGCTGTTGAAGGGCTTGCCGCGGTCGGCGAAACGCTTGGCGTTCCAATAGATCTCCTCGTTGTTAGTGATGACCATGCCGCCCTGCCCGCCGGCGGTGTGGTGCTTGCCCCCCATCAGGCTAAAGACGCCGATATCTCCGATCGTGCCCACCAGGCGCCCTTTATAGAGCGCTGCGTGGGCCTGGCTGCAATCCTCAATGACCGGGATATGGTGGGCCCGGGCGACTTCCATGATCGGATCCATGTCCGCGGGCTGCCCGGCGATGTGAGCGACGATGATCGCCCGGGTGCGCTCGGTGATGCGCTCGGCGACCGAAGCCGGGGCGGCGTTCATCGTCTCCGGGTCAGCGTCGGCAAAGATGGGAATGCAGTTCTGCCAGAGGATGGGGGCTACCGCGCCCGGATCGGTGATCGGCGAGGAGATGATCTCTTGAGCGATATCCGGCCGCAGGGCAGCTAACGCGGCGTGAATGGCGGCCGTCCCAGAGCTGGTAGCCGTGGCATAGGCCACGCCATGATAGGCAGCGAATTCGCGCTCATAGGCATCCACCTGCTCTCCGCCGTAACGGTCAAATCCTCCACCCTGCGTGCGCTCTTTCTCCAACAGGGCATGAAGCGCCGCGATCTCCTCCTCTCCGATGAGCACACGACGGGGAAAAGGCTCTGTGCGTAGGGGCGTGCCCCCCTCAATGGCCAGTTTGGACATCGCAGACTCCTTTCAGATATATGCACCGCGGCCTAGCCGTGTTTGCAGGGCGGCAGCCCGGCCCCTTGTGGGCGTCATCTTCCAAGACGCACGCGCCAAGGCAATAAAACGGGCCCAAGGCCCTGAGCGACAAGCGTTCGCCGACACGCCCTAGAAGCCATGCCAGGTGAAGAGAGGCTCCAGATCGGCCAAGATCTCATCCAGGGCGCGGTGGTCCTCGGCATCCATCACCTTAGGCGAGGCGTTGCGCACGGCGGCGCAACGGATGACCCCTCGCCGGCGCAAGACCTCCTTGTATACTGCGCCGGGGCATTGCATCTCCAGGGCAAACAGGGGGGCCATCAAGCCGTAAATGCGCTTGGCCTCGGCGCGATCGCCGGCCTCCAGCGCGTTCCATAGGCGCACGCAGACGTCGGTGATGTGGCAGCCGGGCATGTTCCCCGCGCTCCCTCGGGGATACTCCAGCAAGAGATACCGGCAACCCGCCCCGCCGAATACACCCTTGAGCTTCGGCCCCGCCAACTCGCGCACGGCGCTGAGCTTGTGCGTCGTGGGGAAGGTCTCTTCCTTGATGTACTCCACATGCTCAACCTCCTGAACCAGGCGAACCAGGGTGTTGACGGAGAGCTCGGTGCCCACAGGGGGCGGGCAGTTCTGAACGAAGATGGGGATACGGATGGCCTCGGAGATACCCCGATAATAGGCCAAGACGCCCTCCTCATCCACCTTGTTGACGTAGGGGGGCATGGCGATGACCGCGTCGGCCCCCAGCTCCTCGGCGTAGCGGCTGAACATCACGGCGTGCTCCGTGCATACGCCCGCCGTGCCGATGACGACGGGCAC
>DAOTVR010000258.1:0-3195 GCA_034436315.1 Anaerolineae bacterium
GCCCTCGCCTACCTGCACCGACAGAAGGCGCCCAGCCTGGCTGCGGCGCGGCGCCTCATGGGGTATCTCATCGAGGGGTTGATCGCCCGAATGTGTTTTACATAACTCGACTTTGCACGCGCCGTGGGCCAAACGTAATATTTCCTTGCACGACAAATAAGAATATGCTAATATAGAGATAGCTCTTGCAACTAATCTGGTAAGGAGGCTAAAAATGAATGCACTAGCACGCGCCGTTTATGACATAGTCGTTAATCACAAGTCGTTTGAGGCCGTCTCCGGCGATCTCTCCGCCCAAGAGCAAGCGATTTTGAAAGAAATGCGACAAACACTGTCCCGGAACCCTGAGGATTTAGCCCGCCTCCTCGCCACAGCACCGACGCAAAGCGAATGGTGGAGCAATCCCAAAGGCAGTGTGAGTCAGACCCCAGCTAGCGTATGAGCTCGGATGAACGTTCTGAGGCAAACAGCTGGCTAGAGACAGATTACTGGTCGCTGGAAAGACAACTCATTGGTGACATCCTAAATGAGGCCTCGCTGGATAGGAGTTATCGGCAACATTTGATCTGTTTGCTCGACCGATGGGCGAGACCCGAAGCGTCTCATGTCTCATTAGAGACTTTGCCCATTTTGGTTTGCGTTGCCTGTGGCGGGAACCCTCATCAAGTGGTGCCCGTGTGTGTTGCTTGGAGGCTTTTGCGTCTGGGGGCTAAGCTGCTCGATGATCTAGAGGATGGTGAGGTCCGCGAAGGGCTGCCTGAGATGATCAACAGTGCTGTCGGGTTGCTTTTTGCCGGACAGCTGGCCCTAAGCAAACTCGGCGACGAAGGCTTGCCTCCCACCCTCATACAGAGCCTCAGTCAAGAACTATGCCGGGCCGGCTTGGCAGCCTGTGGTGGACAACACGTTGATTTGACGGTAACCAGCCCTGATCCAGACCGTTGGTTAGAGATCGCGGCAGCCAAATCCGGTGTACCGATAGGTTGGGCCGTCTGGGCCAGTGCCTTGGTTGCGGGCGCTCAGGAGAGCGTTTTGGCTAGCTATCGTGAGTATGCGACGAGCTTGGGTGTTCTACTACAAATCGCTGATGACTACAACGGTGTATGGTACCCAGACCATGTAGGTGATCTGATGACCAAACGCCCGACTTTGCCCGTAGTCTATGCCCTTTCTGTGGCCACCACAAGTGAGCAAAAAAGCCAGTTACAGGCACTTCTTGATGACGCCCGGCAAGGAGATATTGAGGCCGATAGGCGAGCTCGCAAATTGTTAATTGATATGGGCGCCCAAGCGTTCATGCTGGTCCTAGGACAAATGTGGTATAACCGCGCAGCCCAGTCCCTAAAACAGGCTGGTGGCGATCACCCGGCCAAGCATAGACTTTTGCTCGCTCTCCAACAAGTTTTCCCTGCGTTGCAAGACCATGCTAAGGACTAGCCAAAGTGCTCAGACGGCTGTTCTTATCACATCGCGTACGACGTGTCTTTGCTTGGATCTTTGCTCTGGCCTGCATGACCACGCTCGTGTGGGCAGGGATTGCAGCCTGGCAACGTCCGTGCCGACAAGCTAAGGGGGAAGCGGGCCTCAGCGATACACCTTGCCCGTCGCTGACCCTGGATATAGTCGTTGTGGCCGTCGGAGTGGGCCTTTGGATCATTGCCCTACGGGCGGCATATGCGGAGCAGTGGTCCTCTTTTCTCTCCTTTCTTACAGCGGCCGGAACGCTGGGAACCGGCTTGCTATCCACCACGGGGAGCGACTGGGGATCGCGCCTTTTTTATCCCATGCTGGCCTTTTGTTCTCCCGCACTTTTCTCTCTCCATTATGAGCTGATCTCTCGCCCACCAGCCCGCCTTCTTAGAGCCACTCGCTGGGTTTTCGTTAGCCTAGCCATTATAGGCTCTTTACCGTCTTTACTTTGGTCGCGCCCAACGTTGGAACAGCTGGTGTGGAGTCCATTCTGGCGGGGAGGAGTGCGTGTCCTTCTCTTATTATCTACAGTCACCTCCACGGTGATGGTTGCCTGGTATGCCAGGCATGACTGGCCCGAGGCTAAACGTCGTCCCATCCGCCTAATAGCCTTCGGAAACGTGGCCGCCGCTGTACCGCTGATGTTTCTCTCACTGATTCCCAGTATACTCGCTTTTCCCATCAAAGTACCCTGGGAGATTTCCTTCTTAGGCCTTTTGGCCAGCCCACTGCTCTATTCCTATGCCCTCAAGCCCATTCAGCCGCCTAGACTGGGCCTCGTGCTCAAACGCGCGTTCGTCTATTACCTCCTCTTCGTTTCATTTGGCTTTTTCTTCCTGTCAGGAGTAGCTATCGCGCGCCATCTGCTCGGAAATCTACAGCGCGATTGGCCTTGGCTCGGCATCTTTTTGGGTGCCGGCTGTATGGTGACAACGGGCCCTTTATCGCAGCTCTTTGAACACCTGACGGATCTGGTGTGGTTCGGCAGCAAAGCTAACTATGCCCGCGTAGTGGGCCAACTGGCCGAGTCTTTGGCGATCACGTTGGACCGCGCTGAGCTGCAACGTCTGCTGGTTCACGAACTGGCGCAGAAAATGCATGTATCGTGGAGCGCCCTGTTCCTCAGAAACCGAGAACAAGAACTAACGCTAAGCAGCTCAAATGGCCTGGAAGTGACCGCAGAAGTGGGCCTTGCCCTTCCGAGAACGGGAAGGCTGACAAGTTATCTGAGGACTTGCAACACACCCATACCGCACGAACACGTGCGAAAAGCGCTCGCCGACGCCCCCTTAAGCCAGGAAGAACGGTGGTGGCTGTCATTGTCCGATTTGGCCTTCTGGATACCTCTGAGAGCAGAGGGGACTCTACAAGGCGTCCTCCTGATCGGGCCCAAAACGAGCGGTGACGTTTTCACCATAGAGGATGAACGCATCCTAACTACTCTGGCTTACCAGGCGGGCATTGCCGCCCATAATGTGCTCTTGGGAGAGGAAAAAGCCGCGATCGAGGCAGCGCTCGTCCAGGCACAAAAGATGGAAGCCATCGGACGCCTGGCAGCCGGCATCGCCCACGACTTTAACAATATCCTCACCAGTATAATCGGCTATGCCCAATTACTACAGAGGCAGGAGGGCATGCCCCAACAGGCGATGGAGGATTTGAAAATCATCGTCGCGGAGGGTGAACGGGCCGCGCATTTGGTTCGCCAGATACTTGACTTCAGTC
>DAOTVR010000259.1:0-3816 GCA_034436315.1 Anaerolineae bacterium
TGGCCTTTCGCGAGTACGCGCGGGTGCTCAAGCCGGGGGGATATCTGGTGTTCAAGACGCCGGCGGTGCACACGCCCCTCTTTCTCCTGGCCAGGTTGTTGCCCACGGGCCTGCATCGGAGGCTGAAGGGGCGCATCGGCGTGGCCGAGGGGGAGGTGTTCCCCACCTATTATCGGGCCAATACGCTTCGGCGGCTGGAACGCGAGTTGGGCGCAGCGGGTTTTCAGAGGGATTGGCTGCACAGGGTGGATCAGACGTATGCGTACCTCGCGCATGGACGTTGGAGCTACACGCTGGGCCTTCTCTATAGCCGCCTGACCCGTCGGCCCATCCTAGGTTGGCTGCGCAATCAGATCATCGGCATCTATCGGCTATCTTCGCGTGATCGGGTGATGCGGTGAGCACAGACCTGTGGACGGCGCGCATCGTCGCCAAGATGATCTATCCACAACGGCGGGTTGAGGGCTTTATCCGCCCGGGCGTGGAGGCCCACGCGCGCCTGCTTCGGGCGCTCAGGGCGAACAAGGTGCCCTTGTTGGCGCTTGACCTCGGCTTCTCGCCGCTGAGCGCCTTTTATGCCGGCGAGGCCTTTCAGCGCCTGTGGGAGAAGGAACGCGCCCGGTGGGCTGCGCTGCGGGCGGAGTACGCGATCGTGCGCCGGGCCTTGGAGGGCGCGGGCATTCGCGACGTGCTCATCAAGTCGGTGGGGATGGCGCCCTCGTTTCCGTATGCCAGCGACAACACGGACATCCTGGTGGCGGCCGAACAGGGGACGCTGGCCAAGGAGGTCCTCCTAGACCTGGGCTATGTGGAGCTGAAGAACGTGGAGGAGCCGCACAAGTTCCTCTTCCGCAAATTTCACCTGGGCACGACGGCCTCGGCGATCCACCTGCACGAGTTCGTCGGCTGGGGCACGGGCTTTATGGACGATGAGAGCCTCCTGGCCAACGCGCGCCAGGCCCCCGACGATCCCGAGCTGTGGATCCCCTGCGCTGAGGACGCGCTCCTGGTGACGATGGCCCACGCTTTCTACGAGGATAAGGCCATCACCTTGGGTGACCTGTGGAAGGTCATGCATATCCTGAGACAGGGGAAGCTGGATTGGGAGCGGGCCTATCGCCAAGCGCGTCACCGAGGCTGGCAGGAGGGCTTGGAGGTGTGCCTCTTGCTTTGGGCCGGGCTAGAGCGCCTGCTCTATGGGGAGCACAGCTTTCCCGAGGCGCTCGTGCGCCAAGCGCGCAAGCGTTTGCCCGCTTACGATCGGCTTTACCTGGGGCGAGCGTTGCGGGCGGATGAGGAGCGCCTGAGCTTTCCTTGGCGGGTCTCTTTTCTCTTCAGCAAGGGGCAGTACTACCGCAAAGTATGGCGCGATGGCGCCCTATCTTGGCCTGAGAAGGCGGGCGACGCCCTCAAGCACTCGTGGGCGGGGATCAGGCGGCGGCTCCCGTGGAAGATCCAGCGGTCCATGTTGATCAGCCTCAGCGGGGTTGATGGCTCGGGGAAGACGGCCCAGGCGGAGATGCTCCAGAGGGCGTTCGGGGAATGTGACCTCGCGGCGCGGGTGGTGTGGAATCGCGGCGGCTCCTCGCGGCTGGCGGAGCGGATCATCGCCCTGGTCAAGCCCCTTTTGCCGAAGGCGAAGGGCCTTGACCTGACCGGCGACACCCGCCAGGCCAAGGTGGCCCGCAAGAGCGTCTGGCTGCGCCGGCCGCTCCTGCGCTGGGGCTGGACGGCTCTGGTGGTGGGGGACCTCTTGCTGCAGTATGGCCGTAAGGTGGCCTGGCCGCTTTTATGGGGGCGGGTGGTGATCTGCGACCGCTACGCCTATGACGCCCTGGTGGAGCTGGCCGCGCTCGGCGGGCCGGAGGTCATGGGCTCCTGGGGGGCCAAGCTCCTCTTGGGCCTCAGCCCCAGGCCTCGGCTGGCCTATCTTTTGGATGTGGACCCGGCGGTCGCCCGCGCGCGCAAGCCGGACGAGGAGTTGAGCTTTCTGGAGGCGCAGGCCGACCTTTACCGCCAGATGGCCCCGACCTGGGGGCTGCGCCTCGTAGAGGCTAACGGCGAGTTGGCCGCGTGCGCCGATGCGCTCGTCCACGAGGTATTGAGCACATACTATGGGAAAACGTTGGAACGTTTAAACGTTTGAACGTTTCTGGGGGGCGGTGATGCGCGTCTTGATGTTGACCAATATGTACCCTCACGAGGCCGATCCCTCGTTTGGCACCTTTGTCTATGAACAGGTGCGCGCCCTGCGCGCCCTGGGGGTGGATATAGACGTGCTTTTCGTCAACGGGCGGGCGAGCCGCTGGAACTATCTGTTGGGCTACTTGCGCTTTTGGCGGCAGCTCTATTACGTGCGCTACGATCTCATTCACGCCCATTACGTTTTTTCCGGCTTGATCGCGCGGGCGCAGGTGGGCTTGCCCATCGTGCAGAGCTTTCACGCCCCGGGGCAAATGCACACCTACCAGGGCTGGCTATGCAAGCGGCTGGCGCCATGGGTGGACGAGATCATCGTGACCTCGGCGCAGCACAAGGCCCTTCTGGGCCATGAGCGGGCGCATATCATCCCCTGTGGGGTGGACCTGGAGCTCTTTAAGCCCCGGCCGCGCGACGAGGCCCGCGCCGAGTTGGGGTGGGATGTAGGACGCAAGATCGTGGCCTGGGTGGGCGATCCGCGGCGCGAGAAGCGCCTAGACCTGGCCTATGCGACCTACGAGCTATTACGCCGGAGGCGCGAGGACGTGGAGTTGAAGGTGGTGAGCAAGGTGCCTCACGAGGCCATCCCCACTTACCTGAACGCCGCCGACGTCTTGTTGCTCACCTCGGACCACGAGGGCTCGCCGGTGGTGATCAAGGAGGCGATGGCCTGTAACCTGCCGATCGTCTCCACGGCGGTGGGGGATGTGCCCGAGGTCATCGGCGGGGGGGAGGGCTGCTTCCTCGCCGAGCACACGCCGGAGGACCTGGCGGATAAGGTGGAGAGGGCCCTGGCCTTTGGGCGGCGGACGCGCGGGCGCGAGGCCATCGCCCACCTGCAGACTCAAGAGGAGGCCCGAAAGATCCTCGCCCTGTATGAGGGGGTGTTGGCGCGGCGCCGGGCCAAAGCCGGCCGAGAGAGGGTTTTAGGATGAGGCTATTGGTCATCCTGGGAGAGGGCGGGCATACGAAGGAGATGCTCGCCCTGGTGGAGATGCTGGGGGACGATCTGGAGTACGGGTATATCCTCGTCCGAGACGACGAGGTCTCGGAGGGCAAAATCCGTCGCCCTGGACCGGTGTACCGCGTGATTCGCCCACGAGATAAGCAGCATCACTTGCTGCGGGATATCTGTAAGGCGCTCTATAGCGGCTGGCAATCGTGGCGGGCGCTACGCGCCTTTCGGCCGGAGGCGGTGCTCAGCTCAGGGCCGGCGGTGGCGGTACCAGCGTGTATCGCCGCCAGGCTGATGGGGATCAAGGTGATCTTTGTGGAGACGGCCTCGCGGGTGACGGCGCTCTCGTTGACCGGGCGGATCCTGTACAGGGTGGCGCATCTCTTTTTCGTGCAGTGGCCGGAGCTGGCGGCGCGCTATCCGAAGGCGATCTATGCCGGGCGGCTGTTCTAGCTGTTTGGCGGCGATTAACCACGAAGACACAAAGACAAAGAGGATGAAGATGGGATATTTGCCTATCTCGGATGAGGAAGAACGCATCGGCATGGCGATTGTGGATGCGGCTTATGCTGTGCATAAGGCACTTGGGCCAGGATTACTGGAGAATACCTATGAGGTTTGCTTTTGCCATTCGGCTTTCTGATCAACTTCAACGTGCCACT
>DAOTVR010000260.1:0-5853 GCA_034436315.1 Anaerolineae bacterium
AGGTTGTCGATGAGCTGCGAAAGCAATCGGCTGCGGCGGATGAAGAGATCGCTGAAATAGCCTTCCTTGAGGATCAAAGGCTCTACCACACGCCACATAAAGTATTGGGTGGTCTCTATCGTCAGGAAGGTTGGCTCACGATCTGGCCGAGCGAAGCCGGCTTCGCGGGCGATGAGCGGCCAGAACAAGGCCACTGCGCGACGGGATAAGCTATAGAAGGTGAGGATCTCTACCCCGCCACGAGTTGGGGCCTCTAGGGTTTGAAGGGCGCGTTCGTAGCGCTCTACTTGGGCGCGCTGTGGTACGAGCACCAAGATCTCGTAGGGTCGCCGCCCTTCGCGCAGGAGGGCGGCCAGCCTGGCCTTGAGCGCGGTACTCTTGCCCGTGCCGGGCAGGCCACGGATGAACAAGCTGCTGCCCCCGTCGCGAGGATAAGAGACGACCTCTTGCTGCGAGGCTGTCAGGCGTTGGGGCAAGATCTCATCGGTTCGCGGCATGTTTGTTCCTCAAAACGACCCCAGTATAGTGAACATTTGTTCGTGGGTCAAACAAGTTCTGTGGCGACCGACTAATCCACTGGTGATCGCACTGCGTTCGTGGCTGTTGGGAGTCAAGCCATCACGCGCGAGATGAGGAGTTAGCCGTCGATACAGGGCCTCTGAGAGGGCAGCGCCTTCCAGGATCGCAACCTAACGAGGGGCAACATGTGCCACGAGTGGCTCAGGCGGACGCACCTCAGATGCCAACCCCCCGAACGTAAAGCAACCATAGCCCGGCCGCATAAGTCAGGATGATCAAGAGGGCGTCAATCTCCACGAAAAGCAGGCGCCGCTCGATTTGTGCCTGGTTGCCGATGAGGCCTAATGTCGTGAGCAGCATGGCCAGCAACCCCGTTAGGGCGAAAGCCGGATCCACTTCTCTCAGAAAAGATCCCTGCACGTAGAAAACGTCAACTAGACCTATGGCGAACATATTGAAAATGTTGCTGCCGAAGAGATCCCCTACCGCCAAGTCGTATGCGCCCAGGCGGACGGCCGCTATACAAGAGACCAGTTCGGGAAGCGAGGTGATCACGGCCACGAACGCCGTTCCCACGAATCCCGTGGTCATCCCGGTCATTTCAGCGATGGTAGCACTGCTGCGCACAAGCCAGGGTGTCACGAGGACTAGGACGAGCGCCGCTACGCTAAAGCCCACCACGGCCACCCACAAACGGGGTACTTGTTGCTCTTCGCTTTCGGCTTCTGAAAGGGGAATGCTACTTCCCATGTTTGCCCTAAGGAGCCGAACCCCGGCTACATAAGCGACGATAAGGAGCAGCGAGTCCAGCCCTACCCAACCGATGCGTATGTCCACATCGGCGATTAGGGAGGTCACGGCGATGAGGGTCAGCAGGATCGCCAGGCTGGCGCTGAGGGTGTGTTTCATGGCCACGCGACGCAGGACCCGCACCTGGCCGGAGAAAAGGTCTATACCCGCCAAAAGAAGCATGTTGAACATGCCGCTCCCAAACATGTCGCCGGCAGTCAAACTGGGCAGGTGACTGTAAAGAGAATTGAGCGCGACGAGAAGCTCGGGGAGAGAGGTCGCCCCGGCCAACAATAAGGTGCCCACGAACATGCCTCCCAGCTTTGTGCGTACGGCGATGGCATCACCGTACTCGGCGAGCTTGATCGCCGCGACGACAACGAGGGTCGCGCTGCCGACGAACTGGAGCCAGACCATCATAGGGCTTGCTCCTGGGGAAGGTTCTTGGGCACTCCCTTGACGGCTTCCAGTGCCCACGAGGCTAGCACGCCCGTATGCGGGTCAGAGAGGTCGCCTACCACTTGTTCTACGGCGGCAATGCATTTTTGCACCTGCTCTTCGCTGGTCACGATGGTGAAGAGGGTATAGTGTCCCTCAAATTTGTCTTGCGGGAGGCATTCAAAGCCAAAGCGAAGGGGGATCCTACGGCGGCGCGCACAGCGTCGCCGTTGGATCCCGGTGCTTTCCACGATGGTTACGCCGCTCACCCCAACGGCTTCCCAGGCATCTAGGACCTCATCGAGTCGGTCGGGCTCGTTGAGGACATACATGACCATATACATAACTATAGCCTCCTATAGACGCCAGAAAAGATCCTTTGCCTTGGCATGCAGCTATGCTGCCGGGCTTGGAGGGCGTCTTGATGTTCGCATTATATGTGACCATGGGGCTCTGTCAAAGGCATCTTGAGATCAACCGGCAAAAGGCCTATAATGGCCTCCGTTTGCGGGCTGAGCCATCACAGGTGGGGAGTAAGCCGGCTGTGGGTCGTCTTTGGCATTGGGAATCTACGTTTGAGGCCCTGCGCAACCGCGACTTCCGCTGGCTTTGGGTGGGGAGGCTGGCTTCCTCGGCCACCTTTGAGATGAGCGGGGTGGCCCAAGGCTGGCTGGTTTACCAACTCACCGGCTCGGGCTTGGCTTTGGGATGGGTCGGCTCTGGGTGGAGCATCTCTACGTTGCTTTTCTCGCTTTACGGCGGGGTGCTCTGCGATCGGGTAGAAAAGCGTGATGTGCTCCTCTGGACTAGGGCGGCTATGGGCCTGAACTCGCTGCTCATCGCCTTGCTGATCTCCTTTCGGGCCATTCGGCTATGGCATCTGGCAGCCAGTTCGCTTTTCACAGGGGTGATGTTCTCTTTCCTGATGCCCGCCCAGCAGGCGATCATCGCCGAATTGGTGGATCGCCGCACCCTACTCAACGCTGTGGCTCTGGACGCGATCGGCATGGGCCTGATGGGCATTTTTTGCGCTTCCTTGGCCGGCGCGATGATCGAGACCATCGGTGTAGAAGGGGTCTATTATGCCATGGCTGCGTTTTATGCGGTGGCCTTGTTCAGCTTATCCAAGTTGCGTCGTACGGGGCGAGGCTATCCCAGCACAAATTCCGTTTGGCGCGATGCTTGGGAAGGGTTAAGGTACCTGTGGCATAGCCCTTCTTTGTTAGCGGTCATGGGGTTGGCGCTCGTGCGCGTGCTCTTCGCCATGCCCTATCGTACGCTGATGCCCAAATATGCTGAGGAAGTGTTGGGCTTTCAAGCTATGGGCTTGGGCTTGTTAATGGCTGCTCCTGGGCTGGGGGCGACATTCGGCTCGTTGGCCGTGGCCGCTATGGGGGATTTGCGAGGCAAGGGGAAGCTTTTCCTCTCGTCGGGTATGGTCATGGGCTTGGCCCTTTTACTTTTCGCTACGGTGCGCTCGCAAGCGTTCATCTTTCCGGCGTTGATCGTGGTGGGGGCGGCGGGCAATATCTGTATGGTCACTAATACCACCCTGTTACAGGCCAACGCCCTCGCTCAGGTGCGTGGCCGGGTGATGAGCATCTATTTGATGCTATGGGGATTGACGCCACTGGGCACATTGCCCGCGGGGGCCATAGCCGACCGATTGGGCGTGCCGTGGGTGGTGGGTGCACAGGGGTTGATCGTCATGTTGATCTTCAGTAGCTTGTTCCTTTTGCGGCCCGAGGTGCGGAGCTTGGAATGAGCAGGCGTATAGAAGCGCGGGCGCCGCGATAGCTTAGCATAACTTGGCAGATCGGAGGGATCGTTTGGGAAGGAAATGAGCGTGAAGGATGGTTCAGAGACGGTACGCGTCGGTTTCTATGGCGTGGGCCGATTCGCCAATAGGACCCACATCCCTAACCTACAGAAATTGGGGGGAGTGGAGATCGTCGCCTTGTGTGATGCCGATCCAAAGGCCCTGGCCGCTACGTTGGAGCGCGTGCCGGGGGCGCGGGCCTATACCGATGCGCATGAGATGCTCCGAGCAGAGTCCCTTGATGTGCTCTATTCTTGTGTGCCGGCCTATGCGCGCACAGATGTGGAGCAAGTCGCTGCGAGGCGGGGAATCCATCTCTTTTCCGAGAAGCCCCAGGCGCTGACCATGTCTATCGCGCGAGCGATCGATGAGGCGATCCAAAAGGCTGGGGTCATAAGTACGGTTGGCTTTCGGGAGAGGTATCGCCCCATCTTCCAAGAGGCGCGACGGTTTCTGGGCGATAAAAGGATCGTCCACGTGCAATTCGTCAGCTTCAGGAGGTTGCCGCCCTTGCGTGGTGAAGAGCGCTCCTGGTATGAGCGTATGGAGCTTTCCGGTGGGCCCGCTTTGGATTGGGGGGTCCACGCTGTGGACTATGTGCGCTTTATGACCGGCCTGAACGTAGAGAAAGCGCAGGCGTTCTACTGCCAGCGGCCAACAGTGTACCCTCTGGCCCTCTCTTCGTCCTTTAACTTGTGTCTTACAGGCGGGGCTACGATGAGCATGCTTTTTGTCTCCGCCCTGGGCGAAAGGGGTCAGACGAAAGGCTTTGATTTCACCATCTTTTACGAAGGGGGGAGCCTGCACCTGGGCAACTACCAGGAGTTAGAGGTGGATGGGCAGGTCATCTTTCGTGGAGAGGACTATGATCCCTGGTTCGAGCACGACCGACGCTTTATTGAAGCGGTGCGAACCGGGGATAGGGGCCTTTTGGTGAACGACTACCATGACGGCCTCTACTCTCTAGCCCCGGTACTGGCCGGTTGGGAATCGGCCCGGCGGGGAGGGGAGCTGATTGACGTAGAGAGCTTTATGTGGCGATCCTGAAACGCTCAAGCTCTACATAATCAGAGATAATCCTCCATCTACGTTGAAACGGGTAGCCGTAAGTTGCAAGGACTCGTCGGAGGCCAGGAAAACCACGACATGGGCCGTATCCTCAGGGGTTTGTAACCGCCCCATGGGAAGTTTCTTGCCCTGTTCCTCCAACCAGCCGTCAGGGTAGCCCAGCTCGCGACGATGCTCTATCTCGCCTTCGCTGGCCACCCAGCCGGGGTTGATGTAGTTCACCCGAATGTGGTTCGGGGCGTACGTGCGGGCCAGGTTGCGGGTCATCGTCCACAGGCCGCCCTTTGCCGCAGCGTAGGCCAACACATCCGAGCCGCCCGTATAGCCGTGCACGGAGCCGATGAAGATGATGCTGCCGCTCCCCTGGGCGATCATGTAAGGTATCGCGTGTTTGACGCAAAAGAAATGGCCTTTGAGGTTCACGTCAATGGTCTGATCCCAGATGGCCTCCGTCAGATCGGGCAGGAGCCGCCGAGGATAGACGCCGGCATTGCTCACCAGCACATCCAAGCGGCCGTAAGTGCTCACGGCGTGATCCATCAACGCTTTGCAATCCGCCTCAACGGTGACGTCCGTGCGCAGATAACTGGCTTGGCCCCCGGCCTCGCAGATCAGGCGAACCGTTTCGGCCAGAAGCGCTTCGCGCCGCGCCCCGACTACGACGCGGGCTCCCTCCCGGCCTAACATCAGGGCGATCCCTCGCCCAATGCCCGTGCCGCCGCCCGTGACTACTGCCACCTTGCCTTCTAACCGTTTGCCCATACAAGCCTCCAATGAGAGTTCTCGGATAAGATCAACTGTGCTGGATCCAGCTCTATTCCCTCTTCCTGGGCCGATATTGGAGCGCCTCGGCCAGATGTTGCACTTCAATATCCTCGCTTCCCGCCAAATCGGCGATCGTGCGGGCCAGCTTGAGCACGCGATGGTAAGCCCTCGCGCTCAGGCCTAACTGGCGCATGGCCGACTTGATCAGGCTGCGTCCGGCTTGATCTAACTCACACCATTGGCGCACCTCGGCAGGGCCCATATCGGCGTTGCAGTGTAGCCGTGTGCCCTGAAAACGCCGCGTTTGCCTCTCTCGCGCTGCCTCTACCCGTGCGCGCACGCTGGCTGAGGTTTCGCCCAGGGTGCTGCCTGCGAGCTTCTCATAATCCACACGGGGCACCTCAACGTGGATATCAATGCGGTCCATCATGGGGCCGGAGATGCGTTTCTGGTAG
>DAOTVR010000261.1:0-3683 GCA_034436315.1 Anaerolineae bacterium
CCAAGCCCGGTCGCCAGCGTACGTCCCGGCTTGGTGCGTCCCACGAATTGGCCCACGAACGAGCCCTGGCCTCCCGATACAAGAGCCACCCCTACCGAAACGCAAGCAAGTCCCTCTCCGACGCTTACTGCACCATCGCCTACGGCGACCCCTCAAAGTCAAGATACTGAGTATACTATATACACGGTGCGTCGCGGCGATACTTTATACTCTATTGCCCGGCGCTACCAAACCACAGTGGAGGCGATCAAGGCAGCCAACGGGTTGACAGGCGATCAAATCCAAGTCGGTCAGCGACTGCGCATCCCTAGATAATAGGAGGTAGTTCACCTAGGCGACAAGGGAGGAAAGACTATGGAGCCTAATAGCGCACTGCTCATCGTCGATATGCAGGTAGACTTCTGCCCAGGGGGCGCCCTAGCCGTCCCCGAAGGGGACCAGATAGCGCCCAAACTCAACGATTACATCCGTTTGTTCCGCGCCGCCCATAGGCCCATCCTGGCCTCACGAGATTGGCATCCGCCTGAGACAACGCACTTCAGAACCCAAGGAGGCCCATGGCCACCGCACTGTATCCAAGGCACCCCAGGGGCCGCGTTTCACCCCGATCTCGCCCTCCCCCAAGATGTGATCATCATCTCAAAAGGGATGGGTGCCGCCGAGGACGCCTACTCGGCTTTCCAGGCCCGCGATACGGAAGGGCGACTGCTTGAGGAACGACTCCGTGCATTGGGCGTGGAACACCTCTACATCGGCGGGCTGGCGCTGGATTACTGCGTAAAGGCCTCGGCCCTGGATGCTGTGGCCAAGGGCTTTCGCACGACCGTGCTCGTGGATGCAACGCGCGCGGTCAACATCAAACCCCATGACGGTGAGTTGGCCATTGAGGAGCTCTTGCGCGCCGGCGTGGATCTGGCGACAATTGAGACGCTGGCCCGCAATAAGCGCCCATAGCTCAGGGGAAAACGACCATGGAACGGCGTAGATTTCACATCGCTACAGAAGAGGACATTCGCAGTGGCCGAGTGACCGACGTGTACTTTGAACGCACGCGCTCAGCCATTCAAGCTCGCCAAGCCGATAAGCTCGTCGTCGGCGAGATGCGCGCCAAAAGCCTGCCGGCTGGGTACCCCTGGGCCGTTCTCGCCGGCATTGAAGAGGTAGCAAACCTCTTGGAAGGTTTGGACATAAAGGCTTGGGCTCCTCCGGAGGGCACCGTCTTTCACGCCGGAGAACCGGTGTTGACCATAGAGGGACGCTATACGACCTTTGGCCACCTTGAGACCGCTTTCTTAGGGCTGATGTGCCAGGCCTCAGGCGTTGCCACCAAGGCGGCACGATGTCGCCTCGCCGCCGGAAAGCGCACGTTGCTCAGTTTCGGTGCTCGCCGGATGCATCCTGCATTGGCCCCGATGATCGAACGAGCGGCCTATATCGGTGGCTGTGACGGGGTCTCCACGGTATTGGCTGCCGAGATGATGGGCATCCCGCCCTCAGGGACCATGCCCCATGCGTTGGTCTTGGTTTTGGGAGATACGCTCGAGGCAGCACGAGCCTTTGACGAGGTTGTGGCCCCTGAAGTCAGGCGCATCGTGCTGATCGACACCCTCAACGATGAGAAGTTCGAGACCCTGCGTATCGCCGAAGCGATGGGCCAAAAACTCTTCGGGGTGCGCTTTGATACCCCCTCATCTCGGCGTGGAAACCTGCTACAGCTCATGCAAGAGGTGCGTTGGGAACTGGATTTGCGCGGTCACCAGCACGTCAAACTTTTTGCTAGCGGCGGTTTGGATGAGGAGGCCATCTTAGAGTTGAACCCGGTATGCGATGGCTATGGCGTGGGCACGGCACTCTCCAACGCCCCAACCATCAACTTTGCCTTTGACCTCGTTGAGATAGAGGGTGTACCCTTTGCCAAGCGCGGCAAAGAGTCGGGAGGCAAGTTCATCGCCCGCTGCCCAACGTGCGGGCAATCTGAGGTAGTCTACTGGAAACACCGGCCCGGGCGCTGCGCTTGTGGCCAGGAACGTCAGTTCTTGAATCGCCTGCTCATAGACGGGGGCAGGATCGTCGCCGACCTTCCCTCAGCCACCGACATTCGCGCCTATACCCTGGCTCAGCTCAACGGATTGACTCTTTAGAATATGGACTCGGCCTAATCTGTAAGCCATAAATCCATCACAAAAGGAGATACCAACATGTTTTTCGATCTACCACTGGAAAAGCTACAGGTATACCGCCCGGAACGAGTGGAGCCGCCCGATTTTGATGCCTTCTGGCAGCAAAGCCTTGCCGAGACGCGTAGCTTTCCCTTGGACGCACGCTTTGAGCCGACGGATTACCCTCTGGAGACCATCGAGTCCTACGATGTCACCTTCAACGGCTACGGCGGGCAACCCATCAAGGGTTGGCTTAACCTGCCTCGCAAACGTCCGGCCAAGGTGCCTTGCGTCGTCGAGTATATCGGTTATGGCGGCGGCCGAGGATTCCCCACCGATTTTCTGCTCTGGTCGGCGGCTGGCTATGCCCATCTGATCATGGACACGCGCGGCCAAGGATCGGCCTGGTCCAAGGGCGACACGCCGGATAATGCCCCTGAAGGCTGTGGCCCGCAATATCCTGGCTTTATGACTCGTGGCATCCTCGACCCACACACCTATTATTATCGGCGCGTCTTTTGCGACGCGGTGCGCGCCATTGAAGCCGCCCAGAGCCACCCGGCGATCGATCCGGAGCGCATCGCCGTCACCGGAGTGAGCCAAGGCGGGGGCATCACCATCGCCGCTGCCGGCCTTTCACCTGTGGTCAAGGTGGCCATGCCCGAAGTGCCTTATCTCTGTGCCTATCGCCGAGCTACAGAGATCAGCGACGCACATCCCTATTACGAGATCACCCAATACCTGCGTGTTCACCGCGACCAGGTGCAGCAGGTCTTTAGGACCCTGTCGTACTTTGATGGGGTCAATTTCGCTCCTAGGGCGAAAGCACAGGCCCTTTTCACCGTGGGTTTGATGGACATGGTCTGTCCACCCTCAACCATTTTCGCCGCCTATAACTACTGGGCAGGGCCAAAGGATATTCGCGTCTACGAGTACATGCAGCATGAAACCGGAGGATTCCAGAAGACCGAGCAATTGCGCTTCCTGAAAGGTTTGTGGGGATAGATCCCATGTCCGATATCATGACCCACATCCTAAGCCGCAGAAGCATCCGCAAGTACACCAACGAGCCTGTGAGCCGAGAGGATATCTTACGGCTGCTCCAGGCAGCTATGGCTGCCCCCTCGGCCACCAATCGCAAGCCCTGGGAGTTCGTCGTGGTCACTGAACCTGAGGTGCTAGAGAGCCTGCGTAGGGTGCTTCCCTTTGGGCGCTATAACGCGCCGGCAGCCATCATAGTCTGCGGCAATATGGGACGCGCCCTTCCCTGGCCAGCGCGGGATTTCTGGATTCAAGATTGCAGTGCCGCCACGGAGAACATCCTCCTCGCCGCCACTGGCCTTGGCTTGGGCGCGGTGTGGGTCGGGGTCCATCCCATCGGCCTGCTTGTGAAGGCCGTCTCGCGGGTGCTTTCGCTTCCCAAGGGCGTCATTCCCCTCGGCGTGGTCTACGTGGGTCACCCGGCGGAGGCGAAAGCCCCGCGGACTCAGTACGATGACAAGAGGGTCCACTGGCAAAAGTACA
>DAOTVR010000262.1:0-8893 GCA_034436315.1 Anaerolineae bacterium
GTGCCGGCAATGTCTATAGCCCGGGAACTCGGCCAAACGCGAGTCAATAATATGGTTATGCTCGGAGCACTTTCCTCGTTCCTGGATGTTTCCAAGGATATCTGGCTAGAGGTCATCTCACGCCGAGTTCCGGAACGTTATATTGAACTGAACCAACGCGCATTCCTGGCCGGACGAGCCTATTGCGTTGCACATCTCCAAGAGGCGAGTCAAGATGCGTAAAGATGGCAGAGCGAACGATGCCCTTCGCCAGGTAACCATCTTGCCTAACTATTTGGACTATGCCGATGGCTCCGCGCTCATCACCTGTGGCAAGACGCGAGTCTTGTGTGCGGCTAGCATTGAGGCCACAGTGCCACTCTGGATGCAAGGACGAGGGACGGGTTGGGTGACAGGCGAGTACGCTATGCTCCCGCGCTCAACCATCACCAGAACACCTCGCGAGACCAAAGGGCTCTCCGGACGCACTCAAGAGATCCAGCGGCTGATCGGTCGTTCACTGCGAGCCGCGGTCAATTTGCAGGCATTGGGCGAACGTATGATCATCGTGGATTGCGATGTCATCCAAGCCGATGGGGGCACGCGCACCGCCTCGATCACGGGAGGGCTCGTGGCTTTGCACCTCGCCCTGAGACGCCTGGTCCTTGATGGGCTTGTATCGGAAAACGTATTCGGTCCTTTAGTAGCGGCTGTGAGCGTAGGCCTAGTTGATGGCGAGGCCATGCTAGATCTTTGTTATGAAGAGGATTCTCGGGCGGCCGTGGATTTTAATGTCGTCATGAACGCCAACGGCGAATTCATCGAGGTCCAAGGAACCGCCGAAGGCCAACCCTTCTCAAAGAGCCGTCTGGACGAACTGCTCGACCTGGCCAAACGGGGCATTGACCAATTGATTACCCTTCAGCGGCAAGCTCTACTCTGCTGACCAAAACACATGGAAAGGAGCAAAAATTGAATCCGACCAGAGACGATGCCTGGAAATTACTCAACGAATACACTAAAAATCCCAGTTTGATTAAGCACGCGTTAGCAGTCGAAGCTGCTATGCGCGCCTATGCTGCTAAGGTCGGAGAAGACCAGGAACTTTGGGGGATTACCGGGCTGATCCACGACTTTGATTACGAGCAACACCCTTCTGCCGATGAACATCCGATGGCCGGCGTGGCGATCCTGGAAAAGCTGGGGTGGCCTCAAGAGATCGTCGACGCGGTTAGAGGTCATGCCAGGGACGCCCATCGAGTAAGCTTGATGTCCAAGGTATTGTTCGCCGTAGATGAACTCACCGGATTCATCACAGCCTGTGCCCTCGTCCAGCCAGACAAGAACATCGCTAACCTCAAGGTAACCTCCGTGCGCAAAAAGTGGAAAGATAAAGCCTTTGCACGCGCGGTGAATCGCCAAGATATCGAGTTGGGTGCGCGCGAGTTAGGAGTCGACTTGGATGAACATATCGCCTTCGTTATTGAGGCCTTGAAACCCGTTGCCCAAGCGTTAGGCCTGGCTGGCCATGCATGAGTGCTCTCTAGCGCTACCCAAGGGCTGAGCTATAATGTATAAACTCCGGAGACAGCCGACCTGTCCTGAGTGCGGCACGCGGCTGCCACGCGGGGCTGCCTTATGCCCCACCTGTGGATACGACCTCGCCGTACGCAAGCAAACAGAGCTTTGCCCGGCCTGCGGTGCGCGTATTGCGAGCGCTGAGGAGCGCTGCCCTATCTGTGGAGCCAGCCGGCAGGTGAGCTCAGACGTTCCCCTGCGCACCAATGTCCTGGGGATAACCGCTGGTATAGTGGCCCTGATGGCTTTTCTGGTTGCCATCTGGCTAACAAGGCCATGGCATAACTTGGCTTTGCCTGAAGATCTTGCCAAAGCTTTTGCACTCACGGAAACCCCCAGCCCGCTGCCAACACCCACCACCACCTTGACACCAACCAGAACGCCAACTCCTACCGCCTCTTTGACGCTGGCCCCGTCGGCGACGCCAATGCCGCCAACCAGTACCCCAACGATCGCCGAGCCGGTAGTACACGTCGTGGCCAAAGGTGACAATTTGGGAGCCATAGCGCGCCAATATGGTGTTGCCATCGAGGACATCGCTAAAGCTAACAAGATCGGAGTAGACGCCATCCTGACAATCGGCCAGAAACTCGTTATTCCGGGCACCACTGCCCCTACACCCACCCAACAACCGGCGGTCAAGTTTCCGCCATTTCTCAAGACCGCGCCGCCCCCACCGCCCACGCCTATGGCCATCACGAGCACTCCTCTGGCCGGGTTCACATATCCGAAACCGCTCCTCCTAAGCCCTACAAACGGCAGCATCATCACCGGCGCAAAGACGTACATAGTCCTTAATTGGGCTTCAGTTGGTGTACTGGCTAACTCGGAGTGGTACCTCCTGCGTATGTGGCATTCCGAGGAGGAACCTGATCCGCTAAAGATCTGGACAAAAGCTACCTCATGGCGTGTGCCCCCAGAGCTTTATCCTGGCGGAGAGGGATCTTGTCACTTCCTGTGGCAAGTCACTGTGGTCAGAAAAGTCTCTGAGAGCGATGCAGGCATCGCCATAAGCCCTGCCAGCGAGAGATACGAATTCTGTTGGCAATAGAGATCTAGTTACGATCTAGTTCGAAAAACACGCGTACATGTCTAAGAAACTGAGAACGACCTATCCAGGATATAAAGCTCAAGGTGAGAAGGATCCCCACCACATCGGCCAGCCAATCCGAAACTTTGGCCCAGCGTCCGGGAACAAAGGCTTGATGCAGCTCGTCACTTATGGCATATAAAGCAGAAAACAATCCGCTAAGAAGGGGTGGGGAAAGCGGTAAAAGCAAACGCCGAGCCTTCAAGGGGACGAATGCCCACCAGGCAAGAGCTGCGAGCAGGCCAAATGTGAACGCATGGGCAGCGTAATCAAACAAATAATCCGATAAGCCCAACCTCCTCGCCGGGTGAGGAAGTTTGGGCTGGTCAGAAAGCCAAAAGATCCAGGCCATCCATAGCGTCACTGGCAGCCAATGGAGAAGCACATTTAGGATGTACCGACGCATAGGTACCACATCAATCTCCAAAGCTGAGTCTCCCATGTTTAGTCTTTAGACCTTCGGCGACTGCGCCACTGATCGAAAAAGTTGAGCGCTGCCAAGGCCACGAAAAGCGCGATGACGTAATCCCACTGGCCAGCCAGTACAAGTACCGCCACAATAAGCAAGATGGCGACGTCGATCCAAAAAATGACCCGAGTTCCGTCTTGCATAGTCTCTTTGCTCATTTTCAGGCCGTTACGCGAGTCCTAGTCCAGCTAGATGATCCCAAGGGTTGGAGGCAAGTTTGAGTATTCGTACGATCATCGCCTTTGTTCTCTCGCTTCTGATACAGGTCGGATACCCTCTGGCCGTCACCCTTATCTATAGGCGAAGAACAGGCACTCGCTGGCAACTGTTCATTTATGGCGCTTTGATCTTTGCCGTCTTTCAGCTTTTTTCCTGGTTGCCCATAAGCGTCTATCTGGACGCCTTGATGAGCGCACGTTTCACGTCGGGCTGGGGCGCTTTCCTTTGGCTGATGGCCTTGGCCCTGGCCACCAGTTTGGTGGAAGAGATGGGACGCTGGTGCGGTTACCGCTACCTCTTCCCACGAGGCGCCTTCAAACTCACCTGGCACAACGGCATTATGTACGGTCTCGGCCATAGTTCTGTGGAGACGACACTACTCATCGCCGGCCTAACGTTCATCCATTTCCTCGCTTACCTTGCTCTCAACCGGCTCGGCCTAGAACCGCTTGCACGCTCCATAGAAGCCAGCCCCGCCTTAATCACCCAACTCAAGACCATCGCCAACACCTCGTGGGACCAGCCTCTCATCGTTGCCCTAGAACGTATTCTGGCCCTGCCACACCAGCTGGCGTGGTCTCTCCTAGTCATGGAGAGTTTGGTTTACCGGCAGAAACGCTGGCTTGGGTTTGCCGTTCTCTATCATGCCTCCATCGCGGTCATCGTCCCTGGTCTCGCTCGATTGGCCGGCTTCTTCTTGGCGGAAGGGATCAACTTTTTCCTTGCGCTATTGAGCTTGGGGATTGTCTTCAAGCTTCGCCTCGTCTCACCGGAAGAATAGCCTGCTAGTACAACACCAGAGGGTTATAGGGTAGCCTAGAAATAGACTCTCTCTTCAGGTCAGCTTGCCGAGATCTCGTAAGATGGCCACAAGCTCCTCTCGCGCTTTTCCCGTCAGTGAGCTGATCGGAGCCCGAGCAGGCCCAGCGGGCAAACCCATTAACGCCATTGCGTCTTTCACAACGACGGGAAACGAACCCAGAGCAAAAGCCCGACGCAAAGGAGAGAGTTTCCGTTGGCGCTCAAGGGCCAGAGCGTGATCCCCAGCCATGAAAGCCTCGTAGATGCCCACAACCAATTCTGGGACGACATTAGCCGTAGCTGCCACTGCGCCCACACAGCCACAAGCCAAGCCGGCATAAATCAGCGTATCCCGTCCCATGAACGTGCGAAATGTAGGGGAACATTGCTCAATATAGCTTAACGTGTTCGTCAAATCGCCGCTTGAATCTTTAATCCCAACAAAGTTCGGTGCTTCCTTAGCTATGGAAGCGACTACATTCGCGGGCAAGTGTACTCCCGTCCGATCGGGGTTATTGTAAGCCAACACAGGGATGCTGACTGCTTCGGCGATCCGCAGATAGTGTTGCCGCAATTCTTCCCCTGACGGCTTGATGAAATAAGGGGTGATCACCGAAATAGCGTCTGCCCCAGCCCTTTCAGCGTAGCGACTGAGCTCAATACTCTCCCGAGTAGTCACAGCGCCGGCATTAGGCATGACAAAGGCGCGACCATTGTTTTCCTCAATGACGATGTCCATCACACGCCGTTTCTCCTCCCCACTGAGGGAGAAAAACTCTCCCTGACTTCCGCAGGGAAACAAGCCGTGAACCCCGTTGTCCACCAGATAATTCACAATCTGGCGTAGCGCGCCTTCATCAAGAGCCTCGTTCTGGGTAAAAGGTGTGACTACGGGGACAACAATACCTTTGATCTCCTTAGTCATTGCATACCTCCGTCATGCGTTGTAAGCGCACTCTACCTCAGACCAAGCTTTCAGCTTGCTTGCAATAAAGACAACGAAAAGGTGGATCCACGTCCTACTTCGCTCTCAACGGAGATCTGCCCATCAATGAGCTCGGCCATTCCCCGCGCGATAGCCAATCCCAGGCCAATCCCGCCGTGTCTGCGCCGCAATGAGTCCTCCACCTGGTAGAAACGCTGAAAGATGCGCGTCAGTTCCTCCGGAGGAATACCGATCCCTGTATCGCGGATCGAGATAACCACACGTCCCTCCCCCGCCTTTACAGATATACGGATTTCCCCTTCCTCTGGAGTGAACTTGATGGCATTAGAGAGCAGATTCCCGAGGATAAGCTGCAACACTTGCTGATCCGCTTTTACCTGTGGCAGAACGTCGGGCAAGTCCACAATCACTTGCTGCCTCTTCCCTTCGGCCAGCGGTTGGAGATCGGCCACCACTGCTCTCACGACCGGCTCAAGATCAAAAGCAGTGATGACGACCTGCGTCTCTCGCGTATCAAGACGCCGTAGACTTACCATCTCATCGATAATCGACTTGAGCTGCATGGCCGCTTGAACCACCTGCCCCAAGTGCTCGCGCACAGCGCCCGTTGCCTCCTCTTCCAGGAGCGCAGCATAAGCCAGAATCACCGCCAGAGGGGAGCGCAACTCGTGAGAGGCGATGCTGATAAACTCGCTCTTGAGATGATCCAACTCGGCCAGCTTTTGATAGGCATCCTGAATCTCACGAAAGAGACGAGCGTTCTCAATAGCCACGGCAGCTTGACTGCCAAGCACGGCAAGAAGTTCCACATCTCCCTCGTTGAACGGCCGAGACTCACTCGTCCTAGATACGTTCAACACCCCTAGAGGTCTATCTTTGTAGATAATGGGCAGCGAAATGGCACTGGCAACACGTTCTGTACGACGCCCCGCAAAGCGAGGATCAGCGTCAAGATCCCCTTGGAGGATAAGCGGCTCACGGTGAGAAAGCACGTAGCCGGCGACTCCTTCATTAGCTTTTTGGCGAGTCTCGTTGATCACTTCTTCCGGCAACCCAACCGCCGAGTGAATGGTCAACTCGCCTTTATCGTTCAGTAACATCAGCGAAGCACTATCGGCTTGCATCTCCTCACAGGCGATCCGCACGATATGCTTGGGTATTTCCGCCAGGTTCACCGAGCTCATGAAAACGCGACTCAATTCGTAGAGAGGGATCAGGGCCTTGAGCCGAGCGTTCTCCCTCTCCATACGCTGCTTGGCCAGAGCACGGGCTACCGCGTTCTCTAGTTCAGCGGGCTGAAACGGTTTAAGCACAAATTCGGAGATGCCTAAACGTAACGCTTCAATGGCTACTTCCATCGTACCAAAGCCGGTCATGGCTACGCCGGCTAGATCGGGTTGAAAGGAGCGAATCGAGCGATAGGCCTCCAAACCGCTCACGTGAGGCATACTGATATCGGTCACCAGAAGATCGAAACGTTCCCTGCGCGCGCGCTCAACAGCTTCTTGTCCATCACTGACGACGACCAGCTCATAACCTGCCGATGTCAATATGCGCCGGCAAAACAGGCGCACTTCCGGTTCGTCCTCCGCTAGAAGGATTTTGATTTGGGGCATACAGGGGTAACTCCTGATCGGCCTGACACGCACATCGCATGGTATCAGGCTAAAAATAGTTCACGGGTCCTAAGACGCACTATCATCCGCAATCATATAACCACGGCGAAGGATGTTTTTTAGGTAGATGGGTGAGCGCGGGTTAGGCTCGATCTTGTCGCGGATATTTTTGATGTGTACGCGAACCAAATCGGGCATACCCGTTCCAGGCGGATAATTCCACACCTTCTGTAGCAACTGATCTGCCGAGAACACCTTGCCCGCATTGCTCATCAGAAAGAATAACAGCTCATATTCCACCGGGCTCAATAGCACGGTCTTTTGGGGAGTGCTGACCTCAAACGTACGACAATTGAGCACTAGAGAACCCACCTCAAGTCGCTCTACTTTCTCCTCCTCTAAGCCAGCCTGGGTCCGTCGCAAAAGCGCCTTGACTCGCAACTCAAGCTCGCGTTGATCAAAGGGCTTGGTCAGGTAATCATCAGCCCCCGACTCAAAACCCTCAATTTTATCCGAGATCTCGCCCTTTGCCGTCAAGAAAAGAATGGGAATGCGCGCGAGTTGTGGATTAGCCCGTATATGTCGGCAGACCTCAATGCCACTCATACCGGGCATCATGATATCTAACACAATGACCTCAGGCCTCCGCTGTCGGGCCAATTGCAAAGCGTCAGCACCACGATGGGCCACCAGGACCTCATAGCCAACCCGACGAAGAGCGCGCTCTATGGTCTCCGCTACATCTTCGTCATCATCCACCACGAGAATAAGATGCGCCATGATCCCTCCTTAAGAGAAATCCTGGAACTAGCCCGCCAATAACATTAGGCAATCACTTTGCCTCAATTATACCTTCGTCAAGCCGATTGTTCAAGCCTTTTAGCTCATTCCCAAGCAAGGCAGAATGAACCTATACGGGGTCACAGTTGACCGAGTCGCTTACCTGGGCTATCATTTTTTTGAGGTGAACGACTCATGGATGAACGCGCTCCCGTCAGAGCAATTACTGCTGCCCAGGTTTTAGGTATACTAACCTCAACATTGGCTCTATTTTTTTTAGTGGCCTTTGTGGCCAAGTCCCTTGATGCCTATCGTTTGAAGAACTGGCGTGACCGCCTTCAAGCCGAAATCGCGGAGATGGTAAACCAGCGCGTAGCTCTAGAAGAAGAAGTACAACGGCGGCAATCCCAGGCCTGGATAGAGGAGGCTCTGCGCGACGCAGGTCAAGTGTCAGAGGGCTTGGTCAGCGTAAACATAATGACCGCCACACCCCGTCCGGTAACCTATCCCACCCCAACTCTCTTGCCCACTCCAACCACGCCCCCACCCTCGCAAAAGAGCCTGTTCAGCGGACCTCATTGGCGAGCCTGGATGCGCTTGCTGTGGGGATTTGACTAAGCGGGCAATCGGTGCTATAATGCGTTTTGCTGATGCGGGGTGGAGCAGTGGCAGCTCGTTGGGCTCATAACCCAAAGGTCCCAGGTTCGAGTCCTGGCCCCGCTACTATTATGTAATTTGGCGGCGTAGCTCAGCGGAAGAGCAGGGGACTCATAAGCCCTTGGTCACTAGTTCAAATCTAGTCGCCGCCACAACACAACCTACAGAGGTCTAAGGCCCTAAGACACACTACCCGTTGTGGTTTACCGTTTACATTGGGCCCTTGGTCTAAAGCTCCAAAACAAAGAACCCGTCCTGAGCGTTTTGCACTCTAGGACGGGTTATGCTACAATCCCTCTCGCTTGAGTGCCTATCCCACTCAGGCCAACCCCTTGGACGTTACCCCGTCGCAAGGGGTGTTTTTATTGCTCCCCATTTTAGCACAATCCCCAAGGGAAGGCAAAAAAAACGCGCGTTTTAGGACTTATACTAATCGGGAATTTTGCAAGATATCCTGCAACCTAAAAGCGAAAAGCAATCCGTCATGACGCTATCCCTTGGGGCCTAGGTCGAGGTCAAGGGCGTAGGCGGCGCTCCCCTCAAGGCCCTTGGCCCAGTGGACGTACCTTTGGCTCGTGGTGATTTGCGCGTGGCCCATGTCTTGCTGAATGGCAAAGACGCTTGCCCCGCGCGTGGCGGCCAACGTGCCGAACGTGTGCCGTAGCCAGTGGGGACTTGGCGCCTTGTCCAACCCCGCCGCCTCCGCTGCCGCCCGTACCCATCTCCACAAGGTCATGGGGGTGGGGGCCTCGCGCCGC
>DAOTVR010000263.1:0-5770 GCA_034436315.1 Anaerolineae bacterium
CATGAAGCCGAGCTGCTGCATGCCGCAGAGCGAGCCGGTCTCCATCCCCGGCCGCGCCCAGGCGATCAGGGGCACGGGGCACTCCTCCAGGAGGTCCACCAGCAGGTAATCCTCAAACCACGAGGCCGCCACCGCGCAGAGCGCGTCCACGCGCTGCGCGTAGAAAAAGCGCCCCGCGGCCACCGCCGAATCGGGGTCCACCACCGGGGATCCGAAGGGGACGAGCTCCAAGCGCTCCGGCCCAAGGCCCGCGAGGGCCGCCCGCAGGCGCTCCTGTAGGGCCGGGGCCTCGCCGGCGCCCACTTCCAAGGGACTGGCCACGGCCACGATACCCAAACGCACGCGTTCGCCCATCCTCGCCTCCCGTGAAGCGTTGTCGGCCGGGCTTTGATAACATAGAACGGGGATTTTGTCAACGAAAAGGCGCGCGGACCTTGACAGGGGGCGTAGTTTTAGTTCAGATTATATATTCAATCTTACTTGAGAAGAGCTGTATGATAAGATCAGGGGGTCTCAATGGCGGAAGTGCTTTTCAAAAAAGTGGATTACACCGTCAACAAGCTGCTGGAAGATATTGAAATGGGCAACATCGGCTTGCCCGATATTCAGCGGCCTTTTGTCTGGAACACGACCAAGGTGCGCGATTTGTTTGACTCGATGTATCGCGGTTTCCCCATTGGCTACCTGCTTTTTTGGGAAAATGGCCTTCCCGGCGAACATCGCACCATTGGCACCGATGGGAAACAAAAAGCCCCCATTCTGCTGATTGTGGATGGACAGCAGCGACTTACCTCCCTTTACGCTGTGATGAGAGGAGTGCCCATCGTAGACGAGAATTTTCGTCCATCCCGCCTTCGCCTGGCTTTTCACCCGCTGGAGCAGCGTTTTGAAGTGACCAACTCGGCTATTGAGCGCGATCCAATCTGGCTGGCGGACATCAGCGTATTATGGCAACCCTCTACGAATTTGCTCACCTTCGTCAACAAGTTCATCGAACGCCTTGAAGAGAGATATCACCTGTCGGAACAAGAACGCGAACGGGTCTACGAGGCCATTGACCGCGTGGTTGACCTAAAGAAGTACCCTCTCACCGCGTTGGAAGTCTCGTCCAGCGTAACCGAAGAGCAGGTGGCCGAGATCTTTGTACGCATCAACAGCCGCGGCACGCCTCTGAATCAGGCCGATTTTATCCTCACGCTGATGTCCGTATTCTGGGATGAGGGGCGCAAAGAATTAGAGAGTTTTTGCCGTGCGGCAAAAGCGCCTCGCCAGGACAATAAACCATCTCCTTACACCCCTTATCTTCAACCTGCACCCGACCAGTTGCTGCGCGTCAGTGTGGCGCTGGGATTTCGTCGGGCGCGCCTGGAACATGTTTACTCTCTCCTGCGAGGGAAAGATTTGCAAACAGGGGAATTCTCTACCCAGCGGCGGGATGAGCAATTTGACATTTTGCGCCGTGCCCAGGCAGAGGTGCTCAACCTACAGAACTGGCACGACTTTTTCAAGGTTCTCGCACGAAGTGGTTACGTCCATCCGGGGATGATTTCATCTCAAACGGCCGTCGTGTACACTTACGCTCTATGGCTAATTGGCAAACGGGACTTTCATGTGGATTCCTTCGCCTTGAGGGAGATCATGGCCCAGTGGTTCTTTATGGCCTCCCTTACAGGGCGTTACACCGATTCCCCCGAGTCGCGCATGGATCAAGATCTGGCCTTGCTGCGTGGCCTTTCCACGCCGCACGAATTCATCAGTACCCTGAAACAACAGATCGCGGCGGTGTTGACGCGGGACTATTGGGAGGTCACGCTATCCAACGAACTTGCTACGGCCTCTGCCCAGAGTCCGACACAATTGGCTTTTTACGCCGCATTATGTATTCTCGACGCTCCCGTCCTGTACTCGAAGATGAAAGTCAAGGAATTGTTGAGTCCAACCAGCCAGGCTCACAAATCGGCTCTAGAGCGGCATCATCTCTTCCCGCGGAAATATCTCCAGAAGATTGGAATTCAGGAGCGCCGCGACATAAATCAGGTTGCCAATTACGCGCTGGTTGAATGGAAAGATAACCTGGACATTAGCGATCGGTCCCCAGAGGAATATGCGCCTGCCCTGGAACGGCGATTTTCGCCTTCGGAGCTTGATTTGATGTATCGGATGCACGCTTTGCCGGAACGATGGTACAAAAAACCTTACCCTGAATTTTTAGAAGAGCGCCGTAAGCGCATGGCAGCCATCATCCGCGAAGGTTTCTTGTCGCTACAGAGAATGACGTAAGGTCCAAAAGAGGGTTACGCTTTTGGCCTCCGGAAGCCGTATGAGGCCCCCGTTCGTCTGCTGCGCCGAAGAGGCCGATCGGACCTACCCGCCGCCGGACGGATGGGACCGAATTGCTCGCCTGCGCCGACAAGCGTATACTTGGGTGTCCTCCCGAATACCCGCATCAAGGAGGGCCGAGGCCCTTGCCCCGAGCAAGATCTGCCGGAAGGCGTCCCCTGAAACCCTGGCGCAGGCTGCTCAGCGGGGTGCTGCTCGCCGCGTCGCTTTTCTTTTTGTTGATGCGCGTGCGCGGCAAAAACCCCCTTCCTTTGTCTTTGGCCGATCTAGATGAGCTGGACCTGGCCGGCCGGCAGCGGCTCCTCATCCTGGCTCCGCATTGTGACGATGAGGCCCTTTCTTCTGCCGGGCTGATCACCCAAGCCCTCAGGGCGGGGATGGAGGTGCGCGTGGTCATCGCCACCAACGGCGATGGCTTTATCTTTGCCACGATGGCCGAGTTTCGCCGCGCCTTCCCCACCCATGCGGATTACATCCGCATGGGCATCGCGCGCCAGCAAGAGTCGCTGAACGCCCTCAAGCTGCTCGGCGTCGGCCCTGAACAGGTGATCTTCCTCGGCTACCCCGATCGGGGCCTGCCCGCCCTGTGGCAGGAGCACTGGAGCAGGGCTGCTCCCTATCGTTCGCCCTACAACGGGGCCACGCACAGCCCCTATCCGCGCACCTATAATCCCCGGGCCGTCTATGCCGGCGAGGACCTATTGGCGGACCTGGAGGCGATCCTGAGGGCCTACCGGCCGGACCTGGTGATTTACCCTCATCCCAACGACGTGCACCCGGATCATTGGGGCCTGAGCCTCTTCGCCCGCCTAGCCTTAGCCCGGACCCAGCGCGCCGACCCCGGCTATCGGCCCGAGGCCTATGCCTACCTGGTGCACCGTCCCGATTTCCCCATGCCCAAGGGATTGCAGCCAAGGCAGGTCTTGATCCCACCTGCTGCCCTGCTACACGCAAACCCCCATTGGCTGCGCCTGAGCCTGAGCGCCGAGGAGGTCAGCCGCAAATGGGAGGTGATCCAAGCCTACCGGAGCCAGCTCCCTCTCCTGCGAGGCTTGCTGGAGCGCTTTGTGCGCCAAAACGAGCTCTTCGCCCGCCTGGAGATGCCCGTCCTCCCTCGCCTGGCGACGAACGCCTCGCCGGACGTGGCGGCCTGGGAGGACCTGGAGGGCGAGCCCGTTGAACCCATCCAACGGGACCCGGCGGGGGATTTCATCGTGCGCCAGGCCGTCGCCGCGGGCGACCTGCTCGCCCTCTACGCCGGGCTGAACCCGGACGGCTCTTTGGCCATCTGCGCCCAGGTGCGCGGCAAGGTGGGGCCGAGCCTCAGCTATATCCTCTGGAGCACGCTGGTTCGCTCGGAGGCGGTGACGCATCGCCAGGCCCGTTGGGGGCGGGGCCAGGGGAACTCGCCCCGGGCGACGGCCTCCGGCTGCACGATCTGCGACCGGATACCCCCTGAGGAATTGGGAGATACCTGGCTCCTGGTGATCGGCGCGGAGGTGCGCGGGGCACAACTGGCTACCCTGGATCGCACGGCCTACCAGTTCGTGTTGGTCAACCCCTAGGGACTCGCCCGCTCGGGCGATTGCCCTGAGGGAGGAGCTGAAGTATGCTTATAATGGATGGCGGCGCCCTTTCGCCGTTTTGGGTGCCCTCGCCCGGGATGAGTTTGTGAGGATGTTCAACCTATATGAATGCCCTGAACCTAACCAGCCCTCATAATCCCCATATCAAGCGCATCCGCGCCTTGCGCCAGCGCAAGGCCCGCGAGGAGAGCGGTCTCTTCCTCGTGGAGGGCATTCGCCCGGTGGGCGAGGCCGTTGAGTCCGGGGCCTCATTGGCTTACCTCTGCTACGCCCCCGAACGCCTCACCAGCGATTACGCCCGGCGGCTGATCCAGGCCCAGCAGGCCAAGGGCCTGCCGGTTTACGCCGTCTCCGCGGAGGTCTTGGAATCGCTAGCGGATAAGGAGAACCCCCAGGGGATCATCGCCGTCGTCCGCCGCCCTCAGGTGACCCTGGACGACCTGACGGCCCAGAACGCCCCCTGGGTGGTGGCCGTGGTCTCGCCACAGGATCCGGGCAACATCGGCACCATCCTGCGCACCATGGACGCCGTAGGAGCCGACGCGCTCGTGTTGATCGAGCCGAGCGCCGACCCCTACCACCCCAAATCCGTGCGCGCCAGCATGGGCACGATCTTCTGGCATCCGCCGGTCATGACCACCTTTGAGCGCTTCGCCTCCTGGGCCAGGGCGCAGGGCTATCACATCTACGGCACCTCGGCCCACGGCGATACGCTCTATACCGAGGTCGCCCGCTACGAGCGCCCGGCGATCCTCCTCCTGGGCAGCGAGCGCGAGGGGTTGACGCCGGAACAGGCCGCCTGCTGCCAGCGGGTCATCCGCCTGCCCATGCGCGGGCGGGCTACCTCCCTCAACCTGGCCGTGGCCGCCGGGGTCATGCTCTACGCGATGATGGAAAAATTGTAAGAATGGCCGAATGGCCTATACTAGGGGAACCAATCCATCGGGAGCAGCCATGACCCGCAGGGAATGGGGCCTGATCCTGGCCCTGAGCTTGATCACCATCTTGGCCTTGTCCTTCGCGCCCCCGGCCGCCGAGCGCCAGGCCCTGGCGACTTCCGAGCCGCCGCTTGCGCCCAGCACGACGCCCAGCCGCACGGCCATCCCCCCCATGCCGACGGCCACCCTGACCTCGACCCTCACGCCGAGCGATACGCCCACGCGCACCCGCCCACCCTCGCCCACGGCCACGCCGACGGCGACCCTTTCGCCCACCCCTTCCGCCACGCCCACGGTGACGCCCTTCCCCTTCAACACGCGGCCCGACCTGGAGCGCTATGTCTATGTGGATCAGCTCGCGCAGCACATGTACGTCTTTGAGCGGGGCGAGCTGGTGCGCGATATCCCCTGCAGCACGGGCCTCCCCGAGGAGGCCACGTATACCCCCGCCTGGAGCGGCAAGATCGGCTATTACGTGGGCACCTTCTTCGCCTTTGACGTTTACGCCGACGACGCCTGGTACCTCTTTGACCACGATGGGGGCATCCTCATCCACAGCCTGCCCTACACCCTCAAGAACGGCTACAAGTTCTACCAGGATCGCGACGCCCTGGGGGTGCGCCCGGCCTCGCATGGCTGCATTCGCATCGCCCCGGAGGAGGCCAAGTGGTTCACCTCCTGGGGGCCTGAGGGGGTCCCCATCACCATCTCCGACCCCCACCTCGCGTACTGGAAATGGGCGCTGCGCAAGTAGCCCTGGCTTTGGGGCTGGTCCTGGCCCTGCTGGGCGCCTTGATCCTCTGGTGGCGTGCCCGCCGGGCCTGGAGCCAGAGCGGCCTGCCCAAGGGGCGGGTGGTCTACGCCGATATGGGCCGCTGGAAGCCCTGCAAACCCCTTTACGCGCCG
>DAOTVR010000264.1:0-12164 GCA_034436315.1 Anaerolineae bacterium
GTCCCACGCAGGCCATAGGAGCTAAGGTGGTCGAGGCCCTGGAGAAGATGACGCCTCGGGTGCCCTTTGATGACCTATTGCGCTCCACGCCTCAGACGCGCGATGTGGCCAAGGTGCTGGCGGCCGCTTGCGGCTACCTGGCGTCGCCTACGTCGCGGTGCGCCCTGGCCAAGCTCTATAGCGTGTTGGCCGAGGAGAAATACCTGAAGCGAGGAGGAGCCAGCAAACGGGTCCGCCATCAGCGCGCCTTGCTGGAGAGCCTGGCTCCACATGTAGCCCTCTTTCCGCATGGGGTAACCTCCTTGCGAGAAGCCTTGCCGCCGAACGTAGACGTTCAGCCAGAGGATATCACGATCTTGGAGCATTTTGCCGCCCTGGTGAGCCGCTGGGTGCGCGCCGCTTCGTTGCCCATCGACCAATTGCTCCTAACTCTGGCCCAGGACCTTTTCCAATCCGATTCCGACCTGGCCATCTGTCATACCCTGGCCACCAGCCTACACGCCACGGCCGAGATGCACCCCACTTGGCAATTGTCCAACTTTGTCACCGAGCTGGAGGATATAGCGCGCAACCGCCGCGCGCTCAGCGCACTCTCCCTGGCAGATGCGGGCTACGTAGCCAAGCCAGGGCGCGTGGTGGTGACGACGATGCATAAAGCCAAGGGGCTAGAGTGGGATGCCGTCTATCTGATGTGCGTCGACGATCTGGAGTTTCCCAGCAAGACCTCGGATGCTTTTCGCGACGAGCCCTCCTTCATGCCCGGACGCGCCCCGGCCGTAGAGGCCCGCAAGAGCCTGGAGCAGCTCGCCGGAGCCGAGTTTGCCTCCTCTGGCGAGCGCGGCCCGGTGGAAGAGGCCCGCCTGGAATACATCGCCGAGCGCCTGCGCCTTCTCTACGTGGGCATCACTCGGGCGCGCCGCGACCTGGCGCTCACCTGGAGCGAGGATCGTGTGAGTAAACGAGTGCTCCCGGCAGCAGCCTTATTGGAATTGCGTCGCTTCGCCCAAGCTGGAGGCTTAATGTGAGCACAGCATCCCTCATCGAGCCGGGCTACCTCTTCAGCCAACACAGCCTGAACACCTACCTGCGTTGCCCGCGTCGTTTCCTGCTCAAATACGTGGATCGCCAGCCCTGGCCCATGCCTGAAGATGAACAGCCTCGCCGCTATCAAGAGCATCTGGCACGGGGACGAGTCTTTCACCACTGGCTACTGCGCGAGCACCTGGAGCTGGACATGGAGCCGATCGTCGGTGCCTGCGAGGATCCCCAATTGCGAGCCTGGTGGCAGGCGGCCAAGTCCTTTGCTCGCCAGGAATTGC
Organism: Anaerolineae bacterium; assembly: GCA_034436315.1. GTDB lineage: Bacteria > Chloroflexota > Anaerolineae > UBA1429 > UBA1429 > DAOTVR01. The sequence goes on from DAOTVR010000264.1 coordinate 1,320, forward strand.
CCAAGGGTCTCCGTGAGGCAGAGTTACCGCTGGCGATCCCCTTGGGAGACTATCGCTTATACGCCCGCTACGATTATCTGGCGCTCGATCCCGGCGGCGAGGCGGTCATCGTGGATTGGAAGACCCTTGAACACATCCCTTCAGCCCACGTGCTTCGCGAACGCGTTCAGACGCGCGTCTACCTCTATACTCTCGTCGCCGCCGGGCACGTGCTCACCGGCGGGATCCCCGTAGAGCCCTCTCGTGCGCGTATGCTCTATTGGTTCGCCAACTACCCTGAACGATCCGCTGCCATACCCTACTCCGCGCAAGCCTTTCAGCGCGATGCCCGCGAGCTCCTCAGGTTGGTAGAGGAGATCGCCCATCAGCCGCGAGAAGCTTTCACGTCCACGAGCGATGTGCGGCTCTGTGTGCGCTGTAACTACCGCAGCCTCTGCCGCAAGGAAACGCTGCCCCCTTCCGCCGAAGGCGAAGATTGGCTAGACGAGGATATCGACTTTGACCTAGATCTGGCCGAGGTAGCGGAGCTGGAGTACTAAGCCACGTCTGGCCTAGATCAACAGTTCCTCAAGCCGCTCCGCTTGCCGGACAAATGTGCGTGCATCAACTTGCTTGTAGCCATGCGCGATATAGGTCGCAGGGTCCGTCTGCCCCCAGACTTTGATCTCATGCTCATACGGCGGGCCAGGGATCACATAGGGTGGTATCTCGGCGATATGCTCCGTCGCCTGCTGCGCCACGCTACGGATGAGGTCCCGAGCATCCTCTGGGGCCAGGTGCAAGGCCAGCTGGAGAGCCAACCCCACCTTCACCTGAGCGCCATAGATGCCCGGAATCAGCGTTCGCGCCTCAGCGATCGCTTTGTCATCGCCGCTGATGAACACCGTGGGCACACCGTAGCTTCCGGCCAGGGCGGCACGACAGCCGAACTCCCCCAGCTCGATCCCGTTGACCTTGTAGTACTCAATATTCCTTGAGGAATACGTGTGCGCCAGGTTGGCCTCTCGCGTCCCCGCCTTGGCATGTTGGGCGAGGAAATACAGGGCATCAAACGAGCCATCCAGGTACGTAGGCGGAACTGTTGGCCCGTTATTGATCAGCTTGGCCCCACGCGGGAAACGCTCAAAATCAATGGAGCCTGCGCCGTGAGCATCCCAGACCCAGATCTCCGCCTTCGGATCGGCTGCTTGGATCCCTGCCACGCAAGCTCGCAACTCCTCGGTCATGAGGCGCACAGCTTGAGGATAGCCGGGCGAATCGCGGCCGGTCTGATCCCAACGGGCTACCCCCGCCGTGCCTTCCAGATCGGTGAGGATGTAAAGCTTCATGCGAACCTCCATCGCCAACTTATTCGCTGCCGGTCAAAACGGGGACAACGCGGTAACCGTTCCCCGCGCGCTGCACCTTGATCCAGGGCCGCTCAGGGTCGTGGCCGACAATCAAAATGGCTCCATGAGCGATAGCCCATTCGTTGACCTCGCGGCGGCTCTTGACATCCGCCTCCAGAGACCAAGCCCAACTGTGGCCCCACTCCAGGCGCTCCATGTTCTTGGCCAGAACTGCCAGATCGCCCAAGAAGAGGACCTCCTGTCCGGGAGCGTGGATGAGCACAGATTGATGGCCTATCGTGTGCCCGGGTGTAGGCCAGCAGGAGAGCGTCTCGCTCAACTCCACGCGCCCGTTGATGAGTCGCAGTTGACCGCGCTCGGCCAGAGGCGCAAAGCGTGTCCGCCAGATCTCATCCCCCGCTGTGCGCATCGCCGCGACCTCGGCCTCCTGGATGATATACTCGGCCAGGGGATAGGTGGGTATCCAATGTCCCTCACGCCTGAGGGTATTGCCCATGACGTGATCGCCATGAGCATGGGTGAGAATCACCCGCTGGATCTCCTTGGGTTGCACTCCCAATTGCTGCAAGCCCTTCAGAACCCCCTCCTGACGCTCAGGCAGCCACTCTTCACCAAAGCCCGTGTCCACCAGCGTACAGTGCTCACCTTCGCGGATGAGCAGGGCCCTCACGAGGACGGGCACTTTGCCGTCAGGTCCAGCATCTAACCCGACAGCCCATTCCTCCTGCCGCGCTGGATAAAAGATGGCGTTGCCGTCAGCATCCCAATAGGCGTCTAGGATGAGATCCAAACGTACAGAACCGATCACTAGCGAACGCTGCAAGGTATCCCTCCTATAGTTTGGTATAGACTTTTACAAGGCGACCTTCAGTCCACACTTGGCCCCTGCATCCACAATGCGCTGCCAAGTGGCTTCGGGCAAATCCAGGCCCTCGTGCAGGTGTTTCTCTCGCGCACGCCACTCTGGCTCCCCAGGGACAAGGATCTCCTCCACCCCTGGCGCCTTGCGCCCAGCCTTAACGATGGCGATCAGCTCGTCAACCATTTGGCAGAACTGCTCCAGAGGCTGAAAAGCAGCGATGTTCACCGCTAACATCACCGTAGGGAAATCAGGGGTGAACGTTGGAAAGGCCGAACAGCCCACACCGGTCAGCCCGCCGGCCACGGCTTCGATCATAAAGGCCAGACAATACCCCTTGTGCGCCCCGAAGGGTAACATCACCCCTCCGCGCATCTGCTCTGAGGGATCTGCCGTCGGACGGCCCTGTGCATCTAGCAGCCATCCTTCGGGGATGCGCACGCCCTTGTCCACGGCCGCCTGAATCTTGCCCTGAGCAACCACCGAGGTCGCGTAATCCATGAACACCGGCGGGTGCGTCGCCGCGGGAATAGCCCAAGCTATGGGATTGGTATTCAACGCGCGACTGGTGCCCAGATAAGGGGCCACCGTGCCTCCCTTGACGCTGCCGAAGCTAAAGACCATCCCGATAAACCCGGCCCGAGCCGCCTGCACGGCGTATTGCCCCAGTCGCCCGGTATGTCCGCAATTGCGGATGGCGACCATGCCCAGATCATGCTCACGGGCTTTGGCCATGGCATAATCCATCGCCTTGCGCGCCGTCACCGGGCCGAAATTCCGCCCTCCATCCAAGAGGGCGGTGGTCGCGCTCTCGCGCAGCACGGTTAGCTCTCCACACGGTTAGCTCTCCACGAGGATCCAGCCGCCCATCCCGAATGGCATCCACGTAGAAACCGACCCGCAAGACGCCGTGGGAATCATGTCCCGTGAGATTACCTTCAACGAGCGACATGGCCACTTCAGAGGCCGTCTCCGAGGGCACACCGGCCGCCTCAAAGACCTCGGTGACGATCGCCTGTAAACGCTCAGCGGAGATGTGAATCAAGAGCGCCTCCCACCTGCGTGGGTCATGAGCTGATCCCCGACCTATCGCCGGGCTCTACGAGGACCGCTGCATAAGCTCCCAGCTTCGCTACCGACACGGTAAGCCGCCCGGCCTCAACCGAGCTAGAGATCTGTGCCCTGCGACAGCTCACTTTGGGGTTTGGCCATTCACAGGGCAAGGAGAGCTGCAGGTTGTGCACCGGAATGATCTCCGTGGGCTGGCGTCTATCCGTGGGTAACGTCCAGGGCACGGTGCGATTGGCCAAATGCACGATCACCCTGCGCGGCGCATCCTGTTCCCAGAGGGTGACTTCTACGGTCCGCGGCGCTTTGACCACGATCTGTCGCGAGGGCAGGAGACCATCCACGAGCTCGGCCATCCAGATGCCGATGTGCTCGTCGCCGTGCAGCTCATAGAAGCGCCCTATATCAAAGGCGACGTAAACGCTCTGGCCCCGGCCATAAGAGTGTCTCACGACGACGGGCCAGTCCATCACTTCAAGGGGCAAGGGATCCTTGACGCCCCCTACCGAGCCGGCCGGATCCACGCGAACGTAGCGCGAAAGGACGCTTCCGCTTGAGCGCACCCGCTGGAACGTGCCCGAGGCGGGAGCCGGCTCAATGGGCCGTTGAACGGCAAAATGCCCCTTCACAGAGCCCTGACTGGCGACGCCTAGGACATCTGCCAAGGCGAACTCTGCGCGCGTCTTCCCCCTCTCGTCGCGCAACGAGGTGCTGCCCGTCGCTAAAATGCGCCCGCCCCGGCTCACATACTCCCTCACCACAGCACAAGCCGCATCACTCAAGTTGGCCAGGTCCGGCAGGATGACCAAGTCGTACTTGCCCAGCTCGGCCGGGGTCATCGTCTCCGCGATCACGATGTCATAGGGTAGATGCTCCTCAATGAGCAAGCGCGCCCAGCCCGTGAACTCCTCGGCCCACTCCACCGTGCCGGAGGCAGGGCGCTCATCAAAATGTGCGCGAGTAGCCCAAGAGAAAGCCAGGGCAACCTTGGCCGCCGACTTGGCGCCCTCGTCAAGGTCGGCATCTTCCATGTAGAAATCAAAGGCTTCCTTCACTCTTCTGAGCATCTGGGCAGAGGTGGTGGTATCGGGATAAGCCCCTATCCCACAGGGGCCGAACGCCTTACAGCCATTGGCTTTGCAAGCAGAGGCATAGATGCGCCACTGAGCCTCCGAAATGGGCCAATGAGCATAGTGGATCTGGGCCGACGTGCGCAGGATCCAGGCCGGCTTGCCCACGGCATGCTGTAGGCGAACGACGATACTGGTCGTGTTCAGGTCCGTGGGATGGGTCAAAAAGGCGTCAAAGGCCTCGGAGAGGAAAACATCCAATGAAGGAAGCCACTTTTCGCTAAAGCCATAGGAGACGGGTAAAAGCGGCACGCCGGCATTGTGCGCGGCGATCACCCCGTGTTCCCTGAGGACTGCCGAGACCGCGTCCACGACGTCGGCGCTCACCTCGGTGCGCCAGGCGACGTAATCCGCCCAGCGCGCGTTGAGCACTTCGGCGGTGATCTCCGGAGTGCCCAAGACGACCTCCAGAGCCTTGCGACAACGTGCACAAAGACAGATGCCCACTCCGTGAAACATGTCCATGTGAAAGGCATCCGGGTGGTAGCGGGTCACGATCTCGCGCGCGATCTCCACCATCTGCCCTGCACGGGGTGAAAGGGGACAGGGACATTCCCAAGCACCCCCTGCGAGGTTCTGCACGCGCCTGTTAGGCCTGCTCGGGTCAGCCCAGGAGACGAGCGGCTTCTCTCGGGTGCATTCCTCTTGGGTCTTGCCCAAGGGGACCAGATTCCACTCGGCGTGAGTGGAATTAAGCCAATTGATATAGGCGATCACCTTGACGCCCCGCGCCTGCAAGCGGGAGCAAAGCTCGCCGAAATAGTCGCGCCCCCTCAGCCCAGGATGCTGTGGCAAGATGCGGCTCGGATAGTAAGCGATCCCGAACTGGTTGGCCGCGTAGAGGGCGACGATATCCGCACCGGTAAAAAGGAGCTCGCCAACGATACGCTCGGGATCGTACTTGGCGAAAGCCGTCTCCTGCTCGTTCAGGGCGTATTGGTCATACCAGTAGATGCGGGCGCGCTTGTTGATCCATTGCTGCTGCACAGTATCCCCCCTTAGCGTCTTGGCCTCAATCTCCGAAGCAAGTCCCGACCAAGCGGGCGCTCTGAACCCAGGGATGGTCCAAGGGCACGCGCTTGAGGTTTCCGGCGACCTTGCCCAATTCCACCGGCACGCATTCCTCGCCCTTGACGGCTACCATGATCCCCGAAAGCCCTTGGTGGATAAACTCAACGCATTTGGTACCCAGCCGTGTGGCCAGCAGCCGATCCGCCGGAGTCGGCGTGCCCCCCCGCTGCAAATGGCCCAACACCGTAACGCGGGTCTCCAGGCCGGTCAGCTCTTGCAAGCTCTGGGCGATGCGCACGGTCCTGCTTCCCGCCGCCTCCTCGGGCCCCACCTGGTTGCTTGCGTCCTTCTCCGCCAGCTCGGCGGCTTCCTCCTGAGAGAGCGCGCCCTCAGCGACGGCGACGATGCTGAAACGTTTGCCCTGGCGGCTGCGACGCAGCAATGCCTCGGCGACGCTCTCAATATTGTAAGGGATCTCGGGGATCAAGATGACGTCCGCGCCTCCGGCGATCCCTGCCCCTAAAGCCAGCCAGCCCGTGTTATGCCCCATGATCTCCACGGCAATGATCCGATGATGGCTATCCGCCGTGGTGTGCAGCCGATCGATAGCCTCGGCAGCAATGGTCATGGCCGTGTCAAAGCCAAAGGTGACGTCCGTACAGGCTACATCGTTGTCGATCGTCTTGGGGAGGGTGATGATGTTCAAGCCGTTCTTTAACAGCCGGTAGGCGTTCTTCTGTGTCCCGGCTCCTCCCATGCAGACCAAAGCGTCAAGGTGCAAACGGTTATAGTTCTCCACGGCCAAGGCGGTCATGTCCATTGTGCCCATGCTGCCCACGGGCATGCGATGGACTTTGTCACGGCTGGTCCCCAGGATCGTGCCCCCCAAGGTCAAGATCCCCGACAGCTTATTCATCTCCAGGTGAACGATGCGATTTTCCACCAAGCCCCTGAAGCCGTCCAGGAAACCCACCACATCCATCCCATAGGAATGGGCGGCCTTGCCCACAGCGCGAATGGCGGCATTCAGCCCCGGACAATCGCCCCCCGCCGTCAGCACGCCGATAAACTTTTGTGGCATTCTACCCTCCGATCTCCGCCTAGGCCCTCGCACAAATCTTCACCCGATCCGCGCAAGCCCGCCGTGATTATGCTTGGGTAAGGGGCCATCGTCAAGTCCTCTCCTTAGGCCGGCCTCCAACCCAAACGGAGGCTCACCGACCCTTGCATCACTTTTATATCGCTGGCCCAGAAGATATGGTATAATGTTTACGAGCAACTTTCGGAGGTCCGATGATGAGACGCCGGTTGCTGTACTTGCTCTCGTTCGTGGCCCTGGTCTTATTAGCTTCCCCCTTATCGCTTGGACAGGGACACGAAGTGATCGTAGCTCGCGTGGACGGAGCCATTGACCCCTCCGTCGCTCGCTACGTCTTGGCAACCATCCGCCAAGCAGAGATCCAGGGTGCCCAGCTCGTGGTGCTGGTGCTCGACACGCCGGGTGGGCTGGATGTATCCATGAGGGCCATCGTCCAGGCTATGATCCGCTCACCCCTGCCAGTCGCCGTGCTGGTGGGGCCGGCCGGTGCCAGGGCCGCTTCGGCAGGGGTATTCATCGCCTACGCCGCCGATGTATTGGCTATGGCTCCTTCAACCAACATTGGCGCCGCTCACCCGGTAGCTCTCGGGGGGCAAATGCCCGAAGATGAAGTGGAAAAGGCCACCTCAGATGCTGCCGCCTATATCCGCTCCTTGGCTCAGGCCACCGGGCGCAATGCAGACTGGGCCGCCCAGGCTGTGCGCCAAAGCGTCTCGGCTACGGCAGAAGAAGCTTTGCAACTCCACGTGATCGATCTGATCGCAACAGACGTTCCCGATCTCCTCAAAAAGATAGACGGCCGCACGGTCAACAAACACGGCCGATCTATCATCCTGGATACTTCAGAGGCTCCTTTACAAGAGGTCGTCATGTCGCTGCCAGAACAACTCGTGCACATGCTGATCAATCCCAGCGTGACCTACCTGTTGTTGGCGGTAGCCGTCTGGGCTTTGATCGCCGAGTTCAGCGCCCCGGGCATCAGCCTCCCCGGTGTTATCGGTGTCGTGTGCTTGGTGCTTTTTGCGGTTTCCGCATCCATCATCCCCATCAACTGGGCCGGAGCAGGTTTGATCATCCTCTCGCTCATCTTCTTTATCATGGACCTCAACGCGCCCACCCATGGCGTGTTGACCATTGGGGGGATTGCCACCTTTGTGCTGGGGTCGCTTCTCCTCTTCAGGCTTCCCCGCTCTTTTCAGCCCGCCGTCATGCCCCAGGCGCAGGTTTGGCAGGCGCCCGTATGGTTGCTCGTCGTGGTGATCGGCAGTACCTCGGCGATCCTTCTCCTAGCTTTGCGCATGGGCGTGAAAGCCCAGAAACTGGCCCCTGTGACGGGCCGAGGCGCCCTCTTGGGAGCCGTAGGTCGCGTGACCTCTATCCAGGGAGATCTCGCCACCGTACAAGTGCGCGGCGAGTTATGGAGCGCGCGCCCGCTTGAGAACGAGCCCAAACTAAAGAAAGGAGATACTGTCCGAGTTACGAACATAGAGGGTTTGACGCTAATCGTCCGCAAAGAAGATAAGGAGTAACGCTTATGATGGGAATTGTTGCCATTCTCCTTGCGCTTTTCGTCCTGGTTATCCTATGGCTCTCGATCAAAGTGGTGGCCGAATACCGGCGCATAGTGATCTTTCGTCTGGGGCGTTGCATAGGAGCACGCGGGCCAGGGTTGGTCTTTTTGTTCCCCATCATAGACCGCCCCGTCTGGATTGATCTGCGCGAGCAGTATCTGGAGATCCCGCATCAAACCTGCATCAGCAAAGACAATGCGGCGATCTCCATAGACTTTCTCGTCTATTGGAAAGTGGTTGATCCGGTTTTGAGTGTGGTCGCTGTGCGCGATTTCGCCGGCGCCTCGCAGAACATCTCCACGACGACCCTTCGGGCGGTCATCGGCGATATCATGTTAGATGACGTGCTGGCCAAACGCGAGCATATCAATGAATCGCTCCGCGTCAAACTGGATGAGGTGACCGAGCGCTGGGGGGTTAAGGTAACTGCCGTGGAGATTCGCGAAGTATTGCCACCGCGAGAGGTGTCGGAAGCGATGACCCGCCAGATGTCTGCCGAACGCTCTCGCCGGGCTATGGTGACCGAAGCTGATGGCAAGCGCGAAGCCGCTATCAAGGTAGCCGACGGCGAAAAACAATCCAATATCCTCCGCGCCGAAGGCGAGAAGCAAGCCACCATCCTGCGCGCCGAGGGCGAGAAGATGGCCCAGCTGCTGCGAGCCGAAGGATACGCGCTGGCATTAAAGGCGATCAACGATGTGGCCACCACGCTGGATCCTCGCTCCTTGAGCCTACAGTATCTGGAGTCGTTGCGCGTTCTGGGGGCCAGCCAGTCCTCCAAACTGATCTTCCCGATGGAGTTCGAACAGTTCCTGCGACCCTTGGGTGCAGCGGCAGCCAAAGCGATGGAAGCCAGCTCGGCCGAGGGCAAGTGAGGCTCAGTAGCAGGAACCTCAAGGGATGGCTGCGGCAGGCAACGTCTCAGAACCTGTCAGAAATCCAGATGTAGGGATACCCCTGGGGGAAGAGCGCTTCCAGTATGGGAACGGCCTCTTCGTCAACGTGGGCTTCCGTCTCGAACAGGGCGTCCGACACACTGCGATAGCCCAATAGCAACTGCGCCAGCATCCATTGGGGCATCTGTACGAGTAGCTCATTGCCCGATGTGCCGAAGCATAGGCGATCTTCCCCTAGATCGGTCCGGAACACGAATACGCCGGACCAATCCTCTCGGCCCGCTGCACGCAGACGCCGGACGAAGAGGGGATGCAATAAGCCTAGCAGCCCCCCTTGATTGATGATCCGCGCCATGCCACCGGAACAGCGCGCGTAGCTGACCTTTTTCTCACAGCCATAGCGCCGGCAGTAGGTCAAGAAGGGGTCGTCAGGCGGCGTATAGATGTAGATGCGCTCAGCGCGCCGCTCAAGGGCCAGCTTTGCGGCCCCGGCTAAAAGGGTGCTGAATACGGAAGGATCGCGATAACCTACCTCGCCGAGGGCGCAACGCCAGGGGTCGAGGTCATATGAGGCGTAGCCGATGATCCTGCCTTGGCTGACCACCACGAAACCGGCGACCTGATCGTTCCACCGCGTGCCTTTGGCAAAGCCCTTCCAGGTGGCCGGATCGCGCACGATGCTGGCCGTGCGCTGCCCGTGCATGGCCTCGTACATCTCGGCTACGGGTCGCGCATCCTCGCGGCTGAACTCCCGCAGCTCGTACCGCGCCACGGCGGCCTCTGCGTCGCGGGTAGCCACGCTGGACTCGGCTTGAACCAGCGCCGAGGCGAACCCGAACTTGTGATAGAAATCGGTGATACCAAAGAGGGCCGAAAGGTGATATCCTTGCTCGCGCATGAAGGACACACTGTGCTCCAGAAGGCGACGCGCGTAGCCCTTCAGGCGATACTCCCGAACTGTCTGCACGCCGCCGATCCCGCCAAGGCGCACAGCTACATCCCCAATGCGCATCCTCAGATCAAAGATCTCCAGGCTGCTCACGGGCTTGTCACCTACCAGCAGCTCGACCTTTGTCCCTCCCTCAAAAGGAACATGACGTATGGAGATCATCCCCCCTCCTCAGCCGTTCGGAGTGTGCCCGTCAGGTATTCTGTAGGCAAACGTGGGATTCGCCGCGGAGATGCTGAGGACGCAGAGGGTTCCGCTCGTTTTCTCCCGTCTTTCTCTGCGCCTTGGCGGTGGATTACCCGTTCTCCACCAGAATCGTCAGGGCATGGGCGCCCGATGGCGTCACCGCAAACACCGCGTTTCCCGTGCTTGATTTCCCCTTTCCTACGGAGCCATAGCGTCCTATTATATGCAGGGCTTAGCCACTGCCAAGAAGAGCGCGACGAGCGCAGTGATATCAGGGACAGCCAGATGGTCTGCGCAGAAGTGCAGCAATCAAGGAGGGAAAAAGTCATGAAGATCGCGGGCATTGATACCTATCTGGTTGATCTGGGGGGCAGGAACCTCTGCTTTGTGAAAGTGCACACCGATGAAGGGATCGCCGGAATCGGTGAGGCCTATAGCGTCGGCCCAGATCGGGCCACGGCGGAGGTCGTTCATTATTTCGCGGATTGGCTGATCGGCTTGGATCCTTTAGATATTGAGGGCATCTGGCAACGGCTCTATATCGGCTCACGATTCCCCGGCGGTTCCGTGGTCAATTCCGCCTTAAGCGGCATCGACCAAGCCCTGTGGGATATCAAAGGTAAAGCCCTTCATACGCCGGTTTACCAGTTGCTGGGCGGCAAGTGCCGGGAGCGCATTCGCGTCTATCAGAACCCGGGCGGCGCCAGCCCCCAAGAGATCGCCGAGA
>DAOTVR010000265.1:0-3996 GCA_034436315.1 Anaerolineae bacterium
GTGTCTTGGATAGGGCTAGCCCCGCGTTGGCTGCGATTCGCCGCGAAAGCCTCGTTGCCCGTGAGAGGCTGATGGATCGTCTGCGGCGCATTGTGACTTCCGGCGAGAGCGCGCATTTCTTCCAGGAATCCATCATCACCGAGCGTGGTGGGCGTTATGTGGTGCCTCTAAAGGCCGATTTCAAGGGCCGCGTTCCGGGGATCATCCACGATCAATCCGCCAGCGGCGCGACGCTATTCATCGAGCCCCTGGAGACGGTGGAGTTGAACAACCACTGGCGCCAGCTTCAACTGGATGAACAGCGAGAGACCGAGCGCATCCTTCTGGAGTTGAGCGGCATGGTCGGCCGTGAAGCAGAGGCGATCGGCCGTAATGTGGAGGTATTGGCGGAGCTCGATTTAGCCCTTGCTAAGGCGCGCTATAGCTTCGCTTTGCGTGCAGCGCCGGCCACGATCTGCACGGATCGTTGGCCTACAGCTCAGCCACGAGCAGGGCTTCAGCCCACGGAACATCCCCTGAATCTAATTCGCGCCCGACATCCGTTGCTTCCCCGCGATAAGGTGGTGCCCATTGATGTCTATATAGGGGGAGACTATACCATCCTTTTGGTGACCGGCCCCAATACGGGGGGCAAGACGGTGGCCCTCAAGACGATCGGGCTGTTGGCAGCGATGTCGCAGGCGGGGCTCCATATCCCGGCGGGTGATGGCTCTAAGCTGCCCGTCTTCACGGGGATCTATGCGGATATCGGCGATGAGCAGAGCATCGAGCAGAGCCTTTCCACCTTTTCATCGCACATGAGCCATATCGTGGATATATTGGACCACGCCGATGCCGGTTCCTTGGTCCTCCTAGACGAGCTGGGCGCAGGGACGGATCCGGTGGAGGGCGCCGCCCTTGCCCAAGGGATCATCAATGCCCTGCTTGAGCGCCGTTGTTTGGCCGCCTGTTCCACACACTACTCGCAGCTCAAAGCCTTCGCTTTCAATACGCCGGGGGTACAGAACGCTTGTGTGGAGTTTGACGTAGAGACCCTCTCGCCGACTTTTCGCCTGATCATCGGCCTGCCCGGACAGAGCAATGCCTTGACCATCGCCAAACGCCTGGGGTTGGCAGAGGAGATCATCGAACAAGCCCGACGCTTCATCTCGCCAAGCGAACTACAGGTGGATGCGATGTTGGCCAAGATCAAGGCCGCCAACGAGGCTGTTGAGCTCAAGCTGCGCGAGGTGGAGGAGCGCCGGGCGCGCCTTGAGGCACTGGAGCGTGAACTGAACAGAAAGCTGTTTGAGATCGAGGAAGAGCGCATCCGAATAGTGAATCAGGCCCGCGAGGAAGCCAGGCGCGAACTGGAGCGAGTCCAGGAGGAAATCCGTCGCCTGCGTCTGGAGTTATCTCGCCGGACCTCGGCGTCGCCGCCCATGGCCAGGGCAGCCCTTCAGGAGGCGTCCGCAACCGTTCAAAAGCTCATGGAGGAGCTAGCTCCCCTTGAGGCCCCTGCAGCTACGGCGCCGGCTGGGAGCGAAAAGCTACAAGTGGGAGATACGGTCTATATCAGTCATCTGGGGCAAACGGGAGAGTTGCTCAGCACCAACGGCCAGGAAGCCGAGGTCAAAGTGGGCGGTTTCCGATTGCGCACGCGCCTGGGCAACTTGGAGTTTCGTTCCCGGCCGCAGTCCTCGGAGCCAACTAAGGGGACGACCTTCCGCGGCCCACAGGTAGAGTCGCCGGGGATGGAGTTAGACCTACGTGGTTTGCGCGCCGAGGAGGTGGCCCCCACGTTAGACGCCTATCTGAACAGAGCTTACCTGGCGGGCCTGCCTTGGGTGCGGATCATCCATGGCAAGGGTACAGGAGTTCTCAAGGAGGTGGTGCGTCAGTTCCTGGCCGGTCATCCTTTGGTGAGCACGTTTCGGCCCGGCGCACTTGGTGAAGGCGGAGACGGCGTGACGGTAGTAAAACTACAGTCGCGCGGGGGCTGAGCTACCTACAGATACTCCAAAAGGCTCTCGGCCATGCGCCGATTCATCCCCGGCACTGCGGCCAATTCCTCGACCGTAGCCTGGCGGATCGCCTCAAGGGAACCGAACCTCTCCAGAAGCGCCTTACGGCGCCGAGGCCCGATGCCCGGGATCTCATCCAGGATGGATTTGGTGGTCTTGGCATCACGTAGCTTGCGGTGGTAGGTGATGGCGAACCGGTGCGCTTCGTCACGAATGCGCTGCAAAAGGTAGAGGCCTTGGGAATCGCGGGGGAGGATAATCGGCTCCGACCGGCCTGGCACGTAAAGCTCCTCGTGCTGTTTGGCGAGGCCCACCGTGGGGATATGGGCGACGCCCATGGCCTCCATCGCCTCACGCACGGCATTCAACTGTCCTTTGCCCCCGTCTATGATGACCAGGTCGGGCATGATAGCCCAACGATTCTCCTTGCCGTCCAAGTTCCGTTCCGTGCTCGCCTCCCGGGCGCGAGCGAAACGCCTCTTAATCACCTCAGCCATGGAGGCAAAGTCGTCGGCACCAACGACGGTCTTGATGCGGAAACGCCGGTAATCCCGCCTTTCGGGGACGCCCTTGGTGAACACGACCATGCTGCCGGTAGCCGAGGTGCCTTGGATATTAGAGATATCGTAGCATTCAATTCTCGCTGGCGGAGAGGGCAAGTTCAGCGCTCGCTGGATCTCTGTTAATGCCTCTACATGCTTGTTAGTATCCGCCTCCCATTCAGCGCGCAACTTGGAGAGGGTCTCGGCGGCGTTCTCCGCAGCCAGGCGGATGATCTCGCGCTTTTCCCCTCGCCGGGGCACCTTGAGCAATACCTTGGAGCCCCGTTTGCGGCGCAGCCATTCTTCGATCACGGCCAGCTCATCCAAGTCGCTTTGTACCAGCACCTCTGGGGGCACGTAGGCCGCTTCATCGTAGAACTGCTTAACAAACGAGGCGATAACTTCCGAATCCTTTTCGCCTTGGGTGCCTGTGAGCACGAAATACTCCCGACCGATCAGCTTGCCCCCGCGCACGAAAAAGACCTGTACACAGGCCTGTCCATCGTCGCGCGCCAAGGCGATAAAGTCATGGTCGTTCAGGTGACCGGAGATGATGCGTTGCCGTTCAATGATCTGGGTGATGGCCGCGATCTGGTCGCGCATCTCCGCTGCGCGCTCAAATTGCAGATCCTCGGCCGCGCGCTGCATCCTGGTGCGCAAATCCTCAACGATCTCCTCCTGTTTGCCCTCCAGGAAGAGGCACACCCGCTCGATCACCGCGCGATAGTCTTCCTTTGTGCAGGCCCCGATGCAAGGGCCCAGGCAGCGCTTGATGTGGTAATAAAGGCAGGGGCTGCGATCTTTGCCGGTGATCTCTCGCTCGCAGGTGCGATAGGGAAATAACCTGCGCAACACTTCCAGGCTTTGATACACCGTCTGGGAGGAGGTAAAGGGACCGAAGTAGCGTGCCCCATCGCGCACCATGTTGCGCACCATATAGACGCGCGGGAAATCCTCTTGCACGCTGATCTTGATATAAGGATAGCGCTTGTCATCTTTGAAGCGCACATTGTAGCGTGGGCTATAGCGCTTGATGAGCTCGCACTCCAGGACCAACGCCTCTAGCTCAGAGCCGGTGACGATCCACTCCAAATCGGCCACCTCGGCTACAAGGCGCTCTGTTTTGGGGGAGTGTTCGGCAGAATCCTGGAAGTAAGAGCGCACCCGATTGCGCAGGTTCACCGCTTTGCCCACGTAAATAACGCGCTGATGGGCATCCCGCATGAGGTATACGCCCGGTTTGGTTGGCAAGCCCGCCAGGCGCGTGGCTACTCGCTCGTTCGCTTTCATCTTGCAACCATGACGCTCAAACCCAACAACTTACCATTTTTGCACTACGTTTCCATAAAGGATAATCCCTCTTTGCCGAGAGGGCAAAAACGTCAACCGCGCCCGGGCAGGAGCACCACCTTCATCGCTTCGCGGCTGGCTACAGCCTCTAGCGCTTTCGT